>CALAXC010000041.1 GCA_937894775.1 uncultured Clostridia bacterium
GCACTTGTTTGAAGCAAAAAAAGAATTGAAACGAGGTATGGATACTATGAGAAAAACAAGTGAGTTGAAATTTAATCCGATAAAATTTGACTTGTGCGGTTTCAGCGGTTCTGTCGGTACGAAAGGCTCTCCCGCAAAATTTTTCGATTCCCTTATTGCGCAGAATATTGAATATGCAGTTTTGAAAGAAGCCAAAACAGTCAATGAAATTGCAGAAGAACTGGGAGTTTCTCCCGTATATGTGGAAAATGAAGTCGAACGCCTTGAAGAATATGGACTATTAACTAAAATCGGTGACAAATATCTTTGCAACATACTGCTTGAGGAAAGCACAACCGAACTTAATCATTTACACGATCAGATGTATTTGAAGGTAGCAGACATATTTGCGAATGAATTGTTTGATGAACTGATAAATTCGGGAATATTGGATGATGGCAGAATATGGGGAGGTACGACGGAACCATTTAGCTTTACTTATGATCCGCCTAAGGACAAAAACTTTATGTTGTGGGCACTCATCCCGTACATTGCAGCTATGAGCGGCAGTGAATTGATGGATGAGAGCACAACATTTGAGGAGGCCGCTACCACACGACCGGATGGTGGGGAGAATATTTGTTATGCTTCGATTATTCCGCACGATGTTGCATCTCCGCTGTACTTTGATAGTATGAAACGTTTTTGCGGCCCTTGTTGGAATGGTTTTGGTGAAAAATTCAAGGTATGGACGATTGATTCCGAATGGTCGAAAAAACGTGTCGATGAGGATTATCAGAGAACCATCCATCATGATTTGTCGTTGTTAAATATTTATTTGAATGGTGATACTTTATCCCCTGAAGGCTATGCGTATCTTTGTGAAAGAGGATATATTTCAGTGCTGACACGGGAACGTGGATTGCTGAGTGATGTCAGCGCAGGATTTGGCGACAGTTTTATTTCCAGTGAAGATTTGGGAGACTATAAAATTAAATTCCGCTGCCTCTGTCTTTCTGATGCAGAAATAAACAGACAGCTTATAGAGATCGGTGACCATATAAAAGAAAAGCATCGAACCGAGTTTGAAAATTTGAAAAAAGCGTATGTCGATGCAGTTCTTAAAGAAACCCCGAAACAGTTGCAAACCATGAAAAAATACGGTCTCCAATATACTTTTTATAGTGATGGGTGGTTTATACTGCACTGTATTAAAACCTTGATTGCCAACGGTAAATTAAAAGAACCCACGGAAGATCAGAAGAAGTCGCTAACAACGATTATTATTCAAAAGTAATAAAATATGCCGAGAGCATCGTTTGGTCGCTCTCGGCGGTTTTGTTATAGACTAATTCATAATTTTATGGTATAATTATAAAAATCTCATTTCAAGTTCGAACCGAAATCAAATCTTTACGACTATATGGGTGAACGTTCAAAAGCATTCCGGAAAGCAGGTAAATTTATGAAAAACGAGGAAATCATTCAATATTATGATTATCTGATAAGACTTGCGACATCAAAATGCAACTCGCAAAATGATGCCGAAGACCTTGTAGGTGACACAATGCTTGCGGCTTTTGCCTATATACACCGCGGTGGAACCATTGAACACCCTAAAACTTGGCTCACGAATACGCTTTACCATAAACATAATGATAACCTGAGAAAAAAGTATCGAGCTCCCGTTACAGTATGTTTGGACGAAAGTATTGAAGTTGCAGAAGAACAAGACGACGAATACTTCACTTCAGAAGAAGCATCAAGGATTCGCAAGGAGCTAAATCATCTAAGCTTTATTACACGCGAGGTTCTGATACGCTTTTATTTTGGGAATCAAAGTGTTTCGGATATTGCCGAGGGTCTTGGTATACCCGAAGGAACGGTAAAAAGCCGATTGTCAGCAGGTCGTAATCAGATGAAGAAAGGACTTGAAACTATGGAAACAAGAGAAAACTATTTGCCCGGAAGATTAAATCTTTCTTTTGGTGGCTCGGATGGACTCAAGGGAGAGCCTATATCCCTTGTAGAAGGGGATTTGATTGCACAGAATCTTTTGATTATTGCATATGATAAGCCCATAACAATCAGTGACCTTTCCAAAGCAATCGGTATTCCTGCTGCTTACATTGAGCCGATCGTCAAAAAGCTCATAGACGGCGAGCTGATGGTACAGATGGATAGCGGTAAGGTGTATTCCGATTTCATTATCAGTAAGGCGCAGGATATTCTAAAAAATTTCGAATCACAGAAAAATTTTGCACACAAGCAGTTTGATACTGTATGGAACATTGTCGAAAAAATGTCCGATAAGATTTCCAAAATGGATTTCGTAAAAAGTATGGATAGCGAGGAAAGGACAAAGCTTAACAGATATGCCGTTTTGAAGGCGTTACAAGATTTCCAGCATTTTGGAACCGGCAAGATTGAATCTCCCAAGTTTCCGAAGCGAAAAGACGGCGGTTGGTGGTTTGCTCAAGCAATAGCCTTTGATGCCGGATATAATACAAAGGAGTACATGGATGCGTCTGAGTACTGCATACATGGAGGTCATCGCACATCGGAAGCAGTATCCGTCGGACGAACAAAGCGTATCCGCCTTTATGAATTTGACACCACGCTATGGGATAGCCCTCATCGTTTCGGTGGCGCATATGAACTGTATTTTAAGCATATTATTCCACTGTTGTGGAGCATTTATGACGGCATTTCACTGGAAACATCTGATATTCCCAACGAGTTTATTTCTTATATACCCACCCTTGAAGAGTTGGGCGTAATAGGGCATACAGAGGATAAATTATGCGTTAAAATTCCTGTATTAAATAAAACGGAATATGATGAAATATGTGCGGTGATTAAAAATGCAACCGAAGAAATAAAAGCGGCGATAGGAGAAGAATTTACGGCTTTTATTGCTTCTTTGAAAACGCCTATTCCAAAGCACCTTGTATCAGTTCCAGAGCTTTTTAGATACATGGAAGCAACTGCTTATTTTGTGATGTCTATTGTGCGCGAAGCATATGGCAAGGGGTTGCATCTGAAGAATGTTGATTACTGCTGTCCGCCCGTGGTGTTGGTGTACGAAGAATAAATTTTAAGAAGGAACCGCCGAGAGTAACCGTAATGGTCGCTCTCGGCGGTAACTATTTAGTTTTTAACACCCCAAATACAGAGAGGTGTTTTTTCGTTCGGAACAATCAGTTTGTTTTCTTTGATAAGCTCCTCCAACAAGAAAGCTGCTACGTCAAGACGGTGATGGATCTTCGCAATATCTCCGCACTGTCCTTTGAGAGAAGCAGGAGCGTGCTCGGCAAGTATCTTCTCAGCTTTATCGGATATATCAATCATGCAGTTTGCCACTTCTTCAATGATATCCGATAGGATGCAAGTGACTTTATCAAAGATATCACGCTCAAAAACGGTAAAGTTCGCTGATAACCTATTGTTTTCACACAAAATAAGTTTGTTTTCGATCAACCACGGAAGTGTGGGATTCTCTCTGTTTGCGTCCTTCCCAAGAATCGCATCGCACAAAGCCTCGGATTTGTTACGAAAATCATAGTGGTCATACATCTGCGCCTGTTTGATTACCCTATAATTCTCTGCGGAGTACCATGCCGTTCCGCTATTATTCCACGTTTCCATCGTTACCCCGTGGAAATGATGATTTGCATAATCGTTATCATATCCAAATATCCAACCATTGCAACCAAGTGCAAGCTTGTTGGGAGGACCCAGGGGAGACTTTTCTTTTGTTAATCCATAACCGTTCATGAATGCAAGATTTAAGATACCAAACAGCAATCGATTATCATCGTAATCGTTACCGTGAAAATCAAGCGCACGGATCTGTGGCAAAAGACTTACTGCTTTATCAAATACCGATCTTGCAACGTCGGTGTAGATAGCGGAAGTGTTCTTGACAAATTCCTTTTCATAGGCATCCGTCAGGATCACGATGTTTGCCTGATACTTCTCCCCGACCTTTTTCAGCACGCCTGCTTTTTCCAAAATCTCAATTTCTTCCTCAAGATAAGGCATAGAAACTCCCAGCTCCATCGAAAGTGCCTCCGGCGTCATAGCCTCATAATATGTGGCCAACACGATAGATCCGGGAAGCTTGCGTCTGAAAAGATCGTAATATTTGTTCCAATCTCCCCAAAAGTCAAGCCTGAACGTTCCGGGGTTGTAGCTTTTTTCTCCAAGTGTTCTCGTCATACCGATACCTTCCTTCAATAATTTGCGCGTCTTAAACAAATGGTATTTTACCATTTCCATGCTGATGTTTTGCTCTTTTGCGATTTGAGAACAACTTTTGTTATCGACGTAATAAGCAACGCAGACCTCACGGTGTGTTTTCTTCAAAAGAGAAAGCTCGCGGCGAAGCAGATATATTTCCTCACTTGCGGTTTCTTTTTCTATGTATTCCTGCTCCGGAGAGAGGTCGTACACACCTATGTTTTCTTCTGTTAGTTCTACGTTCCGTGCGGCAAGCTGACTCTTACGGATAAAGCGACGGAACGTGTTTTCAGCGATCTTCCAAGCAAAGCCCCAAAAGGCTTCCTCGTTTTGCAAGTTACGAGCCGAAACGATGATCTCATAAACGATTTCGGATGCAAGGTCGTCAACTTTATCTTTATCATAGAGCTTAGAAAAAGCGTAGCCGTAAATTGCCGTCAGATTTTCAGATAGCAATTCAGATGCTCTTTTGTCGGTCATAGTTGTTCTCCTGTGTTTTGAAAGCTTTCACTTATATAGTGTCAGCGAGAGTGTATCGGTTAATTGGTTTTGGAATATTTCTGAAATAATTATATCATAAATTTATGAATTAGTCTATAACGAAATCGCCGAGAGCGACCAAATGGCGCTCTCGGCGGTATTGTTTTTATTATCTAAGTTACGGTTTTTTATTCATTTTCGGAGCATATCGAGCAAGGGCGTGCCTTGCCCGCGGCGAGAGCCTCGTCCTCACTTCCCTGAATCACACCGGTTGCTCTTTTTACGGTAGGGCATCGGTAACTTACGTGCCAAACTTTGCCGCCCTCTGTCCAAAAAACTATCTGCTCGCCGTTTTCATCCGTCTCTGTGGAATATTTCTCCGTATGAGCTTCGGACACAGCGTCAACGATGCTTTGAACATCCTCGGGGGTTAAAAGATCTCCGCCATAAAACTCAGTATCCTCATTGGGGCGCGAGTAATCGGAACAGCCGCAAGCTAAGCAAACCGAAAAGATCAACAAAACAGCAAACAAGAAGCATTTTAGTTGCAACTTCATCTTAAAAACTTCTCCATAAGCGCGATCTTTCCGTTTGAGTATTCATACGCACCTTTATAGTCAAGAAGCTCTTTGCACGCCGCTTCAAGCTCGTTGAAAATAAAATACATAACGGGTGCCGGCATATCCTCGCCCGACGAAAGAGCTGTACGCAAAACGCGCACCGCCTCGCGATGATCACCGCTGAGCATTAATAATTTTGCCTGAATATGAGCCAAATAGATCGCATCTCCGTCGGAAGTATCCTTGTTTTTGGCAAGGTATGCTTTTGCTAGGATTTTGGCTATTTCTACGTCCCCTTCAAAAGCTTTCATAAGGACGTAATATCTGCCGAACGAATCATCCGAGCCTTTGAATCCTTCCTCATTTAAAGAAAGCTGTTCCGAATAGAAAGACGGGGATATCTTATTCATAAATTCCAGATAAGCAAGCGCGGACGATTTGATCTGTGCCGTAGGGTACGAGGTAGTTTTACACGATCTGCAGACCTCATCAAAAAGCTCGCAAGCTTCGCCAAGCGCTCCCGCTCCAAAAGCCTCCTTGGCGATACCGTAAGAGGACAGGCAGATAAGGAAATTTATCTCGTCGTCGGTTCCGCCCAATTTACGGCACATATCCCTGCAAATTTCGTATTCTCCGTTATTGTACGCGCGGAGAATATCTGATATTGCGTTCATTTTCAAATATTGAAAATCGCCGCTTTCCTCTGCAAGCAAGTAACCCGCAGGCACACCGAGCTTTTCGGCAAGATAAACGAGCGTAGGGACCGATGGAAGCGCACTTCCGTTTTCGATTCGGCTGAGCATATTTCGAGTAATCATTTCCCCCGCAAGCTCTGCCTGAGTCATGCGTTTGGCTCGTCTAAGGTCCTTTATTTTTTCGCCTATGTTCATTTATTTTTTAAACCCGAATACAGAAGATAGAGCAAAGCCCTTTTTGGTTTGTTGCGAAACAGAACTTTTGGCGGACTTGGGGTGTTTTGATGAAGGAGGGACTTTTGATTCACTCTGCTTTGGCGTGACGGGCGTTTTGGTAAGTATCTGCTCATCAAAGCTCATTTGAGCAATTCTGTTTTCAACGTCTGCTCCCAGCACAGACCTGATGTGAGAAACTTTGTTGACAACTTTATTACTCTTTTCAGCTATTTCTCCGTTCATTCTCGCTGCCGCGTCCTCTGCTTCGTGAGCCGCGGAGGATATTTCTGCCGATGCCTCTTCGGCGGCGGTATCTATCATTCTGTTAATATCCTGCATTGCGTCATTAGCGCTTTTTCTCACAGCACCGCGTGCAAGCTCCAGCTCAAGCTCCGCCT
>CALAXC010000042.1 GCA_937894775.1 uncultured Clostridia bacterium
GGAAAAGGTTTTTCCAGAAGGGTTTTTAAGAGCGTGAGCACGCTCGCTTTCGGAAATATAAGGGGCGTCGTGCTCAACGGTGCTCAAACTTATATCCGAAAGAAAGGCGGGCCTTGCCTTTTCGCCGTTTCCATAAAGATTTCCGCCGGTTTCAAGTTCTTTGATTTTTTCCATATCCTCTTCGATCTTGTGCCAGTAATCCAGCAGTATTCCCAGATCGTTTTTGAAAAAGTTGGCTTTTCTTCCGGCGCCGACGGTACGGCATATCAACCCCATTCCCTCCGGAAGTTCAAAACCTTCCAGCATCTTTCTCAGACGGTCGCGTTCCGTAATACTTTCAATCCTGGAAGACAATCCGATATGTTCACTGTACGGCATCAATACCAGAAAGCGGCCCGGGATGGATATATCGGTAGTCACGCGTGCGCCTTTGGTACTGATGGGTGATTTGACCACCTGAACGAGTATCTCCATACCCGGTTTGAAGCCGAAAGCATCACGCGCTTCCTTGGGTATGACAAACTGACCCTTCTCACCTATTTTCACTATCCATGCAAACTTTCCATCAGGACAATTCATAAGCGCCTCCATTTAGTATGATTAGTATAACTAATCATACTTAAAGGAGAGAAAATATGGATTTGATAAATTATTTTGATGGAGAGAATTCTGTATGTCGTGAAGAAAGACAGTATGCTTTATTTTTATATATAAAAGGAAGAATAATTCCGAGTTAACGGTTGAAACGATTGCAGGTGAGAAGTGTACCGTTGTTGAGGTGATAGACAATTATGCGGGCTCGGGGCTTGTAAAGGTAAAAAATCAGGTGTTTCTGAGCGTATCTGATCCTGAAGGCCTGCGTTGGGGTCAAAGTGGGGTCAGATTTTTCGGGTAAAATGAGATGATAGTCGAAAATGGATTATCCAAAAACGATAATTACGAAGAGGGATATTCGGATTACCATTCCTCGAATCCGGATTTCTGCAACATATCTTCCTCAATGGCATCTTCCATTTGAAGAATTGCAGATTCCTTCAACCAGTACAGCATATCTGGTTTGAAAATCGCCCGGAAGGGGAGGCAATACTGCTTCCCGTTGTGATAGAAGACGGTTGCAACTTTGCCACCGCTGCAAATCCATTGGCCGGCGGTCTGGTATTTGTCACAATAGAACCACTGGCTTTGGATGGTATCAATATCCACGGTGTTGCCTGGGAGCAGAGGTGCACCGGGGAAGTTCTCCGGAACCAGAAGCTTCTGCTGGGATATATGTTCATTGATTAGGGGGTCCGTAAAACTCATGGGTGATTCCTCTTTTGTTGCTAAACTCTGATTCGGGATAATTGGTGGTTTATCGTTCAATCAGATCCTCAATGGTACATCCCAGCACCTTTGCAAGACTGAGGACAGTTTCCACACTGGCCTTGTTGATATCTTTGTTTCGATTTTTCAGTTTTATATATTCATCTTTAATCATATCCCAACCATTTGGGTAAGAAAGGATAATGTCAAGTTTTTCGTCTATGTTAGAACTTGAAATTCGCTGTTCAAAGGAATATCGGTTTTGTCTTTTCCAGTTTTTAAGATAGTAGTAACCGTTAAAATCCTCTTCCTCTGAATAATAGATGATTGCAAAATCGCAGCTGTGTGAAACAGATGAATTATTTCGATCAACCACTTTAATTGTGATGGCAGAAGTTGAGTCTTGAGGGTTTGAATATTTCGTCCCTTTTAAAGCAAACTTCAATGCTTCTGTGAATTGGTTTTTTATTACACTCGCTTTCCAGTGGTAGCCTTCACCCGGGTGCGGTAAGATGAAATTGTAGTCGAAGTCAAAACCTTTATTTCCGCCTTTTATGCGTGTAACCAAATGTCTGCTCCCACTTCCGATCAGTTTGTGCTGAAATGTGAGATCGTGTTTATCTCTCATGTAGTGATGAACTTTTCGGATGATCTCCTCAAGTTCAAGCCGCACAGGTTGGTATTCTTTTCTTGTTACATATTCGTACATAATTTTCTCCTTTTTCTCCCCAACCCGTCCATTTAACATCGTTTGTTAAATCGTTATAGTATACTGCAAAAATTTCGTTTGTCAAGTGGTATTTTAATTATATCAGAAAAACTACCGAATCTCAAGGCGAAACAAATTTTGCACCGCAGTAGACAAAGAAAAAGGGATTGAGAAAAGGTGCGAAAAATGATATAATATTCACATCAAATTTGCAACGGAGAAATGTTATGGCTACAAGCAAAGAATACCTGGCTTTTATATTAGATCAGTTATCCGATGTAGAGGGCATCGCCCATCGCCAGATGATGGGCGAATATATCGTTTATATGAACGGCAAGATTGCCGCCTACCTCTGCGATGATCGTCTGCTCGTCAAACCCGTACCAAGTGCGGTGCAGCTGATGCCGAATGCTACATACGCTCCACCGTACGATGGTGCCAAAGATATGCTTCTGGTAGATAACATTGACGATAGAGCGTTCCTCAAAGAACTGTTTGAAGCGATGTATGACGATCTTCCCAATCCGAAGAAAAAGAAGTAGTAATTCCAAATTTGTAGGGATGAGAGAATGAACATATTTTATACAAGTGAACGAGATATATGGCGAAAGTGGCTTGCTGAACACTTTGAAACGGAGAGTGAAATATGGTTTGTATTTCCAATGAAGGAATCAGGTGATAAAGCGCTTTCCTATAATGATGCAGTAGAAGAGGCACTATGCTTTGGTTGGATTGATAGTACCATAAAACACATTGACCCTACGCATCGTGCACAGCGATTTACACCGAGAAAGAAAGGTAGTCCGTATTCACGCCCGAATATAGAAAGACTGATTTGGCTTGAAAGACAGGGGATGCTTCATCCAAGCATAAGAGATAGTGTATTGCCTTTGATTCGTACACCGTATATTTTTCCTGATGATATCGTTGATGCCATAAAAGCAGACGTTGTTGCGTGGGAAAACTATGCGAAATTATCCGAGCCATACAAACGCATTCGCATTGCTTACATTGATGCAGCAAGAAAACGCCCTGATGAATTTAAAAAACGTCTTGAAAGTTTTATTAAAAAGACTCGTGGTGGAAAGTTGATTGTCGGTTTTGGCGGAATAGACAAATACTATGGTTAAGTTGTCAAATTTCAAAATGCCGAACTCACAGCAACAGCGAGTTGCTTGTTTATGATTATGGACCACAGTATAATAAATGCGAGGTGATAATTTATGGAAACTAAAGATATTATTCTCGAACTGAGAACAAAAAAAGGTATGTCACAGGACGAACTTGCGGAAAAAGTATTTGTAACCCGTCAGGCGGTTTCTCGTTGGGAAAACGGTGAAACTACACCGAATACTGAAACTTTAAAACTGTTATCAAAACTATTTGATGTATCTATCAACACGCTTCTCGGCTCTCCGCAAAAACTAATTTGTCAATGTTGCGGTATGCCTCTTGAAGATTCTAATACAAGTCGCGAAAAAGACGGCTTTTTCAATGAAGAATACTGCAAATGGTGCTATGCAGACGGTGAATATATGTATCATAATATGGACGATTTAATAGAGGTCTGCGTGCAGAATATGGCAAATGAGCACTTTTCTTCTGAGCAGGCTCGTGCGTATATGAAGGATATGTTACCTAAACTTGATTATTGGAAACAGTATAAATACCTCGGCGGGGCAGAAAAGTTTGAAGAATTCAAGCAACAACTTATCAATGAATTTAATGAGTTACATATTGAAGGAATGCCAAAGGTTGAAAAACTTAATGCGCTCGTGGGCGGATACATTAACCTTGAATACCGCCTCCCAAACGGTCAAACCGTCAAATTTCTTGATGATAATGCAACATATCTCGGCAATCAGCTTGAATGTGAATTCGGCGGTGATCGCTGTTTCGGTATCGCCGCAAATATGGATTTCTTACTTGTTTGTACCTATGAAGAAAACGGCGAAAATCCTGAACTTGTAATTTATAAGAAAAGATAAAGCAACCGCTGAGGAATCGAAACTCCTCAGCGGCGTTTTTTACGTTTATCGGACTACCGAAGAATGGCTATAGATATAGAACTCCTCTTGGCTCGGCATCCACTTCTTTTCCTTTGGTGGGAAAGTGGCGTCGAATGCCTGGGCTGCGGCGGTATCCTCACAGCAATCGGCGGCGGTACTGGGGATATACATCCATTTTTTGCCGTCAAGCGCACCGGGAATAAGTTCACAGACAAGAAGTGCTGTTGGGAAGTTACCGTCCACTACAAAACTTACATTCTTCTTTTTACAGCTCACGAACCCACGGCTGACATAGTTACCCGGATTGCCGAAGTTAATGTTGACATCATAGCCCATCTTGCGAGCTACCTCAAAGGAATGCTCAATCAGCATTTTGCCGAGCTTCTGCCTCTGATACTCAGGTGCAACGCAAAGCGGTCCGAAGGAGAGTATCTCCTTGCGCTCACCATTCTCATCTTCAAGCCAAGCCCTCGTGTACATAATGTTGCCGACAATCTTGCCGTCAAGTTCAAGCACAAATGCAAGTTCAGGTATGAAGTCGGGGTGATTTCGCATCTGATGTACGTAATAATGTTCGTCTGCACCGGGTTTATAGACGTTCCAAAACGCCTCACGGGTAAGTTCTTCTACTGCTCTGTAGTCTTTTTCTGTTTCCAAACGTATCGTCAAATTGTTCATTTTAAAATCCTTTCATAAATCGTTGACGCCCAAGATACGAGAGGATTGCGAGAATGTATTTGCAAACCTCCCGTTTACAATACAATCTCCAAGGTGTTGTTTCTTTTCAAACAGCATTCTCCAAAAAATAAATTCGGCTTTCACCGTATGCCCATTTTATCACAGCTCTGCAGAGATTACAATATGCCGTCTGTTTTCTGGATATCACTTGTAAGCCTTTGCAAAATGTGATACGATATATAAACAAATGCATCAAAGAGGTGGTGAGGACATGCCTTTTGAAATTGTACGAAACGACATAACAAAGATGGCTGTGGATGCCATCGTTAATACAGCCAATCCCCGGGCGGTTATCGGTCTGGGTACGGATTCTATGATCCATGAGGCTGCAGGCCCGGGTCTTTTGCAGGCACGGCAGGAAATCGGTCATATTGATATGGGTCAGGCTGCCATCACACCGGCATTTAACCTGCAGGCAAAATATGTGATACATACCGTTGGCCCTGTGTGGGACGGTGGCAGCTATGGAGAAGAAGGGTATCTGCGCAGCTGTTACGAGAATTCTTTGCGTCTGGCCTTGGAACACAACTGCCAGTCCATTGCTTTCCCGCTGATCTCCACCGGAAATTACGGCTTCCCCAAGGATAAGGCGTTGCAGATCGCTATTTCCGCATTCAGTGAATTTCTGCTGGAGCACGAGATGCAGATCTACCTGGTAGTTTTTGACCGCACATCTTTCAAGCTGTCAGAAAAGCTGTTCCAAAGTGTTGCCAGTTACATAGATCAGCATTATGTGGATGCGTGTACCTTTGCCGCCTATGGTGCGGTAGAGGAGAACCGTCCCAGGGTTCGACGCCGCCGGGATATGGAAATCTGCGAAAGCAGATGTCTGCAAGAGGAAATGCTTCCTTGTGCGCCTATGGCGGCATCCAAAGCAATGTCCTTGGAAGATATGCTCAAGCAGGCAGATGCAGGCTTTACGGAAACTCTGCTGAAGCTTATCGACAAGACTGGCAAGAAGG
>CALAXC010000043.1 GCA_937894775.1 uncultured Clostridia bacterium
CCCTTGTGTGAGTAAACTCCCACCGGATATCCCATTTTACGTTGTGGCTCGGCTTGTAGCTTTCAGAAATTCCACAACCCATAAAGTGGAATATTGAGGATTCCCTTTGTGAAACTTAAGCCGTCTAATGATATGCGAATTGCCATATGATTTCTATATTTTTGATTGAATACTTTCATGCTTTGTGCCTTGCGTCGAATGTGAGACTGTACATCCACAGGTACCACCTGTCCATCATCTTCAAACTGTCCAAAGACCGTCTCGGCGACTATGCTGACGTTATGGACTACATCCAGCTGGGCTCCGCTCCGCTGCCTGAAAACGACAAAGAACACCTGGCACGCATCCTGCCGAACACACGTCTTTATAACTTTTATGGAAGCACTGAAGCCGGCTGCTCCTGCCTGCTGGACTTCAATGAAACTTCCGGTAAACCGGGATGTATCGGTAAGCCTGCTGTAAATGCTCAGTTCATCGTTGTTGACGAAAACAGAAACGACATCACTGCAACTGCAACATTTGACGAGCCGGGCTTCCTGGCAAGCTCCGGATCCATCAACATGAAGGGATACTGGAAAGCTCCTCAGCTGACGGAAGAAGCAATGGCTGACGGATTTATCTATACTAAAGACCTGGGTTACATCGACGAAGACGGCTATATCTATATGCTTGGCCGCAAGGACGATGTTATCACCTTTGAGCAGCTCGGCATTGACCGTCTCTACGTTGACGAGGCACACAGTTTTAAGAATTTGTTCCTCTACACCAAAATGAGGAATGTGGCAGGTCTTTCGACCAGCGATGCACAGAAGTCCTCTGATATGCTCTTAAAATGCCGCTACATCGACGAACTGACCGACAGCCGAGGCGTTGTATTCGCAACGGGAACGCCCGTCAGCAACTCCATGACGGAGCTGTACACGATGATGCGTTACCTGCAGCATGACACCATCCGCAACAAAGGCTTGGCACACTTCGATTGTTGGGCTTCCACTTTTGGAGAGACAACGACAGCCATTGAGCTTGCACCGGAGGGCACGGGCTACCGTGCAAGAACTCGCTTTGCGAAGTTCTTCAATCTGCCCGAACTGATGAACCTGTTCAAAGAAGCGGCAGATATCAAAACCGCCGATCAGCTCAACTTGCCGACTCCGACCCCAATCTACCACAACGAAGTGGCGCAGCCTACTGACATTCAGCAGGCTATGGTGCAGGAACTGTCCGAACGCGCTGCCAAAGTCCACGCCGGTATCGTAGATGCTTCGGTCGATAACATGCTGAAGATCACCTCGGATGGACGCAAGCTCGGCTTGGATCAGCGTATCATTAACCCCAACCTGCCCGACGAGCCGACCAGTAAGGTCAACATGTGCGTGGACAACATTCACCGCATTTGGGAGGAAGGACACGAGAACAAGCTGACACAGCTTGTCTTCTGTGACCTTTCCACACCGAAAAACACAGGCTCCAAGAGAGCAGCCAAAGCCCCTGCAGGCAACCTCGACAGTCCGGAGATCCGCGCTCTTGAAATGCTTGCAGAGAAAGACGGCGTTGAGGAAGAGGCCGGTTTTACCGTGTACGATGATATTCGTGAAAAACTCGTTGCCAGAGGCATCCCACGGGAACAAATCGCCTTTATCCACGAAGCCAATACCGAAGCTCGTAAGAAGGAGCTCTTCTCCAAAGTCCGTTCCGGTCAGGTGCGAGTGCTCATGGGTTCGACCTTCAAAATGGGTGCCGGTATGAATGTCCAGGACAGGCTTATCGCACTTCATGACCTCGATGCGCCGTGGAGACCGGGCGACTTGGAACAGCGTTCCGGTCGTATCATCCGTCAAGGCAATATGAACCCCGAAGTTCACATCTACCGCTATGTGACGGAGGCAACCTTCGATGCGTATCTGTGGCAGACCCTTGAGAACAAGCAGAAGTTTATCTCTCAGATCATGACCTCCAAATCTCCGGTGCGGTCCTGCGACGATATCGACGAAACCGCATTGTCCTATGCAGAGATCAAGGCGCTCTGTGCCGGTGATGAACGCATTAAGGAAAAGATGGACTTGGATGTTGACGTGGCTCGCTTGAAGCTGATGAAAGCAAACCACCAAAGTCAGCAGTACCGTTTGGAAGATAATCTCTTGCGTTATTTCCCCGAACAGATTGAGCAGAGCAAAGGATTTATCGCAGGCTTTGAAGCCGATATGAAAACCCTTGCCGAGCATCCGCACCCCGTTGACGGCTTTGCCGGTATGACGGTTCGTGGCGACGTGCTGACCGATAAGGAGAACGCCGGTGCCGCCTTGGTCGATGCCTTTAAGGACGTAAAGGGATTAGACCCCGTACAGATCGGCAGCTACCGTGGATTCCAAATGTCGCTGACCTTGGAGGACTTCGGGCGTGATTACGTTCTGACCCTCAAAGGACAGATGACCCACCGTGTAACTCTCGGCAAAGATCCTCGTGGTAATTTGACGAGAATTGATAACGCTCTGAATGGCATGGCTGAACGCCTTGCGACAGTTCAAAGCAAGTTAGAAAGTCTGTATTCTCAGATGGAGACCGCAAAGCAAGAGCTTGGCAAACCGTTCCCACAGGAGAACGAGCTGCGAGTGAAATCTGCGAGACTTGCCGAACTCAACATCGCTCTGAACATCGACGATAAGACACCGCTTGAAGCGTTGGCAGAAGAAGCTCCGCCAAGGGGCGAAGTTGCCAAATCTGCAAAACCCTCTGTCCTGCAGAAGCTCCATTCCTACGATAAGCCGAGCAAGACAGAGCCGACCAAGAAACACAAAGAGGAGGTGCTTTGATGACCAATGAAGAATTGAATACCGAGCTTTACAAAAAGCTCTTTGCCGAACAGGAAAAATTCAAAGGGTGGCTGCTCACGCAGCCGCCCGATGAAATCTTAAACCACGCCTATGAGTACGTTATGCGTGAGGACATTGTTCTTGCGTTGGAGTATCACGATCTAAGTGATGAACGTGCAAAAGCGTTACTTGCTTCGCCGTCGCCTTTAGATGAAGTCTTCCACGACTTTGAGAAAATCGAGGGCGACCACATGGACACGATCAGAGGGTGCATTGAAAGCCGAGCCGATAAAAACATCGAAGCTCAGCGTGAAGCACTTCGCAATCTTCCCGTGTATATCTTTTCTGCGACTTTTGCAAAAGAGCACGGCGAGCTTGAAACCTACCGTGC
>CALAXC010000044.1 GCA_937894775.1 uncultured Clostridia bacterium
CACGAAGCTCAGAGATCGGTATTCTTACCTGCTCCATAGTATCTCTGTCACGAACAGTAACACAGTTATCAACTTCGGAATCGAAGTCATACGTTATACAAAGAGGTGTTCCTATCTCATCCTGACGGCGATATCTCTTACCGATAGAGCCTGCTTCATCATAATCTACACTGAAGTACTTTGTAAGATCCGAGAATATCTCCTCTGCCTTCTCAGAAAGCTTCTTTGAAAGAGGAAGAACTGCTGCCTTAAACGGAGCAAGTGCAGGATGCAAATGCATCACAACACGGGTATCATTCTTTTCTGCGTCAACTATCTCTTCGTCATACGCATCGCAAAGCACCGAAAGAACGGTACGCTCAACACCAAGGCTGGGTTCTACTACGTAAGGAATATAATGCTCATTAGTTTCGGGATCAAAATAAGTAAGATCCTTACCCGAAGTATTCTGATGCTGAGTAAGGTCATAATCGGTACGGTCAGCAACACCCCAAAGCTCGCCCCAACCGAATGGGAACAAGAACTCGAAGTCGGTAGTTGCCTTGGAATAGAAGCAAAGCTCCTCAGGATCGTGGTCACGAAGTCTTATATTTTCTTCCTTAAGACCGATTGCAAGCAACCAATCACGGCAGAAGCCTCTCCAATAGCTGAACCACTCAAGGTCAGTTCCGGGTTTGCAGAAGAATTCAAGCTCCATCTGTTCAAACTCACGAACACGGAATATAAAGTTACCGGGAGTGATCTCGTTACGGAATGATTTTCCTATCTGAGCGATACCGAAAGGAAGCTTCTTTCTGGTAGTTCTCTGTACACTTACAAAGTTCGTAAATATACCCTGCGCTGTTTCGGGACGGAGATATACGGTATTCTTCGCATCTTCCGTTACACCCTGAAATGTCTTGAACATAAGATTGAACTGACGTATATCGGTAAAATTATGCTTTCCGCAAGTGGGACAAGGAATCTCATGCTCATCAACAAAAGCCTTCATCTCTGCCTGAGAAAACGCATCTATCGGCTTTTCGAGAACATATCCCTTCTCTGCGCACCAATCTTCGATTATTTTATCTGCTCTGAAGCGCTCGTGACACTCACGGCAGTCCATAAGAGGATCTGCGAAGCCTGCAAGGTGTCCTGAAGCTACCCAAGTCTGAGGATTCATAAGAATAGCGGCATCAAGTCCTACGTTATACTTATTTTCCTGAACAAACTTTTTCCACCAAGCTTTTTTTACGTTATTTTTAAGCTCTACTCCGAGCGGGCCGTAATCCCAAGTATTTGCAAGTCCGCCATAGATCTCCGAGCCCGGGAAAATAAATCCTCTTGTTTTACAGAGAGCAACTATTTTCTCCATTGTTTTTTCTGTGTTTTTCATTTTATTTGTCCTTTCTATACGCTGGCTGCGTATAAACGTTTAATATTTAACAAAGTATATTTTATCACACAAGAATATACTTGTCAATAGCTTAAATTAAGTTCCTGCAACGGAAGCGCCTCTTATAAGAGTATTCGGTGCTCCGTAAACGGTATATCCCGAGGGGAATCCGAAGTTTACGTTATTCGAGAATGCTTCGATATTCAAAAGCAGCTCAAAGAAATTACCTGCTACAGTAAAAGATTTTACCGCATCTCCTATCACTCCGTCTTTTATTTCAAAGCCAGAGCTTTCGATCGAAAAATCACCCGTAACCGAATTTGCTCCTGCGTGAAGCCCCTTAAATTCGGTAATATAAATACCGTTACCCAGCTTTTTGAAGAGTTCTTCGTCATCTACTTCTCCGCCCTCTATATAAAAATGATACGGTGAAATAGAAACCGATGATGCGTAGCTTGAGCGCAAACCGTTGCCTGTGCTTTCTTTTCCTACCTTATCCGCAGATGCCAGATCGTAAAGTAAGGTATTGAGAATACCGTTTTCTATTACTTTCTTTCTGTAAGTTGCAACGCCCTCTCCGTCAAATGCTGTTTGCATCGGGCTTTCCGCATAAAAAGGATCGTCAACAAGTGTAAGACATTCTGCGCCTATTTTTTCGCCTTCTTTACCCTTAAGAAGTGAAAGTCCAAGATATGCATTTCTTCCCGAAAATACCGATGAAAAAGCAGAAAGAAGCGCCCTCATCTGTTTTCCGTCTATTATTATATCGTATTTACCCGTTGGGATCTCTTTTGCTCCAACCTTTAAAAGAGCTTCTTTTATAGCCTCTGCGGGAAGCTTATCGAGTTCTGCCGCTTCAAATCCTGCAACGATATCTCCGCCGTATTGCGACTCCCCGTCTTTTGCTATAACAGCCTGAACCAATGCGCCGCCGACGCTGACTTCGTTTTCAAGCGAAAGTCCGTGAGAATTCATAAGGACCATTTTAGTCTTATCCTGCACTGCGTAGGTTTGAGTTCCTTCTGTTATATATTCACTCTCTGCATAGGTCTTGTTTATAAGATCAAGCGCGATATCCTTTATTTCTGCCGCAGTCTTTTGCGGAATTATTTTGGGAGAAATTTTCTGATAGTCCGCAGAACCTTTAAAGATTATAGCCTTGTCATTATTTTCGATATGCTTTGCATTATTTATCGCTCTTTTTACAAGCTCTTTCATTTCCTGCTCTGTAAAAAGCTCGGTAGAAGCGCTGCCAAATCTTCCGTCAACTATACAGCGGAAACATATGCCGCCGCTTACCGTTGAAGAAAAGGAAGATATTTCATCTTTAAGAGTTTCCGCTGCTATACCCGAGGACTCCATAAAAAACACTTCATATTCCTCGAGTCCTTCATTTACCGCAGCATCAAACAGATATTGTTTTACAGAATTAAAATCCATCTATGCTTCCTCCTCATCTTCCGCCGACCGTGATCTTTTTAACTCTTATCAAGGGCTGACCTACATCGGTTGGAATGCTTCCACTGCTTGAACCGCACATTCCCTGACCCCTCTCAAGATTCTGACCTACCATATCTATATCCTGAAGTATTTTAGAACCCGTTCCGATCAAGGATGCGCCTCTTACCGGTTCACATATCTTTCCGTTACGGATCATATATCCTTCTGTAACCGCAAAATTAAATGCACCTGTAAGCGGATTTACCGAACCTCCGCCCATCTGCTTTGCATACAGACCGTATTCTATAGATGCTATTATATCCTCATTTTTATCGGGACCGTTATCAATAAAAGTATTAGTCATACGTGAAGTAGGTTCATACGCATAGCTCTGTCTGCGGCTGTTACCCGTCATCGGCATATTCATTCTGCGTGAACCGAGTCTATCGACCATATATCCTTTCAGAACACCTTTTTCGATAAGAACGTTTCTTTGCGTTGGATTTCCCTCGTCATCAATATTCGAAGAGCCCCAAGCGCCCGGTATAGTTCCGTCATCGATAGCCGTTATCTTTTCATTCGCTATCTTCTGTCCGAGCTTTCCGCACATTTCGGACATACCTACACCGACCTGAGTAGCTTCAAGCGAGTGTCCGCACGCCTCGTGGAAGATCACTCCGCCAAATCCGTTTTCTATAGCTACCGTCATCTGCCCTGCTTCGCAGTATCCTGCGCGGAGATTTATCATCGCTTGCTCTGCTGCACGTTTTCCCGCTTCAACAGGCGATACCGTTTCGAACATTTCAAGTCCCATTCCACGACCCGGTGAAGCAGATCCCGATTGATTTTCTCCATTATCGCTTGCAACTGCACTTACGGCAATTCGAGTTCTTGTATGTGTATCTCCGCAGAGCAATCCTTCGGAATTTGCAACCAGAATTTCGTGTTCGACCGAAGCAAGACTTCCGCTTACCTGAGAAATAAACTGACTGTATTCCTTAGCCGAAAAGCAAGCCGAACGAAGGATATCACTCTTTTGTGAAAGTTCCGCTCTTACCGGATCGATTTTTACAGGATGGATATCGATTACCGAACGTCTGTTCAAGCATATCGAAATAGGAGCTTTTCCCTCAGAAAGCGCATCAGCTACCGAGCTTGCGCAAAGAAGCAGACCTTCTCTTGAAATATCCGACGTTGATGCATAAACAGTTCTCTCACCGAGAAAAACTCTTATACCTACCCCCGAAAGCACATTATCGTTGATTTTATCGATCTTTCCGTCCACGAAAGAAAGCACGTTTGACCGAGTATGCTCGCAAAATATTTCGGCAAAATCTCCACCCTTTTCAAGAGCGGTATAAAGTACTTCCTCTAATAATTCTTTTTTTACCATAACACCAAAGACCTCTTTAAGTTATTAATATTCAGCTTTGACTTCTCTCTCCGAGAATATTTCTGTATTTCTGATAAAAGCTCTCAAAATATCCACCGTCAAGCGCATTTCTTATTTCTCTCGTAAGATTATTATAGAAATACAAATTATGTGCAACCGCAAGTCGCATTCCAAGTGACTCTTTAGCTTTTATAAGATGACGCACATAAGAACGGCTGTAATTTCTGCACGCATAGCATCCGCAATTTTCATCAAACGGACGTGAATCCTTTGCGTATTTTTCATTTAAAAGATTCATTTTTCCGTGCCACGTGAAAAGATTTCCGTGACGCGCATTACGGCTCGGCATAACGCAATCAAAGAAATCTACTCCCATATGCACTGCCTCAAGTATATTACAAGGAGTGCCCACTCCCATAAGATATCTCGGTTTATTTTTAGGCATATGAGGTTCAACCACATCAATAATTCTGTACATATCTTCCGTAGCCTCTCCGACAGCAAGGCCGCCTATAGCATATCCCGCAAGGTCGAGCTCGGCTATTTTTTGCATATGTTCAATTCTCAGATCTTCATACGTTCCGCCCTGATTTATTCCGAATAAAAGCTGATTTTTATTGATAGTTTCGGGCAAAGAATTGAGTCTGTCCATCTCAGTTTTACAACGAACAAGCCAACGAACGGTGCGCTCTGCTGAATCTTTAACGTATTTATACGGTGCGGGGTTTTCTATGCACTCATCAAATGCCATCGCAATAGTTGATGCAAGATTTGACTGTATCTGCATACTTTCCTCGGGCCCCATAAAGATCCTCTTACCGTCTATGTGTGATGCAAAGCGAACACCCTCTTCGCTTATTTTACGCAACTGCGAAAGAGAAAATACCTGAAATCCTCCGCTATCGGTAAGTATCGGCCTTTGCCAATTCATAAATTTGTGAAGACCGCCCATTTCATATATAAGTTTATCTCCCGGTCTTAAGTGGAGATGATAAGTATTTGAAAGCTCAACTTGACAGTCAAGATCGATAAGCTCACGGCTTGAAACACCGCCCTTTATCGCTGCACAAGTGCCTACATTCATAAAAACAGGAGTTTGAATATCTCCGTGTACCGTATGCAAAACACCTCTTCTTGCTCTGCCATCGGTTGCCAAAATCTCGAACATTTCTTTTTTCCTTCCGAATCCAATTATAATTAAATGATTTAATAATTAAAAAAAGCCTTTTAAGTTCTTTCAAACTGTCGGTCAAGCTTACTCTTCTCAATGACCATAGCAACGGGTCTTCCGTGAGGGCAAACCGTTATATCGGGAATAAGCATAAGCTTATCAACGATAGCCTTTATCTGCTCATACGAATATTCACGTCCCGCTTTTATAGCTGCCTTACAAGATGCCTGATAAAGCGCCTTTTCAAAAATAATATCCTTAGTAAGTCCTGCTGTACCCGTACCGCTTTTTATTCGTTCTGCCATAATAAGCATCATATCAAAAACGTAATTCGCCTCTATTCCTTCAGGAACAGCTGTAACGTTAAGAGTATTTCTTCCCGCAGTAAACTCAAATCCTATAGCCTCAATTTCAGATCTGTAATCACAGATAGCTTGTATTTCATCGCTTGTCATCATTATTTCGATCGGTATCATAAGTATCTGCGCTGTGGTACTTATATCTTTTAAGCCTGCCTTTAACTGCTCAAATATTATACGTTCGTGGGCTGCGTGCTTATCAATAAGAAGCATCTGCGTTCCTTTTTCAACGATAACATATGAATTAAACGCCTCGCCTATAATTCTGTAATTTATCGATTCACCTTGTTTTTCTGCTTCGGTATTCTCTACAGTCGCAACGGTATTAACGGGAATGCTTTCCCGCTGATACTCGACTTTAGGTTGGATCGTTGCAACCTCATCCTTTAATGTATCTATCGGTCGTGCTTCGGGTTTTGAAGGCTTATGCTCAACAATGGGTTGCACAGATACCGACCTGATTTCGGGCTTGTGTTCAGCCGCCACAGAAACTGCATTTTGAGGTTGCTTTGAAGATTGACCGAGATATTCCCGTCTGTATTCCTCTGCCGTAACGTGAGCAAATCGGTCGCCCTTGTTTTGCTGTTGTATAGGTTGCGGTGTAGGTGTCGGCTGAGATACAGGCGCAGGAGTTGTGCGTATTGCACTTCGGTAAAGCTCAGCTTCGACCTGACGTGACTTCATCGATTCACGTTTTCCGTCCTCGACCGGAACATAAGCATCCGTCACCCTTCTCTTTTGCGGAAAGATCTCTATATCAGGTCTTGATGAATTTCTTTCAAGCGCTGTTCTTACCGCATAATAAACAGTTTCAAATACCGGTTTTTCATTTGAAAATTTAACCTCAAGCTTTGCGGGATGAACATTCACATCAACAAGTCTATGATCTATTTCAATAAACAAAACGCAGCACGGAAATTTTTCACTTGCTATGTATGACGTATAGGCTTGTTCAAGCGCAGCTGCCGCTGTACGGCTTTTAATGTATCTTCCGTTTATAAAGAAATTCTGATAATTTCTGTTAGCTCTTACATTGTCGGGTCTGCCTATAAACCCTTTAACGGTTATTCCGTCTGACGTAAGCTCGGTTTCGATAAGCTTTGACGCAAACTCTCTTCCAAAAACCGCATAAACGGTGTTTTTAAGGTTTGAATCACCCGTTGTTTCTATCTTAATATTTCCGTCGATTATAAGCTTGAAGAATATATCGGGACGTGAAAGTGCTATTTTTTCAACTACCGCACTTACAGACATCGCCTCGGTGACATCTTTCTTCAAAAACTTTTTTCTTGCGGGAACGTTTGCGAAAAGATTTTCAACGATCACTGTTGTTCCGTTAGATGCGGGACGGTCGGTGACTCCGAGAATGTTTCCGCCACTCGCTTCAAGCATAGCGCCATTTACCTCATTTGCCTGCTTGGATATTATTCTGATATCCGATACCGACGCTATAGCTGCAAGCGCCTCACCTCTGAATCCAAGCGTCAGGATCCCCTCCAGATCTTCGGCATCTTTTATTTTACTCGTTGCGTGTCTGCGTATAGCAACAGGAAGATCCTCCTTCGAAATACCGCAACCGTTATCGGTAACTCGCATATACGTAACACCACCGTTTTGTATTTCAACAGTTATCGAATCGGCACCCGAGTCTATTGAATTTTCCAACAGCTCCTTTATAACAGACGACGGTCTGTCAACCACTTCACCTGCAGCAATAAGATTGGCAACCGAAAAAGACAGCACGTTTATTTTTCCCATAGGAGTTCCTCCTTTCAAATGTTTTTGAATGTTTTATTTTAATCTTTTTTGTAATCCAAACAAGAAGCTCATAGCCTCATACGGCGAAAGAGTGTTTATATCGACCGCACGAAGCTCCTCTATTACCTGTTCATTAACAAAATCGTCTATGCTTATAAGCGAATCATCAACCTCTTTAGGCTTTGAATTGCTCTCGCCTATTGCTTTAGCGGTGCTTTCAACAGATGCTAATACCTCTCTTGCTCTCTTTATGACCTCATTAGGTATTCCCGCAAGCTTTGCAACCTCAATACCGTAGCTGTCATCGGTCGAACCTCTGACTATCTTTCGTAAGAAAGTTATATTATCACCGCGCTTTTTAGCCGCTATATTATAATTAACTATACCCTCAAATTCATCTTCCATCGAAGTAAGCTCGTGATAATGCGTAGCAAAAAGCGTTTTTGCACCTATCTTTTTACTGTTTGTATATTCTACTATCGCACGTGCAATACTCATACCGTCAAAAGTTGACGTTCCTCTGCCTACTTCGTCATATATGATAAGACTTTGCTTGGTAGCATTTCTCAAGATATAAGCAACCTCGTTCATCTCAAGCATAAAGGTCGACTGCCCGCTTGCAAGATCGTCAGATGCTCCAACTCTTGTAAAGAGCTTATCTATAACACCTATTCTTGCATCGGATGCAGGAACGAATGAGCCTATCTGAGCCATTACAACTATTATAGCCACTTGACGCATATAAGTTGATTTACCCGCCATATTAGGCCCTGTTATCAGCATAAGACGGTTTCGCTTAGTATCAAGCTCGGCATCATTTGGAACAAAATAAGAATCCTTAACGAATTGCTCGACTACGGGATGGCGTCCGTCTTTTATAGAAATAACATCACTTTTATCAACTTCAGGTCTTACGTATTTATTTTTAAATGCAACCGAAGCTAAGCTTTGATAAACGTCAAGCTTTGCAAGTATAGCTGCAACCTTCTGAAGTCTTGCGCTATTATCCGAAACATACTGACGTATCTCGCAGAATATTTCATATTCCAAAGATTGAACCTTATCGGCGGCTCCAAGTATTGTAGCTTCCATATCCTTAAGCTCTTGTGTTATATAACGTTCTCCGTTTGCAAGTGTCTGCTTGCGTATGTAGCTTTCCGGAACGGAATTTGCAAAGGATTTGGAAACTTCAATATAATAACCGAAAACCTTGTTATAACCTATTTTCAAGGTCTTGATCCCCGTTCTTGCCTTTTCTTCCTCGGCAACTCGGGATATCCAGCTTTTTCCGTCATTCATAACCGAACGGAGATAGTCAACATCGGGATTAAAGCCTTCCGCTATCATTCCGCCCTCTCTTATCGATATAGGCGGATTTTCAGCAATTGCAGTATCTATTTTTGCATATATATCTTCAAGTGTTTCAAGCTCGCCAAAAAGTCCGCTAAGCTCATCGGATCTGCATTGTGAAAGCATTTCCTTAAGCTCGGGAAGAATTTTTACGGTATTTGCAACCGCTCTGAGATCTCTTGCGTTTGCCGTTCCGTAAACTATTCTCGTTACGAGTCTTTCAAGATCAAGAACATTTGAGAGAAGTTCTTTTATCTCCTCTCTTAATATAAATGCACCCACCAGCTCTTCAACAGCATTCTGGCGCTTGGTAATATCCGAAATACACAAAAGCGGATGCTCGACCCACTGTGCCATAAGTCTTCCGCCTGCTGCACTCACGGTTTTATCAAGAACTCCAAGCAAGGACCCCTTTTTCTCCTTAGTTCTCATCGTCTGAACAAGCTCAAGATTACGTCTTGTATTAATATCCATCTCAAGATACTGTCCCTCGAAATAAATATTAAGATCCTTTATGTACGAGATATCCTTTTTCTGAGTTTCTTCCACATAAGACAAAAGCGCTCCAAGTGAAGATATTATCGCTCTGTTTTCAAGCTGCTCTTCTTTTATAATATCAGCAAACTGTTCGCTTACTCTTCTGCGCGATTCAGGATACTCAAATTGCGTAGGACGGTTATCATTAAGCATAGCGCCAAGCGAAGAACGTATAAAATCCGATATTTCCGGGATTTTAGATGCACTCAGATTGAGTATGACCTCAGACGGCATATAAGTTCCAAGCTCGTTGCGGATCTTTGTTATCATTCCGTCACCACAGAAAAATGTAGCAAAAACCTGTGCTGTTGAAACGTCGGCAAAGGACACTCCGCATTCATTCTCTCCCATATAAACAGAGCAAAGATAATTATTGCGTTTTTCGGAAAGAAGATTACTTTCGATAACCGTTCCCGGTGTTACCACACGGATAACCTCTCGCTTCACCAAGCCCTTTGCAAGCGCAGGATCTTCGGTCTGTTCGCATATAGCAACCTTATAACCTTTTCCTACGAGTGTTCCTATATATCCCTCGGAACTGTGAAACGGAACTCCGCACATAGGAGCTCGCTCAGCCTCGCCGCAATCTCTTCCGGTCAGAGTGAGCTCAAGCTCTCGCGAAGCAACGATTGCATCGTCAAAAAACATCTCATAAAAATCACCAAGACGGTAAAAAACTATATAATCCTTATATTTATTTTTTATCTCAAAATATTGCTCCATCATCGGAGTCATAGCGAAATCCTCACTTTGTCAAAATTAAATATGATCAGATACAGATCAATGTGCACAAGAACCACCGCAAGTAGAACAGTTATGTGTACATCCGGGAAGCTCACCCGTGATCTCAAACGATATCGTATTATTGATAGCATTCATAAGCTCATTGACCTCTGCCTGAGCCTCGTTAAGCTCTATAAATACAGGATGTTCCATAATAAGTTTATAAAGCTCGTCTATTCTCTTCTGAATAACATCTATAAACAAAGTATCGCGTTCTTCTTTTGTTATCTCCACCTGCAGAGCTTTCTGCTGAACCTCATACTCCACCATATATTTTTGAATTTCGTTATCGCCCTCATAAGCCTTTTTGGCATTTGCAAGGCGAACAAGCTTTTCATCCTCTTTAAGAGCTTTTCCAAGCTGAGAAGCAAGTTCAAAAGCAGTCATATTTTATTCCTCTTTTCTGTTTTTTATTTGAATTTTAAAATTAATACTAAATTATTTTTCCGTAAAGCGCAAAAGTATCTCCGCGCTCGATTTTTACATTTACAAATTTTCCGATATTTTCAGGACAAGGCTCAAAGAAAACTATTTTGCCGCCCTCACTTCTTCCGTAAAAGGTAGTTGCATCATTCTTGCTCTCGCCCTCACACAGGATTCTTAAGACTTTGCCTTCTTCTGTTTTATTCTTTTCAAGCGCTATATCGTTTTGCAACGTCAACATACGTTCAAATCTTGCTTGCTTGATCTCCTGCGGGATCTGCTCCATCTCTGCTGCGGGTGTTCCCTTTCTGGGTGAATAAAGAAATGAAAAGATCATATCAAAGCGAGCTCTCTTGAGTGCTTTTAGTGTGTCCTCAAAATCAGAATCGGTTTCGGTTGGAAAGCCAACTATTATATCCGAGCTGACGGTGCATTCGGGCATTTTTTCACGTATATAATCGAGAATATCCATATATTTTTCGATACTGTATCTACGGTTCATCGCCTTAAGCACAGATGTGCTTCCCGACTGCATCGGTAGATGAAAATGTCTTGCAACATGCTTGGAATTTGCCATAACGTCTATAAGCTTTTTCGAAGCATTTTTCGGATGACTCGTCATAAAGTGAAGAATATAATCACCCTCTATCTGATCAAGCTCATACAAAAGATCTGCAAAATCATATTCAGAGCCAAAATCGCTACCGTAGGAATTTACATTCTGTCCAAGCAAGGTTATATCCTTATATCCGTCTGCAACAAGCTGTTTGACCTCGGATATAACGTCTTCTTTTTTACGGCTTCGTTCTCTTCCTCTTACATAGGGTACTATACAGTATGAACAAAAATTATTGCATCCATACATAACGGATACCCACGCTTTGAAAGAATTTTCTCTGCAGACGGGCAACCCCTCGGCAAAAGAATATACACCGTCATCGGAAGAAAATATACGGCGTCCGCCATTTCGTCGGCTCAATATATATTCAGGAAGCTTATGGAGAATCGAAGGACCTAAAAGTATATCAACATACGGATATCTGTGTTTTATTTCATCGATTCGATGTTCCTGCACCACCATACAGCCACACACTGCTATGATAAGCTGAGGGTTTTTGGTTTTTATATGCTTGTACTGACCTATCAAGGATAAGGCTCTCTTTTCAGCGTGCTCACGAATCGCGCAAGTATTGACTATTATAAGCGACGCATCATCGGGAACGTTTGTTTTTTCATATCCCATTTCCAAAGCCATTCCCATCAGCTTTTCACTATCAGCCTCATTCTGTTGACATCCCAGTGTTAAAACAAAAACCTTAGGTGCGCTTGCATATTCTTTTTTATAATTATTATTAAGAGCAAAAACCTGCATCATACAATCTTTTTGCTTTTCTATATCAAGATGTGAAATAGCTTTTATAGCCTCTGACATAAAGTAAAATTACCTTCCGTTTTTTTAATAAAATATAAATAGGCATTATAATCCACTATAAAGAATATTATAATATATTTTGAAGATTTTGTCAAGATGAAGAGATTATTTTACCGCTAAAAAGGACTAAGAATTTTCATTCTTAGCCCTTTTTATTTTTATTGAAATTAAATCGATTATAAAGATATCTTTATCGCGGGAACTACGCCAAATGCTTTTGTATTTACAAGCTCGTAATTACTTGACCCACCTGTATAATTGACTGTTTTTACGTGGTTGGAATCATCCTTTTCAGGATTACGAAGCCACCAGATTCCATTACCCTTACCCAAAGAAGTACTCATACACGCTCCGTTTGCTCTCGCATAATCGGTAGTGCTAAGCTTTACAGTAGCATTGTTTTTGAACGCCTCTTCTTCAGACAAGAGGAATACTTTTTGATCAATTCCGTCTATTGAAACAGACTTTATAAGTTCTTTTTCGATATCTCTGAATGCGGTTGCGAAAAATACACTTGTCAACCACTCGGATATATCACTTTCAGCATAAACGTTAGAAGAAGCATCAAAAGCTTTGTTCACAAGTATACTATCGCAAAATATGATCGCTTCGCCTGAGTCTTCGGAAAGAATTCTCCATTTGATCGGCTCGACCTTAAAATAGTACGTTTTGCCGTTCTCCACAGCCCCGCCAGTGGAAAATGAATATTCATCGTCATACGGAGATGCTACGACCTTTGCATAATAAGCATTATCGCTTCCAAGGTAATATCCACGTGCATCGGCTACAGTTCCGACAATTTCAACAGTATCAGCTTTCAAAGTTTGAGGATATTCACCGAAATAAATAATATTTTCTTCGCGTTTATACAGTTTATATTCGGCATCCTCATATCCACATTCGCTGCATACCCCGTCTGTCCATTTATGTTCAGCTTCGGCTACTGTAACAGCGCCGCAACAGCTATAGACTTTTTTATGTGTAGTTGCGGTTTTGTTCCATTCGAGAGTTCCTATATGATTTTCGGAATTCACTTCACCATATGGCGCGGAGCACAACGCACAAACAGCCTTATCCTTACAGGTAGCTGTTCCCCCCGTATGCTGGCATTCTTTATTTCCACCTTCTGTTTCTTTTGACGTTTCCGAACCCGTTTCATCTGTTTCAACGGATGATTCTTCGGTAGGGGCTTCAGTTTTTTCATCATCGGGCAGATCCTGCTTTTTTCCGCAAGAAATTAAAGATATTAATATAAACAAACTTGCCAAAATAATCGCCAAAAATTTTTTCATACACTTTACCTCAAAACAAATAATCAATGCTTATTTTAATTTTGACAACGCAGCAACTACACCTTCAAGATTTTCACGGTACTTTATAAGCTTAGCCTTTTCCCCGTCAACAACCGCTGCGGGAGCTTTAGCTACAAATCCTTCATTCGAAAGCTTCTTTTCGATTCGTTCTATTTCCATAAGAAGCTTCTTCTGTTCACCCTCAAGACGTGCTATTTCTTTTTCGGTATCAACGATATCAGCAAGCGGTAAGAAAACAGTTGAAGAATCGGTAACTATTCTTACAGCATCATCGGCAGAAATAACATCATCAAAGCTTTCTCCGATCTCGACCTCAGAAGCAGAAGCCAAACGAACGAAGAATATCTCTGTTCCCTTATTAAATGCATCAAAATATTTAGTTGAAATATAAACCTTAGCTTTGCGGGAAGGAGGAACGTTCATCTCATTCCTTCTTGCTCTGATAGCCTTGATAGTATTGATAACTCTTTGCATCTTCTGAGCGTCATCCTCAAAAACAAATGCAGCGTCAAATTTAGGATACTCGGATATCATTATGCTCTCAACGGTATGAGGAAGCGCCTGATAGATCTCTTCGGTTATAAACGGCATAAAAGGATGCAAGAGCTTAAGAATTCCCGTAAGAACATAAGCAAGTACGTTTTGAGCTACGGTATTACCATCGCTCTCCTTATCGTTAAGACGAGCCTTGCAAAGCTCAATATACCAATCGCAGAATACGTCCCAAGTAAAGTCATATATTTCAGAAAGCGCAATTCCAACCTCATACTTATCAAGAGAATCGGTAACAGACTCAGCAAGCTTGTTAAACTCATTAAGTATCCACTTATCCTCTATTGCAAGTTTTTCGGTTGCGGGAACAGATATCTCCTCAATAGTAAGATTCATTCTTACAAACCTCGAAGCATTCCAAAGCTTATTTGCAAAGTTTCTTGCCGCTTCTATCTTTTCGTCGGAAAATCTCATATCGTTTCCGGGACTGTTACCCGTTGCGAGGGCATAACGAAGAGCATCTGCGCCATACTTGTCAATGATCTCAAGAGGATCTATTCCGTTACCCAACGACTTAGACATTTTTCTTCCCTGCGCATCACGAACAAGACCGTGAATAAACACAGTGCTAAAAGGCTCTTTGCCCATATGCTCGAGTCCCGAGAAAATCATTCTCGCAACCCAGAAGAAAATTATATCGTATCCCGTAACAAGTGCGCTTGTAGGATAATATTTTTCCAATTCTTCGGTCTTTTCAGGCCATCCCATTGTTGAGAAAGGCCAAAGTGCTGAAGAAAACCAAGTATCAAGAACGTCATTTTCTTGTCTGAGCTCTCCTCCGCACTTAGAGCATACCGTGAGATCTTCCTTTGAAACCTCCATAGCTCCGCACTTATCACAGTAAAACGCGGGTATACGGTGTCCCCACCAAAGCTGTCTGGAAATGCACCAATCGTGTACGTTTTCCATCCAGTTTGTATAAGTCTTTGAGAAACGCTCGGGAACAAATTTAACTGTTCCATTCTTTACAACTTCAAGCGCAGGCTTTGCAAGAGGCTCCATCTTTACAAACCATTGATTTGAAGTCATAGGCTCTACTGTCGTCTTACAACGGTAGCAAGTTCCTACATTATGACTGTGAGGTACAGTTTTGATAAGATAGCCGCCCTCTTCAAGATCTGCAAGAAGGGCTTTACGGCAAGCATATCTATCCATACCCTCATACTTACCTGCATAAGCGTTCATAGTTGCGTCATCGTTCATAACCTTGATCTGCTCAAGATCATGACGCTGACCTACCAAAAAGTCATTCGGGTCGTGCGCAGGAGTGATCTTTACACATCCTGTACCAAATCCGATCTCTACATACTCGTCGGCAACAACAGGAATCTCTCTTCCAACTATAGGAAGGATAAGAGTCTTACCGATAAGATGCTTTACCGAGTCATCTTCGGGGTTTACCGCTACAGCAGTATCACCAAACATAGTTTCGGGACGGGTAGTTGCTATTTCCACAAATCCATCCTCGCCTTTAATAGGATATTTGATATGCCAGAAATATCCCTCCTGCTCAGAATACTCAACCTCTGCATCGGAAAGTGCCGTGATACAGTGAGGGCACCAGTTTATAATTCGGTTTCCTCTGTAAATAAGCCCTTTATCATATAAATTTACAAAAACCTCGCGTACAGCCTTAGAGCAACCTTCATCCATAGTAAAGCGTTCTCTTGACCAGTCGCAAGATGCTCCAAGTTTTTTAAGCTGACTGATAATACGGTTTCCGTACTGATTTTTCCAATCCCAAACTCTCTCCAAGAACTTCTCTCTTCCAAGATCGTATCGGGTAAGCCCTTCGTTAACTCTGAGCTGCTCCTCCACCTTTATCTGTGTCGCTATGCCTGCGTGGTCTGTTCCGGGAACCCAGAGTGTATTGAAGCCCTGCATTCTTTTATATCTTACAAGAATATCCTGCAAAGTTTCATCAAGTGCGTGTCCCATATGTAGCTGTCCCGTTACGTTTGGGGGCGGGATAACTATAGAAAATGCGGGAGCAGGATTTTTTACATCGGGTGTAAAATACCCTTTTTCACACCAATTTTTGTATATTCTCTCCTCAAATTCCGACGGAGAATATACCTTTGGCAATTCATTGTAACTATTCATTTTAACCTCCATATATTTATACAAATTATAAAACCATAAAATAAAAAGCTCACGCCCCTATCAGGGCGTGAGCACGCGGTACCACCTGATTTACCGCAAAAAGCGGCATCTCTTAAGCCGTTAACGCCGACGCACGTTGCGTACTACTTAAGTTCATACGCACCACTCCAAGACTACTTCAAAAATCGCTCGACACGGATCTTACACCAGCCGCCCGTTCTCTATGCTCTCGCTTTTATCTACTACTTCTCTTCACAGTGTTTCTATTTTAACACTTTGATTATATCACACCGCAGAAAAAAAGTCAAGTGTTCTAAAAAAATAAGTTGCCGTAAAAAATTTTTACGGCAACTTTAGATATTAATTTAAGATCAGGAATCTTTTTCTTTGTCAGCCGAAGCATCTTCCTCAGCAGGAGCATCTTCCTCTGCGGGAGCTTCTTCCTCTGCGGGAGCTTCTTCCTCAGCAGTAGCTTCTTCCTCTGCGGGAGCCTCTACCTCTGCGGGAGCCTCTGCCTCAACGGGAGCTTCTTCCTCTGCAGGAGCTTCTACCTCTGCGGGAGCCTCTACCTCTGCGGGAACTTCTGCTTCAACGGGAGCTTCTGCTTCAACGGGAGCTTCTGTCTCTTCAGCAACCTTTTCTGCAGGTTTCTCTGCGACCTCTTCTGCTTTGCGCTTAACTACGCCAATTATCTTTTTAAGGGGATAATTAAGCATTGCAGGGTCGATCTTGTAATTGCCTCTACAAACCTCAGCCTCACGAACTATACTCCTGTTACTATACTCGTCTCTTGTAGGAACTAAAACTATATCTCCCGCCTTGACCTTATTTCCGTCGGGATCATAGTGATATATTTTGTTCTCTCTTTCTTCCCAAAATACATCGATAGCCACTACAGAACCATCATCTATCTCTTCTTCCTCTTCTTCAACAACTTCCTCTACAGGCTCTTCAGCTACAGGAGCTTCTACAACCACAGGAATTACGATAGGTGTTGGCTCAGGAGCAGGAGCTTCCTCAACTACAGGAGCTTCCTCGACTACAGGAGCTTCCTCGACTACAGGAGCTTCCTCGACTACAGGAGCTTCTACAACCACAGGAATTACGATAGGCGTTGGCTCAGGAGCAGGAGCTTCCTCAACCACAGGAGCTTCCTCAGGTTCAGGAGTTTCCTCAACTACAGGAGCTTTTACAACCACAGGAATTACGATGGGCGTTGGCTCAGGAGCAGGAGCTTCCTCAACTACAGGAGCTTCCTCAACTACAGGGGGTTCCTCAACTACAGGGGGTTCTTCAACTACAGGCGCTGCCTTTATCGCAGGGGTCGCCTCTTCTGTGATCGTTTTAATAACCACAGGAACAACAATAGGATTAACACTGACCGGCGCGGGCGCCGGGTCGGGTTCGGGCTCGGGCTCGGGTGCAGGCGCTGCTGCAGGAGCGGGAGCGGGTGCATATGTAGGAGCGGGAGCGGCAGTATACTGAGGCTGCGCAGGAACATACTGAGGCTGTGCAGGAACATACTGAGGCTGTGCTTGTGCATATACAGGGGGAACAACGTAAGGATTAACTATCGGTGTTGCAGCGATAGGTGTTGTAGTAATTATTGTAGGATTAGGGTTACTATTATTGTTATTGTTGTTATTGTTACTATTATTATTAGCACCCATCATCTGCTGCATAACTACCTGCTGCAAGAACTTCATCTGTTCCTCAACGATAGCATACTTTTCGTTAAGCTCTGCCTTAATGTTTGCATCTTCTTCTTGCATAGCCTTAAGCTCGAGCCAGAATTCCATCTTTGCCTTGTGCTCTTCTGAGAGGTACTCATTGAAGAACGCAATCATTTCTGTCTTTGCTATATATTCTTTATCTTTTCTGTCATTTTCAAGAAGAATTCTCTCTTCTGCCTTAGCAGCCTTTGCAGCAGCTATAGCTTCCTTCTCTTCTTTTTCCTTCTGGAACTTCTGATCTCTTACAGCATCATTCAATCTATCCAATTCCTTGAGCTCGAATTCGATAAGACCGTTGTTTACGAGAAGCTCTTTCTGAGTTCCGTTCAACCAAGCAGCCGAGAGGATAAGGTAGATACCTACGAAAATTCCCGAAAGACCGATAGAAAGCGAACCTGCGATAAGGAATCCGCCAAGGGTAGCAACGAAAGGTATTAAATCCTTAAGCATATTTATAAGCATACCTACAAACGCAGGAGCTACCATAAGGATTATTCCGAACAAGATAGTGAAAGCACCTACTACGCAAGAAAGTGAGAACACTTTTTTCTTAACGGGTTTATAAACACCTGTATCAACAGCTTTTGAAAGATTCAAGAATGCCTTCTGTCTCAACTCGTATACAGCCTTAAAGAGTGACAATACGACTACTACGAGAGAACAAGCCACGATAACGAGTATGGGTGTGATCATATCCAAATAATAGAAGATACTTCCCACAACATCATCGTAATAGGGGTTTAACTGACCGTTAGGAAGGGTTTCAGCTTCGGACAACTGAATAGCATTGTAAAGATCTATACCGAGAGATCCGAGAACAGCTATTACGCCCGCAACGATAACTGATATAAGGATGATCTTATAGAACACCTTTGTACAAGCATCATAAAGCGATACTCTTCTGAGCGACTTTTTAAAGTTAAGCTCGGGTTTCTGTGTGTAGAGCTTATATGCCGATACCATAGAGATTCCCATAAAAATAACGGGAACAAGGCCGAGCAAAATACCTGCTACGGTAGAAACCATTGCCGCGATCTGTATAACGAGCATTATCGTCAAAAAGATTGCTATAGACAAGAATAAACGTGTGTGCAATCTCTTCTTTACGATAGTCTTAGTCGTTTCATACGCCGCGTTGATTTTTTCCTTCTGTGCATTGGCAGCTATCTGCTCTCCACAGGAGGGACACGTGAGCATCCCGTCTTCAACGGGAACTGAACACTTTGGACAATTCATAAAACATACTCTCCTTTGTACTATAATTTTATGCTTATTTTAGTATACAGCAAAAGCATTTTTTTGTCAAGCATTTTCACAAAAAAACTACATTTAACAACAAAAGAGGAACGGTATTTAGGCAACATCACCAAATATCGATCCTCTTTTTTTACATTATGCCCATACGGAGTTTATAGTTTTTTCATCTTCACATAATTACCCATAATCTTTTTAGTTCCGACGGTATCAAAAACTATCTCATACAAAACGTCATTTCCGACAGCTCTTACTGAATAAACCTCACCTTCACCGAAAACAGTATGACGAACTCGGTCGCCGACGGTAAACCTTTCGGGCTTCTTCTGTTCGGTAGGTCGGGGCTTTGAAAAATTATTTTTCTCTGCATCGGTCTGCTCGGAATAATAAACCCTTGTTCCGTAAAACGGTGCGGAATACTGGCTGTGCTGTCCAAAAGACGGAGTTTCGTCCTTTATAAGCTCCTGCGGTATCTCTTTGACAAATCTCGAAAGATCGTTCACGCCCGTTTTTCCGTATAACATTCTCATTCTTGTATGTATTATATAAAGTCTGTCCTTTGCGCGTGTTATCGCTACATATGCAAGACGGCGCTCTTCTTCAAGATCGGTATTTATATCTGCGCTTGATATCACCTGTGAGCTTGGGAAAACGCCCTCTTCCATACCCGGAAGGAAAACTATTGGAAATTCAAGTCCCTTCGCAGAGTGCATCGTCATCATAACCACCGCATCTGCGCTCTCGTCATACTTATCGACATCTGCAACCAAAGAATTTTCTTCGAGAAAGCCTACAAGAGTGGGTGAATCTGTGGTTTCTTCATATTCACGTACATTCGAAATAAATTCAGCAACGTTTTCAAGTCGCTCCTTCTCTTCCTCGCCGCCGTCTATAAGCATCTGTCTGTATCCGCTTCTGTCAACTACGGTATTTACAAATTTTTCGATCGTTATATCATCATAAAGCATCGATCGGAATGCAGTAATAAGATCTGCAAAGGCTTTAAGCTTTACCGCCCCCCTTGAAAGCGCCACATAGCTATCTGCATTTTTCAAAACATCGTATACCGATATCGAATTCTCCTGCGCTATCGCGCAAACAGCCTCTATAGTTTTAGTGCCTATCCCTCTTCGCGGCTCGTTTATTATACGCTTCATTCTTTCAACATCGGAAGGATTTATAATAAATTGAAGATAAGCGACCACATCTCTAATTTCTTTTCGATCATTAAAGCGAAGTCCGCCAAGCATTCTGTAAGGAATACCGCTTTTAGCAAATATACGCTCTATAACGTTTGACTGTGCATTAGCTCGATAAAGTATCGCCACGTCGCAATACTTATATTTTCCCGTTGAAACAAGCTCGTTGACCTTTTCAACAACATATCTTGCTTCATGATTCTGGTCCTCGCACTTCCGTAAAATTATACGTTCTCCGCCCTTTCGCGCTGTCCAAAGATTTTTTTCTTTTCTCCGCACGTTATTGGCTATAACCGCATTTGCCGCATCGAGTATTACTCCCGTCGAACGGTAATTTTGTTCAAGCTTTATGACCTTGGTATTTTTATACTTTTTATCAAAGCCGAGAATGTTATCTATTACCGCACCTCTGAATTTATAAATACTCTGGTTATCGTCACCTACTACCATTATATTTTTGTGACCGTCGGCAAGCAATGATATTAGCTCGAATTGCGCAAGGTTGGTATCCTGAAATTCATCCACCGAAACATAACGGAATTTATTTTGATAATATTCTCTCACCTCAGCATTTTCACGCAAAAGAAATACTGTTTGCATAATTATATCATCAAAATCAAGTGCATTTGCCTGCATAAGATTTTTTTGATATTCGGCATATATCTTTGCGATATGTTTTTTCCTTATACTGTCTATTGCAAATTCTGTAGCATATTCTTCGGGTGTAATGAGCTTATCCTTTGCTTTGCTTATCTCGGAAATTACCGTTTTTACCGAGAGGATCTTCTCATCTATATTAATGCTTTTCATTATTGACGAAAGCGCTTTTTTTGTATCGTCTGCATCATATATCGTAAAATTATCACGGTAGCCGCGAAGTCCCCCGTAGGTGCGGAGTATTCTGACGCATATCGAGTGAAAAGTTCCCGCCCAGATATTTTTTGCAGCATCCTCATTGCCAAGAGCTATACCAAGTCTTTTCTTTATTTCATTAGCCGCCTTATTGGTAAAAGTAAACGCGAGCATTTGCCAAGGCGCGCAAGGAGCCGAAGAAAACTCGGAAAGTATCGGTAATATATCCTCTCTTTCTGCTCTGAGATAGCTTGAAAGAAGATTTAATTTTTCAATGCTCAGATCGTGCGGAACATACTCACTGTAATAAGCATTTCCGTATTTAACAATAAACACGATACGGTTTACGAGAACAGTGGTTTTTCCGCTTCCCGCTCCCGCAAGGATCAGAACAGATCCGTTTGAGGTATATACCGCTTCTCTTTGCTGAGGATTTAAAAAACCGTAATACTTATCAAATAAGCTTCGCTTCAAGTCAAGATACTTCTGCGCAAGCTCTGAATTATTTGTCATTTATTATTATCCTTTTCTTTTTTAAACATATTTTTTATACGTTCTATCTCATCCTGATCCATATCTGCTTTTGCATCCTCCAAGGATTCAAGCTCCGAGATCTCCTCTTCAATATTCTTTTTATCTTTCTTGAATATATCGACACCGAACTTTTTTTCCATTATTGCAGAAACAGCAGAAAATACACCGCAAGCCACCAACAGGATCGCTCCAACCCAACAAGCATCGGGAGCTTCCAATACGGGAACTACGTGTTCGGAATAAACACTACCGTATATCGGTCGCATACAATACGGAAATACAGCAATAGCAAGTCCTGCAAGATTACAGATAAAAAGGACTATTCTGTTGGGACAAAACGCAATAAACAAACGTCTTCCCTTTTCCGCACTATCCTCATCATCGCTCAAAAAGCATCTGAAGGCAACAACAGCTGACCATATTGCCATAACAAGCGCAAAAACATAGAGCACCGCAAAAGCTATGATCAACGCAAATACGATCCTCGCAAAAATAAGATCAGGGCTTTTCTGTTCTTCTGTTCCAAACAAGATGCTTCTCACCTGTTCCCAAGAATTAGATATCAATGTTGCTGTTGAAAGCTGTTCTCCTGCTTTTCCTGAAAAAATAAATCTATATGACGGAACAAAAAGCATTGAAAAAATAATGATAAGAGCTATTATCGGTAACAAATAACGTATATATATCAAATATTTTTTTGCATTTTCATTTATTTTCATATCTATCACTTATGTCTAAAATAAAGTTCAAAATTTAAACTCAATTTTTATCAACGCTTCCTTCAATATAATAAGACGCTTCCATATCGGAAATACAAAGCGCAAAAGCAAGAGGAAACATCTCAAGCGCCTTTCCTACCTGATTTGCATCCTCAGGTCCCGAAAAGCCCATATGGTATCTAATAGCAAACGCTTCTTCTCTTGTAAGCTTCATAAATCCCGAAATAATATATACCGATTTTTCACCGTGTCCGTACGGAAGATTATCTTCTATCGTATAATACGGTACGGGCATCCACACGCCGTCCTTTTTTACGTTTCTCATTTCGGTCTTATAAAAATTCGTTTTGCAAACATCGTGCAGGAGCGAAACTATGGCAAGACTTTCTTCGCTGAACTCAAATCCGTATTTTTTGCAGAACTTAGAATGTTTTACATAGTCACAAATACATTCATAAACGTTAAGGCTATGCTCCAAGAGTCCGCCTTCATATGCTCCGTGAAAGCGGGTACTTGCAGGAGCCGTAAAAAAGTCGGTCTTTTCTATCAGATAATCAAGAAATTTATCCGCACCCTCTCTTGTAACCGTTGATTTGTATATTTCTATAAATTTTTCTTTGTTATTCATTTTATCCAATTATCTCCACTCGATTTTTTATTCAACAGATACTCTCGCTCTGTTGCTCTTCAAATGCTTTACTACCACGTATACTACCGATGTCGCAGCGATAACCAACGGAATAATAACAGCAAAGACCACTACTATCTTAGCAACATCACCGCCATCAGCACGGTAAACGCTTTTATCGTAAAGCTTTGGCGGATTCGAAGTAAGTCCCGAATCAAATGCATCGAACATCCAGGAAAGCGTACTGCTTACGCAAAGCGAAGTTCTTTCAAGCACCTCTTCTTCAATTCCGTTATTATTATCATTAAACGTAACCGCGCCCGTAAAAAGTGTTAAACGGATCTTGTCACCCTCGCTGACCGAGATCGCTACCGTCTGCTCGGTTGCATTCTCTCCTTCTCCGCTCTTATAAGTAAGCATAGGCGTATAGGTATACTGTGTTTTTTGTGTGTCGGAAGCTATATTGCTTACGTCTTTGACTGTAACCTCAGAAGCAGACAGTGTTTCAAACGCAGGATGCTCTTTATTCAATGATACGTCAACTATAGTTTTATCATCCTTGCTAATGATCTCATCCGAAACCGAAAGTCCGTAATAACTAAGAAGCGACGAAATATTAGGCATAGATATATTAGCTTTATCTATAAGAACATAAAGCTTTCCGCCTGCGTCGGCAAATTCTTCTATAGCTTTGATCTCAGCCTCACTGTAATCGCTGTCGGGTGCATTTATCATCAATATATCGGCATCCTTCGGGACCTTACCTTCTTTTGAAAGATCGTATGAATTAGATATATTTCCCTTTTCTCCGTGTCCCGTAAGTGAATAAACGGTGGGTATCTTCTCTGCCGTAACATAAGCTACAGCATCTGCGATCACATCTCCGACCTGAATACATACCGCTGTTTCTGACTGTATCGAATTAGCTATCGCAAGACAGCTGTCGAGAAACTTTTTCATATCATCGCTAAGCTTATCATACGAAGAATAATAGGTATTCAGATACTTCAACGCATAAGAATATCTGTACTGAAGTTCCTCCATTGTAAGATATCCCATAGTCTTATTATAATAAACAAAATAATTATCAGGGCTTATAAATCTCCATCTTTTTTCACTTTTTACTATCATAGAATACGCAAGAAGATCGGAATTTACGCTATCAAGCCCGTATTCCTCCAAAAACTCCTTTGATTCACGCGAATTGACAGTTTCGATCTTAATATTCTTCCCCGATTCAAGTGTACGGAGTATGACGTTATACAGATCTTCCTGATTAGAATAGGGATCTATGATATAAACAGTTATAGGTTCATCGACCGAAGAAAGATATTTTTCGGTTGAATCGGCAACCGTATAAAGCTTATTGGCATTCACGTCTATCTGCCGTAAGCTGTACGGTAAAAGCATCGGCAAAAAGCCAACAGTAACAAGAAGAAGCGCGCCTATCGCCGCAACACATTTTTTCTTTGCGTTTTTCAATTTTTTTACTCGTTTTCTACTCTTTTTGTAAAACAAAAGCGCGACCGTCAAAAATATCACAATAGAAAGCGCGAAGAACAAAAGCGACATCCAGTCAAAAAGCTCAAAAACTATATAATCAAACTTTTTAAAAATAGAAAGTTCCTTCAATATCCCTGCAACCACTTTGTCAAATCCCGTTCCGAACGGTAAAAGTCTTACAAGTGGAGAAAGTATTCCAAAAAGGAAGCTTACAACGATAGCAGAATAAGAAATTATCATCGCAGATAAGGTTTTTCCCGTTACCGAAGAAAGCATCAGAGAAAGCGATATAATAAAGATTTCAAAGACGGCAAGCATTCCGAGCGATATGAAGGAATGAACATAATTCACAGTTGCAAATCCCGAAAGTATCATCGGAAATGATGCCATTATCAAGCAAGGAATAAGAAAAAACGCCGACAAAGAAATGAATTTTGAAAAAACTATTTCACACCTTGATATCGGCAAGCTATTAAGATAGTCCGCCGTTTGATTTTTATATTCCTTACTTATCGAGGCAGAAGCGACCGCAGGAATAATGACAGCGGTCAGTAAAGACATTACCGAAATAACATTTTCAAATCCCGCATAGCTTCCCTGCGTTCTGCTGAGTGTAAGATAAACAGCTAAAATTACGGCAGGAGCGATATTCAAGACCGAGATCGCGGCAAGTGAAACGGGATCGCAAAACAAAGCTCTGAGCTCTTTTTTTATTAAAGTAAACATTACTTATCCCCCTTTCTTGCAGAGGATGACGAAAACGCCTCAAAGGTTTTCAAAAGTGCACCCTTTTCTTCACCGAATTTTTCTTTTATTTCTTCAAGTGTAGACCAAAGAACAATTTTTCCTTCGGAAAGAATGGCTATATTTTCAGCAAGAGCTTCAGCCTCAACGCATTTATCGGTAAAAAGCAGCACTGTCTTGAATTCTCCGAGCATAGCTACCGTATTTCGTATAAGCTCCGCATCCTCCGCACTTACCTTTGACGTTGGATCGTCAAGTATAAGCATAGAGGGATTTCCGACGAGTGCATTTGCAAAAGCAAGACGTTTCTTTTCCGAAAGAGTGAGATGCTTTACAAGGACTTCGCTTTTTTCGGAAAGTGCCAGAAGCTCAAAAGCTTCCTTTATCTGACGAAAACGTTTATCGGGATCCACCTTTTTCAAACGTCCCGTAAAATCAAGGATCTCAAAAGCCGTCATATCGGGATAAAAGAAAATATTTTCGGGAACATACCCTATTTTTGCCTTTGCAGACTTACCCTGCCGAGAGTTTTTATAGATGTCAACATCACGAAAAACGACCTTTCCGCCATCGGCTTCGGAAGCACCCGCAAGTATTTCCGCAAGTGTAGACTTACCCGATGCCGCCTTTCCCAAAAAAGCATAAACACCCTTTTCATCTATTGAAAACGAAACTTCTTCGATAACGTTATCTTTTTTTAAGTTCGTTACTTCAAGTATACTCATTTATTTTTATTCTCCTTTTTACTCTAATGCGAGCATTTGTTCCTTTTTCTGTTCCCTTATCAGCTTTCGAACCGTTATCACAATAAATACCACATGTACCGCAGAAGAAAGTATCCAGCTTACGGGATAAGCAAAAAACAAGCTTTCCGGTGTTCTGAAATATGCAAAAACAGTATTTATCCAAAGGATCCTCAATCCACAAGAAAAGGTAAGTGAAATAACCATCGAAGTCATCGAACGGTTTAATGCGCGTAAAGCGCCGCAAAGAGTATCCATTATACCACAAAGAAAGTAAGTAGGAATTATTATAGAAAATCTCGTTATGGCTGCGGCATGCGCGATCACATCATCGGTTATATACAAACTGAGAAGCTGATTTCTTAAGAGCAACATTACAGTTGCCATAGATATTCCTATAAATGACACCGCCGCAACACTGTATAACGTAAGCTTTTTTACATTTTTATATTTCTTTGCACCAACATTCTGACCTACAAAAGTAAGCGACACAGAATATATTGAATTCATCGCAATATATGGAAAATTCTCAAGATTCGAAGATGCCGCAAAGCCGTTTATTATATGTCCGTTAGCACCTGCCGCCAGATCAATACTGTTCATCGATGCCTGTATAAGAGTATTTGAAAAAGAGAAGAGTGATCCCTGAATTCCTGATGGGATTCCTATGTACAGCATTCGCTTTAATTTTTTAAAATCCATCTTAAGATTTTTAAAGGAAAAATGCAACATTCCTTTTATTTTCATAAGATATATCATAGCCATAGTAGCCGAAGCATACTGCGAGGTGATCGTTGCTATAGCTACTCCGTCAACATCCATTTTGAAAACCGTAACAAGAACAACATTCAAAATAACATTCAGGAGTCCCGAAATCGACAAAAAGATAAGCGGATGCTTGGAATCTCCCGCAGAACGCAACATAGATGCGATATAATTATAAAGCAACGATCCCGGTGTTCCGATAAATATTATCTTCATATAAAGTGTTGCATACGGCAAAAGTTCAGGCGAGGTATCCATCGCTTTAAGGAATGTTTCGGCGAGGAAAAACCCTGCTACCGCAAGTATAACACCAAGAATTAAAGACAAAAGGATAGAGGTATGCAAGACTGTGTTAACATCCTTTTCCTTCTTTGCTCCGACGTAATGAGCTACAAGAACTCCCGCACCTACGGAAAGTCCCATAAAAAGTCCCAGCACGAGATTTGTAAGTGCCGATGTACAGCCTATTGCGCCAACTAAAGGTGCATCAGATTCGGCAAACAAATTTACAACTATAAGATCGGCTGCGTTATAAAAGCTCTGTAAAAAGCCCGTTAATATAAGCGGAATTGCAAAAAGGATCATTTTTTTCAAAAAAGGTCCTTCGGTCATATCCGCATTATTCTTTTTAGATCTATTATTAAAGCTTGGATCCTCTGAAGATCTGATATTCTCTTCGTCAGATTCAACAGTCATACTATTTTCCGTGTTCTGCTTGTTTTTCATAAATTGATATATTGCCTCCGGTATCGCAAAAGAACAAGATAAAAATCCCATCCCAATATAAATTATACCATAAAAAAGTTTAAAGTCAATAATTATATACTAAAGATTTATATATATTTAATTACAGTTGTGATTGACAAAGAAATTTATATGTGATATAATGTAATGGAATATGTATTTTTTTATTATCGAAAGGATGTTTATATGTGCGCTCAACTTTTATCTACTCAGCCCTATAAAGGTACACGAGATTTTTATCCCGAGGATATGCAGCTTCGAAATTGGTTTTTCGGTCGCATAAGCGATACACTTCGTCTTGCCTCGTTTGAAGAATATAACGCTCCTATGCTTGAATCTCTTGATATATATATTGCAAAAAGCGGAGAGGAGATAGCCAAGGAGCAGACCTATAATTTTACCGACAGAGGTGGAAGAATGCTTGCCATCCGTCCTGAAATGACTCCTTCGGTCGCAAGAATGGTTGCTTCTAAAATGGCAGAGCTCAACTATCCGTTAAAATGGTTCTCTATTCCCAATATGTACCGTTACGAGCGTCCCCAGCGCGGCAGACTCCGTGAATTCTGGCAGCTCAACGTAGATATATTCGGTTGCGATACTTACGAAGCCGATCTTGACGTTATAGAAAGCGCTATACTCGTTCTTCGTGCATTCAATGCCGATGAAACTATGTTCAAGGTCCATATAAACAACCGCCGTTTCTTTAACGATGTTATTGCCGCTATATGCAAAACCGACAGCGAAACATCAAAAAAGGTATCTAAAATAGTAGACAAGCGTAACAAGATAAGCAGAGAAGCTTATGAAAAAGACCTTTTTGAGCTCGGTCTTGACAGCGCTCAGATAGAAAAAATAGATGCGCTCTACACTATGAACGTAAAAGAGGCCTGTGCTCTCTGCCCCGATTCGGTTGGTGCGGGAGAATTGCTCTCACTTTTCGATATGCTTGAAAAAACCGATCTTCTCAAATACTGTGTATTCGATTTCGGTATAATCAGAGGACTTGACTATTATACAGGAACAGTTTTTGAAGTGTTTGACGAATCCCCCGAAAATAACAGAGCTATGTTCGGTGGCGGAAGATATGACAATCTTGTGGGAATGTTTGCTAAAAATGCAAAGATCTCGGGCGTTGGATACGGAATGGGCGATGTTACGCTTGAAAACTTCCTCGTAACTCACGGTCTTATTCCCGATCTTTACGCATCCGACATAAAGGTTCTCGTTGCAAAATTCGATGACGTTCCTTACGAAAACTATATAAGCGCGGTTGCAGAGCTTCGAAATGCGGGAATCACAACTTCTCTCTATCTTGGAACGAAAAAATTTGGAAAACAAATAGATTATGCTGTTAAAAGCCATTACAGTCACGTTCTTATAATCGGAGGTAGTGAGCTTGAAGCAGGAATCGCCAAGGTCAAGGATCTCAGAACACGTGAAGAAAAAACCGTTGCTCTCTGCGATCTTGCATCGGCTTTTAAATAATTACACACGATCACAGAGGAACGAATATGATATATATACTTTTAGCAGACGGATTTGAAGAGATTGAAGCTCTCTGCCCTCTTGATATTTTAAGACGCGCAGGTCTTTCGGTCTTGACCGTAGGTATTGACAAGCAAGAGATCGAAGGCGCTCACGGAATAACCGTAAAAGCCGATATTTCCTCAAAGGATCTGCCTATCGATTCAATAGACAAAATTGATGCTTTGATCTTACCGGGCGGTATGCCAGGAACTAAAAATTTGGATAACAGCCAATTTGTTCACGCTATGATAGATTCAGCTATCGCGAATGATTCTTACATTGCCGCGATATGTGCAGCTCCTATGATTCTCGGCAAACGCGGAATGCTCAAAGGGCGTTTCGCGGTATGTTATCCCGGATTTGAAGAATATCTCATTGACGCAAACATTCCGAACGGTAAAAAAGTAGTAATTGACCGAAAGATCATAACCGCAAAAGGAATGGGCGTTGCCGACGAATTTGGATTTACCCTTGTTGAACTTCTCTGCTCCGAAGAAAAAGCTTTATCCATACGAAAAGCAACAATATCTGACTGATATGCAACAGAAGTTTTTTGACAAAAAAGAGGCGCGCAAATATCTCAGTGAGCTGAGAAACTCTTTAACAGAAAGTCAAAGAAAAGAAAAAAGCGAGAAAATTTGCGACAGAATAATTGCTTCTGACGAATTTTCACGCTGCAAGCTTTTACTTGTCTATTACCCTATAAAAAGTGAAGTCAACATTCTTCCGCTCATACAAAAAGCATTTGAGCTTGGAAAGGAAATAGCCTTCCCTATTTCAAAAAAAAGCTCTTATCAACTTGATTTCCGCAAGGTAAACTCCTTGCAGGAGCTATCGGTCGGAGCTTACGGAATATGCGAGCCTTATGAAAGTGCTCCTCTTCCCGCCCTTCCAATAAAAAAAGAAGAAGCTCTTTGCATCGTTCCCGCTCTCGCACTTGACAAAAACGGAGGCCGACTTGGATACGGCAAAGGCTTTTACGACAGATTTTTAAAAAATTTTAACGGAATCTCCTTGGGGGTTGTATTCAACGAGCTTTTATGCGACTATTTACCAACCGAACCCACTGATATACCGTTAGATATTATTATTACCGATACAGGAAGTGTAACGATAAAATGAAACACCGTTTTAACCCTGCGTCAGACACACCGCAAAATGCAGAAGCTTCAACAAAAGCGCCGAAAAAATCGAAGATAAAGATAATAACGCCTACACTTCTCGTTTTTTCCACTTATGCTCTTTTGCTTTTTTCAAAGATCGTTGATCTGACACTATTAAACAGAGAAAATGAATATTATACGGTAGTTATCCTTCAGCTTATGATATTTTTGCTTCCGGGTGCTATCTGGTGCAAATACCGAGGTGAGGGATACGTAAAACGTTTACGTATGCGACTGCCAAAGCCAAGCTCATTTTTGATTATCCTAAGCGGAACCTTACTTATGATATCGGGCGGACTTCTGCTGAGTGTATTGCTTGGCGGTCTTGAATCGCTTTCGCAGAATTTTTCACTTTACGATACCTTTATATCAAAAACCGACGGAAGTATTCCGTCAAATATATATCTTCTCATAGCTTATGCCATAATTCCCGCTATCTGCGAAGAATTTATATTCAGAGGTATTCTGTGTCATGAATACGAAACAGGCGGAGTTGCAAGAGCTGTAGCATTTTCTTCTATTTTCTTTGCTATGCTCCACTTCAACCCGATAAATATTATGACCTATCTCTTATCGGGAATAATTCTCGCGCTTGTCCTTTACGCAACACGTTCACTCTTTGCCGCAATGATAACGCATCTTCTCTATAACATTTTCGGTCTTTTCGGTCAAAGATATATGAATACGCTTTATAAAATAACGGGAAGCGAAACCTTTTTCGTATTTATTGTTGCATTTATATTCTTGCTTTCTGCTGCCCTCTTTTGCAGACAAGCCGCAAAGCTTTACAAAAAGCATCTTTATGACGGCGTTTCGTCAAATTACAGAAAGCCCGTCGCTAAAACTCCCGAAGAAATACGTGCATCCTATCTTGACGTAATACTTCAGCCCGCAACGATACTCTGTGTGATATTCTATATTGCGGCATCCATAATTTATATGATAAGATAATTTTTAAAAATGAATAAACAGCTCCTTTTTGTCAAATGATTATTACGACAACGAAAGGAGCTGTTTTTATTATGAAAAAAAGATTTATTGGTTTATTTCTTTCCGTTATTTTTTTGATTGGAATACTTACCGTTCTGCCGATTCACGGAGAAAGCGAAATATACACTAACGTGCTTCGTCTTCATATTTTGGCAAACTCCGATTCCGAAGAAGATCAGTCCTTGAAATTAAAAGTACGCGATGCCGTTCTCGAAAAAAGCTCTGCGCTTTTAAAAAATATCCCCACGCGCGAAGCCGCCGAAAAGATAATATCGCAAAACCTTTATATTTTAAAAAAAGCCGCACTTGATACCATTATATCAGAGGGATATGACTATCCCGTATCTATCGAGCTTAGCGAGGAAGAATATCCTACCAAGAATTATGAAAGCTGTTCTTTCCCTGCGGGAAGATATCTTTCACTGAGAATAAAGATCGGTGAAGCCAAAGGACAGAATTGGTGGTGTGTTCTCTTCCCTCCGCTCTGCCTATCCGCCGCAACCGACAAAGATGCTTTTACTTCCGTAGGGATCACAGACAATCAATATCAAATAATTACCGAAAGCAATAAACCTAAATACAAGATCAAATTCAAAATTCTGGAAAGCTTTAGTGAAATAGTAAATTAAAAATCTATCTTTTATTTAAGCGTTCATTAAGCTTTCTTGCAGCATTTTTATCGACAGCATAAATTATTATCCACACGAGTGCAAAGCCAACTATAAATATTACTGTGAAAATAATCAACGGCATTAACGAATTTTTAATCCAACCGTTTATTAAGTAAACCAATATATAGTCTGTATAAAGTACGGCGGCATGAATAAATATTGCAAGCGGTAATGCCAAGCGTTCAACATTGTATATTGCCGAAATACCTGCAGCAACAAATGCCATAGCCGACACAATCAATATCTGTTTTGAAAGTTCAATAAACCCAAGAGTTCCCTCTACACCTGCAATCTCCAAAGAAATATACACTATTGCCATAATCACAGGACCAAAGCCAAATGCTACCAGTCCTCTTTTACAAAAATTTTTTACAAACTCTTTCATCTCTTCATTCTCCTTTTAATCTCAGCAAAGCATCTACGTGATACGTAATCGCTGTATCCACACTTAAATTCAACCGACACGCCCCCGCTAAAATCACTTTTAAATCGGGATATTGCTCTTTCATTTGCAATCGCCGATTTGTTTATCTTTACAAAATATCCCGGCAATAGCTGTTCTATCTCATACAAGCGCTCTTTTATAAAATAGTGCTTTCCGTCAGCTGAAATCAGTTCAGTCTTGCCTCCCATCACAAAAATACATTCAACGTTTTCAAAGTTCAATTTTAAAAATTCATTTTCGGAATATACCGTTATTTCATTCTCTCCCGAATAATTTCTTACAAGATTTTCGATATCGTCGATAAATGAATTCTTTTTATTGACAACAACGCTCACACTTTCTTCGGCATTAGTGTCTATCGTAATCATAAACTTCATATTTTCACCTCCAGAAATATTCTATCACATCTTTTGAGTAAAAAAAAGACCTTTCAAGTAATCGGTCTTTTTTTTAGTACAATCGGTATTATTCTTTAGCTTTAACCTTTGCTTTTGAGGTCACCTTTGCTATTTTAACCTCTGTTTTTGCCTCAACCTTTGCCACTTTAGCTTCGGCTCTCGCAACACGCGCCTCGCCTTTAGCACTTATTTTTTCTTTTTTTCGTTCGATCTTCTGCTCACGTTTTCCTGCAGCAGCTTGAGCATTTTCCTCTTCCTCGGAAAGTGGAAATCTACTATCTATCATAGCCTGCGATATATGTTTAAGCTGTGCGCTGAGAGCTGAAATAGCACATATCAAACTGACATAATCAAGATCATTCTGCAGATCAAGTTCGTTTTGTTCTACTATTCCGTCAATTATCTTTTCCGCGCACTCTTTATTTAAATCCTTGATACGCAAATGTCGGTCATAAATTTTGGTAAGTCCCTCACCGTCAAAGCTATCGACCTCATACATTCCTTTAAGCAATCTCTTTATTTCACCTATAGAAAGTGTACTTTTGAGTGTATATATCATCAGCATTTGCAATATCTGTTCTTTATCGTACTTTTTACCTTTAACAGGTGTTATCAAGCCCTCTTTTGAGTAATTATTTATCATCGTCTTTGTGAGCTGACGGTCGTGATATCGCTCGGAACCGTCTTTTAAGCGTTCCGAAATAAGATTTAATATCTGATCTATGTACAGATCTATCGTAGGAATATCTTCACTTTTCAGCTCCGCTTCATCAAGAGCATCCTCAAACGTTTTTTTGAGCATCATTTCATCCATATAGTTTTAAAAACCTCATTATCCGTTATTTACTTTATGATACACCATTTTAAAAAGTATGTCAAGCATTTTTTGATCATATATCTAAAAACTTGACAAAGATATTGCAAAATATACCTTTCATATGGTATAATTAATAAAATAACTGCCGTGAGGTATGATATGGCGAATTTACAATTATACGAACGTTTTATAAAAGTCAAAAACTCAAAGCAAAAAATGAAGCTTATAAGCGCTATCCTCGGATACATTATTTTCTTTGTATTTTGGGTATTTCTTGGGATATACAATCTCGAAAAATCAATACTTATATTTATTGCCGGAATACTTTCGGATATTCTTTTGATATTTTTAACAAGCAAATACTGTTTTATGGAATTCGAGTATTCCTTTTATATGAACTCATTTTCGATCGCTAAGATATACGGAAAAAAGAAACGTAAACACGTTATTGAAGCGGATATGACGAAGCTTCTTATGATAGCCCCCGCAACTGAGGAAAATATAGAAAAGGCAGACCGTTTCAATCCTGAATCACGCATAATTGCGGTATCAAGCGAGCAAGCGGAAAATATATGGCTCTGCGTTACGGGTGAAGAAAACGAAGAACGTCAGCTCATTTTCTTTGAAGCCGACGAAAGATCCCTGTCTATTCTTAAGTCCTGCGCGCCTTCTGTCTTCGCAAAGAAAATTTAATATTCTTATCCCCTGCAACATAAGATTTAATATCTTTTTTGCGGGGGGTTTTATGTTAAGACAAAAGCTAAAAATAAAACTTACATTTTCAGGCATCTTAATGATCGCTGCATTATTTATTACACATTCATATCTCTCATTAGCCGCTATTATCGCCGCCGCCCTGCACGAGGCAGGACATCTTATCGCCGCTAAGCTTTGTAAAATCCCCGTAAAAGAACTAAAACTTGGTATCTTTGGCGCAGCACTTAGCATATCAGACGAATTCAGGTCTTATAAAAAAGAGATAATTCTTTCAGTTTCAGGTCCGCTTATAAATCTTATTTCGGTACTTTTTCTTTATCCCATCTTCAAAAACAATAACGGATTTTCAAATCTTTTTTTAGCGGCTTCGCTTTTTCTCGGTTTGCTTAATCTTATGCCGATATACGATTTTGACGGTGGAAGAGTGCTTTTTTGTACAGTTTCATATTTTTTCTCACCCGATGCCGCAATAAAAGTTTTAAAAGTAACGTCAGCGGTTTTGATTTTTTCACTCTGGAGTCTTTCAATCTATTTACTCATAAGGCTTTCAAGCTCGCTTTCGCTATTTATTTTTTCATTATCGCTGTTTTCAAAATTTTTTATTCGACAAGAAAATTTTATATATTGAAAACAAAAGAAATACCGCCAAAATCCAACGCAAAAAGAAGATTTTTTTAATTTTTGCGAGAATTTTGGCGATTTTTTAATATTTATTCAAAATAATGTCGCTTTTTTTCATTTTTTTATTAAAATATATTGCTTTTTTGCTGAATTTCTGTTACAATATTGCTTACCGATTAAAAAATAAAAAAACTGTGTTGTTCCTATATTTTTTATCGGGTTCATTACTTTTTTTGAAGGAGTTTTTTGGTGGAATGAACAACAAACTGGTGGAATTAAAAAATGTTTCCAAATCGTTTGACGGAGAAATAGTGCTTTCCAATTTGAGCCTATATATCAATGACAAGGAATTTATGACTCTGCTGGGGCCCTCGGGCTGCGGAAAAACTACTACGTTAAGAATAATCGGTGGATTTGAGTCTGCCGATCAGGGTGATGTCTACTTTGACGGAGTTCGTATAAATGACGTCCCCCCTTACAAAAGAAACGTAAATACCGTATTTCAGAAATACGCGCTCTTCCCTCACCTTAACGTTTATGACAACATAGCCTTTGGCTTAAGAGTTGCAAAAGTTAAAGAGGACGAGATCAAAGAACGTGTTGCTGAAATGCTCTCTCTTGTAAACCTCAGAGGCTTTGAAAAGAGAAATGTTTCTCTTCTTTCAGGCGGTCAGCAGCAACGTGTTGCTATCGCAAGAGCTCTTATAAACAAGCCTAAGGTCCTTCTTTTGGACGAGCCTCTCGGAGCACTTGATTTAAAACTTCGTAAGGATATGCAAATAGAACTAAAAAATATCCAGAAGAAAACAGGTATCACCTTTGTATACGTAACACACGATCAGGAAGAAGCGCTTTCTATGTCCGATACTATCGTTGTTATGGCAAACGGTAAGATCCAGCAGATAGGTTCTCCTACCGATATCTACAACGAACCCAAGAATGCTTTTGTTGCCGACTTTATCGGTGAATCCAATATTCTTGACGGTATTATGATCGAGGACTTTTCGGTAAAATTTGCAGGACAGATATTCAACTGTCTTGATAAGGGCTTTGAAAAGAATGAACCTGTTGACGTTGTTGTACGTCCTGAGGACGTTGACGTTGTTGCCGTTGACAAGGGTATGCTTGTAGGAACTGTTACAAACGTTACCTTTAAAGGCGATTATTACGAAATAATCGTTGACGTTGAAGGCTTTAAGTGGATGCTTGAAACCTCAGACTTTGTCGGTGTTTCCGAAGTTATCGGTCTTTACATCGAACCCGATGCGATCCACATAATGAAGAAATCTGAATATTCCAATATGTTTGGCGACTATTCAACCTTCTCCGATGAAATGGAGCATCTTTCGGATATCGTTGAGGAGGAAGAAGAATGACCTCTACGCCAAAAAACCTCAAGGTCCGCCGCTCGTTTATCCAACGGTATGCGGCAGCTCCTCATATAACCTGGGCAATACTCTTTATTATTGCCCCTTTGATATTCGTTGCGTACTACGCTTTCACGAAAAACGTTGACGGTACGATAGTATTTTCACTCGACAATATCAAAGAATTCTTTACTCCAAACTATCTTAAGATATTTGCTCGCTCTGTAACATTGGCGCTCATCTCGACGGTAATATGTTTATTTTTAGGTTATCCTATTGCATATTTTATATCGAGAACAAAGCCTAAAACTCAGCGTTTACTTATTCTTTTGATTATGCTTCCTATGTGGATGAACTTCCTTATAAGAACATATGCGATTATGGAGCTTATAAAGGACACGGGTATCATAAACAACTTCCTCGGTGCATTTAACATTCCGAAAATGCGTCTTTTAGGTACTGAGGGCGCAGTTGTATTGGGTATGGTATATGACTATCTTCCCTATATGATATTACCCATATATTCGGTTATGGCAAAGCTTGATTACCGTCTTGTGGAAGCTGCGGGAGATCTTGGATGTAACGGATTTAAAGTTATGACTAAGGTAATATTCCCTCTTTCACGTTCGGGCGTTATATCGGGTATAACTATGGTATTCGTACCCTCTATAAGTACCTTCTATATATCCCAGAAGCTTGGCGGGCCGAGCACCTTGCTTATCGGCGACGTTATCGAGCAAGGTTACAATATGTCCAATTATCATTTTACAGCGGCACTTTCCTTTGTTCTTATGGTCATTCTTTTAATAGGACTTGCCGTAGTAAATAAATATACCGACGATGATAACGGAGGTATGTTGATATGAAAGGCTTTTCTAAAATTTATATTGCCCTTGTTCTTGTTTTCTTATTTGCTCCGATTGCCGTACTTATTTTCTTTTCTTTCAACTCGGGATCGAGCACCTCGGTTTTTGAAGGCTTCTCGTTAAAATGGTACAAAGAGCTTTTCAAAAATGCCGAAATTCTTGAGGCTCTTAAAAACTCGCTTATACTCGCTGTAACCTCTGCCGCTATCTCGACCGTTATTGGTACTGCGGCGGCATTTGGAATCCATCATATGAAGAAAAAATGGCTTCGCCAATCGGTAATGTCGATAACCAATATTCCTATGATGAATCCCGATATAATTACCGGTATATCACTTATGTTTCTATTCGTATTCGTAGGAGGGCTCTTGGGACTTCAAACCAAGCTGAACTTCGCTACGATGCTGATAGCACACGTTACATTCTGTCTGCCTTACGTTATTCTTAACGTACTTCCAAAATTCAGACAAATGGACAGATCTCTTCCCGAAGCAGCTCTCGACCTCGGTTGCACACCGCTTCAATCATTCTTTAAAGTTCAGCTCCCCACTATACTTCCGGGTGTATTTACCGGTATGATAATGGCATTTACAATGTCACTTGATGACTTTGTAATAAGCTATTTCACAAGCGGAGTTGATTTCCAGACTCTTCCGATACTTATTTACAGCATGACCAAAAAGAGTGTTAAGCCCACGATATATGCTCTTTCAACACTCATATTTATCATTATTCTCGTTCTTTTACTTATTTCCAACCGTGAAAGATCAAGCGAAGAAAGGCTTGAAGCAAAGCGTTTGAAAGAAGAAAGAAAACTTAAAGCAGCTATCTCAAAAGCACAGAAAACCGGCAAGCCCTTAAAAGTCAAAAAGCATTCCGAAAGAGATATTTCGGTTTCTTACGGAAAATCAACCAACTTCACAAAAATCATTGCGGTTATCTGCGTTCTTGCAATAATTATTTCAACTTGCGTTATATTCAGTATATTCTCTGAAAAAACAGTAACACTTAACGTTTACAACTGGGGTGAATATATCTCCGACGGTTCAGAGGACAGCTACGATACCAATGCAGAGTTTGAAAAATATTGCCGTGAAGAATTAGGAATGAACGTAAAAGTAAATTATATTACCTTTGCTTCAAACGAAGATCTCTATGCAAAGCTCTCTTCAAATGCAGTAAGCTATGACGTAATTATTCCTTCAGACTATATGATAGCCCGTCTTGCGAGCGAAGGATATTTACAGGAGCTTAATTTTGATAATATTCCTAATTATGAAACCTCAATAACCGACGATTTTCGCAATCTTTACTACGATCCCGAAAATAAATATTCTGTTCCCTACACCTACGGTATGATAGGAGTTATCTACGATGCAAACCGTGTTGACGAAGAGGATACAGGTGACTGGGATCTTATGTGGAACGAAAAGTACAAAGGACAGATAGTTCAGTACAACAACTCCCGCGATGCTTTTGGAACAGCGTTCTATAAAAACGGTTGGGATGTCAACACAACCGACAAATCGGTATGGGACAAAGCTCTTGTAGAGCTTCAGGCACAAAAGCCGCTTCTTAAGAAGCTCGTTATGGACGAGATATACAATATGATGGAAACAGGAGAGGCCGCTATCGGTTCTTATTATGCGGGGGACTACCTTACAATGCTTGATAATCAAGCAGATACGGTAGATCTTCAATTCTATTACCCCGAAAATACCAACCTCTTCGTTGATGCTATGTGTATTCCTAAATGCGCTCAAAACAAAGATCTTGCCGAACAATATATAAACTTTATGCTTAGTGACGATGCAGCTATTGCAAACGCAGAATACATATACTACGCATCACCTCACGCAAACGTTTATAACAGCGAGATTTATAAGGAAGATATGGGTGAAGATGCTATCGCCATTCTCTACCCCGAAGGCTTTAACTTCCACGAAAACTACGACGCAAACTGCTACAAAGATCTTCCTGCTGATATCAAAGATTACATCAACACTCTTTGGAGCAAATTTGCAACGGAATAAATTAATAAAAATAATGGGTATGTCATTTGACATACCCATTATTTTTATTTTAAAGATATCTTTCGCTTTTTTTCAAAGAAGTCCACAAGAATTCTTTTACATTCATCTTCAAGTACTCCGCCCTCGATCTTAAAGGAATGATTAAACGGATAGGAATTGAAATTCAAAAGAGTTCCGCAGCACCCTGCCTGCATATCGTATGCACCAAAAACTACCCTCTCTATTCTTGAATTTACTATAGCACCCGCACACATCGGACAAGGCTCAAGAGTTACATAAAGAGTACATCCGCTAAGCCTCCAGCTTCCAACCTTTTCACAAGCTTTTTCTATGGCTATAAGCTCTGCGTGAGCGGTTGCGTTTTGCTTGCTTTCTCGCAAATTATATCCTTTTGATATAATGCTTCCGTTACCGTCCACTATAAGAGCGCCTACAGGAACTTCACCCTCCATCTCAGCATTTTTGGCAAGTTCAAGTGCCTCTTTCATAAGTATCAGATCTTTTTCATTCATTGGCATACTCCGTTTAAATCACCATAAACGATACTAAAATTTTAAGCATAGAAAAAATCGAAATTGCTGTATAAATAATAACGGTCACTGCAAAAAATCGCTTTATCTTTTCTTTAGATGAAAGTTCAAGAGTCATTTCCTCAACGTCCATTCCACGCTCACCCACAACACCGAAGCTTCCGTCTTTTTGTGGATCGTGTTCTTTTGATTTATGCAAAAGCAATAGCAATATCGAAACAGCACCTACTGCAACTACAAGAAGATCCAAAACATATATCAACCAAGTAGCTTTCGTAAATACAGGAAGATATTCTTCCAACACAGTTATAAAGTTATTGCAGAAATGCAATATCATACATACCCATATAGAACGTGTCTTTACATATACATAGCCTATAATTACACCCATCAAGGTAGTATAGAGTATCTGCATTGGATTTTGATGCATCATTCCAAACAAAAATGCACTTGCAAAAATTGCTGTACTCTTTCCAAAAGGAAGAAGATCAGTAAGAATAGCGCCTCTGAAAAGATACTCCTCGCAAATTGCGGGAACTATTGCGGTAGAAAGGATCTCTATCAAAAAAAGCACGACAAGCTCAGACATTTTTCTTCCTGCAAGATCAGATACCGATGATGGCATCAAATTGGAAGAAATTCTTGGAAAGAGCGATGTAAAAAATGAATTGTTCAAATACGAAACAGAAAAATTAACAGCTATAACCGCAAGAACTATAAACACTGTCCATTTATTAAACTTAAAAGACGTATATATCGATCTTGAATTTGGCAACTCTCTACAGCTTCTTCTTAAAAAGAATGCCGCCACCGAAAAAGAAAGAAAATAACAAATTGCCGAAAGTAATCCAAAAATAATCTCGGAAGAAAAATCAGATATTACTTTTGAAAAAGCAAGTTCCACTATTGCGACAAAAAATGCACTCAAAGTAAAAGATGCATAAAATATCAACATCCAGAACCCTATTTTAGAACAGGTTTTAGAATAATAATCCACATTATTCATTTTCTTCCTCCTTTATTTTTTCGATGATCACTTTCTATAATAAACATAGTAAGCAATAACCGTTCTTTCACAGCTATTTTCCTTATCATATCCCGTAAGAACCACACCGTCCTTCGATAGCAATTCCCATATCTGCAGATCATCTATTTCCGCACGAAATATGACCTTTGCAGATGCAAAAAGTATAAGTTCTCCGTCACGGATGTTAAATCCGCCCGTTCTTCCGATAACCACATCAACGTCATTTTGCTTTTCAGTAACATATTTTATATGTTTTCCAGCTATCATTTCTGCCATATCCCAGCGGTTTCTTTTACTGTTGGGATCCTTGCTTTTGGTTATCTTTTTAAAAAAATCTGATATTCCCATTTTTATATCCTTTTAAGAATAACAGCGCTACAAGGAACTATCTCGCCGTTAAATTCTTTTCCGCTGATAAGATCTTTCCACTTGCCAGAAAGTTTAAAAGTCGCCTTTTCCTTTGCAGAGGCATTTGCCAGTATGTAAAGGCGTTCTCGTTTGTATGAACGCTTAAATATCAACGTAGACTCTTCAGCGCTCACAAGCGAAAATTCTCCCTCTGCAAAAATATCTCTGTACTCTTCCCTGATTTTTCCAAGTGTAGAATAGAGCTCTACCAATGTTTTATTTTCTCTTCCCCACGGATACGGCATACGGCAAAAAGGATCTCTGTATCCTTCAAGTCCTGCCTCATCTCCATAATAAACCGAAGGCACTCCGTAAACGGTATACTGTATAACCGTGGCAAGCGCCATTTTTTTTATTGCGGCACGCTTTTGGGAATTTGAAAGTCGCTTTACAGCAAGAACCGAGCCACACTCGTCAGAGGTATTATCATCGCCTTTTCCAAAAACAGTAAGCGCTCGTTCGGTATCGTGCGTTCCGAGAATATTCATCAATGAATCACAGACCGTCTTAGGATAAGTTGAATATATAGAAAGAAGAACATCTCCCAAAAAAGCCGCATTACCGTCAAGAACAAAGCGCATTATCCCCTTTCTCAAAGGATAATTCATTACGCTATCAAGCTGTGCTCCGCGAAGATATTTTCTACGTTTTCCGTACGCTATCTTTTCGGTAGCATTTTCCCATACTTCGCCTATAATGATAGCTTCTCCATTACTTGTATCCTTTACAGTTTTACAAAATTCATCTAAGAAATTATCTGAAAGCTCATCGGCAACGTCAAGTCGCCATCCCGAAACTCCCTGCTTTATATATTCTGCGCCAACACCGTTTTCTGCGGTAAAATATTGGCGGCAACTGTCATTCTCATGGTTAAGTCTAGGCAAAATCTCTATACCCCACCAAGAATCATAGCTATCTCTATTGCCCTTAAACAAATACCAATCCTTATAAGGCGAAGCATCATCGGTATAAGCGCCTTTTCCGCCATATTCTCCATAACGGTCAAAATACAAGCTGTTATCTCCTGTATGATTGAACACACCGTCAAGAATTATTCTAATATCAAGCTCAGCAGCCTTTTTTATAAGTTCATCGAATGCCTTTTTACCGCCAAACATCGCATCGATCTCAAGGTAATTACCCGTATCGTATTTATGGTTTGAATATGCCTTGAATATAGGATTCAAATATATAACGCCTACTCCAAGCGACTTAAGATATCCGAGCTTTTCTATAACTCCCCAAAGATTTCCGCCAAAAAACATATTATTCTTTACGGCTTCTCCTTGATGGTCTACATACTGCGGAATACCGTTTTCCCAGTCATCGTTAATTATTACATCATCGCGTGTTCCGACCTCCCCGCTACCGCGACAAAATCTATCAACGAATATCTGATACATAACTCTGCCATGAAACCATTTTGGCGTTTCAAAGCCCTGCTGATAAACCAACATTAAAAATCTTTTTTCGGAATAACTCTGTAATTTAAACGTAACATTATTCTCTGTTGATGTAAAAAGTGTATCCGCCCCACGCAAAAAAAGAATTTCATAGTAAAAAAGTCCGTCATTCTCTTCACCGCAAAGCTCTCTTGTATCAAGAGTCAGCTTATATACATCCGTTATCATATCGGTTGTGACAAAAGAAAACGGAATGTCAGTATCTGCCTCGCCGTCACGGCATATCCTCATAACAACAGCCGAAGCACCAAGTTTTCTTGGTGCTTCGACGGTAAATTCAGGACATTCTCCAAAGGCAAAGCATCCCCTTGCGGTTACGTCCGCTCCGTCTATTGTTTTTATAATTGATGGAAGGCAATCTGCCCAAAAGGAATTTTTTATTAGCATTTGGTTTTCCTAACTTTATTTCAAATTATCATTAATTACTTATTAAGCTTCTTTATATTCCAGATATTAGCCGCGTACTCATCAATTGAACGGTCAGCAGCAAAGAAGCCTGATGCAGCGATATTCAAAAGGGACATACGGTTCCACTTTTCCTTATCCACGTAATCTGCAACAGCTCTCATATGAGTCATTCTGTAAGACTCGAAATCTGCAAGGCAAAGGAAGGGATCTGCGATACCTGGACCGGTTGTAAGATAGTTGGCTATATCCGCAAATGATTCGCCCGCGAATCCTACTGTAAGAGCATTGATGATACGCTGAATTTTAACATTAGTAATATAGAACTCCTGAGCATTATATCCGCGCAACCAAAGATCTTCAACCTCAGCACTTGTAAGACCGAAGATATACATATTATCCTTACCAACCTCAGCAAGCATTTCTACGTTTGCGCCGTCAAGAGTACCTATGGTCATAGCTCCGTTCATCATAAGCTTCATACAACCTGTACCGCTTGCCTCTTTACCTGCCATAGAAATCTGTTCGCTTATTTCAGCTGCGGGAATAAGTGCTTCTGCAAGGCTCACGTTATAATCCTCAAGGAATACAACTGCAAGCTTTTCTCTTGCAACAGGATCGTTTGCAATATGCTTACCCAAGCAATAAATAAGATTGATAATTCTCTTTGCGTGATAGTATCCCGATGCCGCCTTTGCTCCGAAGAGAAATGTTATAGGCTGGAAGTCTGCATTAGGATTATCCTTAATATCGAGATAAAGTCCTATAATATTCAGCACATTAAGAAGCTGACGCTTATACTCGTGCAAACGCTTTATCTGAACGTCAAATATAGAGTGTGTGTCTATGAGCTTGCCCGTCTTTTTGTAAAGCATATTTGAGAAATTGATCTTATTATTGTGTTTGATAGCTCTTACACGTGAAAGAACAGCATCATCCTCTGCATACTTAGCAAAATTATTAAGCTCTATCGGGTTATGACGGTATCCCGTACCGATAGTTTCATCAAGCAAGCCTGCAAGCTCGGGGTTCGAATAGCAGAGCCAACGACGGTGTGCAATACCGTTCGTTACGTTACAAAAACGCTCAGGATACATAGCATAGAAATCATGGAAGATAGATTTAACAAGAATATCAGAGTGAAGCTTCGACACACCGTTTATAGAATGACATCCTATAACACAGAGATTAGCCATACGCACCTGACCGTATCCTATTACACTCATCTTAGAAATTTTATTCCAATTACCCGGGAATACATTCCAAGCCTCACGACAGAAACGCTCGTTGATTTCTTTAATAATATTATAAATTCTGGGCAACTTAAGACGGAAAAGATCCTCGTTCCATGTTTCAAGAGCCTCAGGCATTACCGTATGGTTAGTGTAAGAACATACTTCAGTAACAATCTTCCAAGCAACATCCCAGTCCATAAAGTATTCATCAACAAGGATTCTCATAAGCTCGGGAATACAAAGCGCAGGGTGAGTATCATTGATATGAATAGCAACCTTTTCGGCAAGATTATCTATTCTGCCATAAACTGCCATATGATCTCGAATTATACTCTGGCAAGATGCAGATACCATAAAGTACTGCTGAGAAAGTCGCAAAAGCTTACCTTCGATATGATTATCGGAAGGATAAAGAACCTTTGAAATAGTTTCGGCATTAGTGCTCTCCTCTACCGCTCTTGCATACTGTCCCTGAGTAAAGAGACTCATATTAAAATTCTTTATATCTCTTGCTTTCCACAAACGAAGCTGGCTGACAGCAGAACTATCACCGCCCGAAACCATCATATCATAAGCAACTGCCTCGATACATTCAGCATCTTCATAAATGACCTCCATATGTCCGTCGCGCCACTCCTCACGAACACGGCCACCCATTCTTACCTGGTAAATACGGTCTGTTCTCGGAACGAGCCATACTTCTCCACCGGGAAGCCAGATATCAGGAAGCTCTACCTGCATACCGTCAACGATCATCTGCTTAAAGAAGCCGTATTCATAGCAAATAGAAAATCCTGTTGCGGGATAATCAAGAGATGCAAGTGAATCCATAAAGCAAGCAGCAAGTCTTCCAAGTCCGCCGTTACCGAGTCCTGCATCGGGCTCGCAGGTATAAAGCTCGTCGAGCTCTATGCCGTATTCCTTAAGAACAGCCTTGTATTCGTTATCAAGACCGAGATTACAAAGATTTGTCTTAAGCGAACGACCCATCAAAAATTCCATACACATATAGTATACGCGCTTTGCTCCTGCAGCGTTTACTGCGTGCTTGAAATCGTTTCTTTTCGATGAAAGCATATCTCTTACTGTCATAGACACAGCCTTATACATCTGATCTCTTGATGCCTCATCGGGAGTACAGCCAAAGTATCTTGAAAGCTTTATTTCAATATTTTCTTTAACCTGTGCTTTTGTTAATTTTTCCATTGGTAATGTCCCTTTCTACTTAGACCCGATCCAATATCAGACAGAGCCTTTTTACAAATTCATTTATTATTTATTTTTCCACAACGGAGCATACATTTCCAAATATTTTTCCGCTGAATTTTTCCAAGAAAAATCGATATTCATTATTTTTCTTACAAATCGATCCCTCATATCTATATTGCGCCAAAGCTCAATAGCCGCACAAGAGCGTTCCTCAAGCTCATACGGGCTGTAATTTGCAAAAGTAAATCCGTTTCCGCAAAGCTCACCGTTATTGTTCCAATATGGCTTTATAGAATCATAAAGTCCGCCTGTTTCTCTTACTACAGGTATTGCTCCGTATCTTGAAGCTATCATCTGAGAAAGACCGCAAGGCTCGCTCTTCGACGGCATCAAGAAGATATCACTTGCCGCATATATACGTTTTGAAAGATCTCGATCATAGGTTATAAGTGCTCTTACCTTGTGTGGGTAAGCACTCTCAAGTCCCTTGAAGAATCCCTCATACTGAGATTCTCCCTTGCCGAGCAAAACAAGCTGAACGTCGTTTTTTCCGACAAGATTATAGATCATTTGCGATATGATATCAAATCCTTTATGCGAAGCAAGTCGGGATATTATAGATATCATCGGCACGTCGGTCCTTTCGGGAAGTCCGAGTTCTTTCTGCAAAGCAAGTTTGTTCTGATACTTAAGCTCAAGCTTATCAGCATTATAATTTACCGCTATCGCCGAATCCTTTTCGGGATCGTAATAGGTATAATCTATACCGTTAAGAATACCCAAAAGCTTATACCGTGACTCTCTTAAAATTCTGTCCAAGCCGTGCGCATACTCGGGAGAACATATCTCATCGGCATAACGCGGACTTACTGTTGTAACGATATCGGCAGAAGCGATAGCCCCCTTCATAAGATTGATACAACCGTCATATTCAACTATATTTCTGGCACTTGTACCAAGCTCAAACACATCACCGAGTATTGAAAAATCATACTGTCCCTGATATTCTATATTGTGTATCGTATAGACAAGCTTTATATCGTGATATCCCGCTATCTGACGGTATTTTTGATTTATATAAATAAGTGTCAGTGCACTCGACCAATCGTGCGCGTGTACTATATCGGGATAAAATCCTACAAGCTGTGGTAAAGTCGCCGCTACTTTTGAGAAATACGCAAAGCGCTCAGCTTCGTCAAGATATCCGTAAAGAGCTCCCCTGTTAAAGTAGTATTCATTATCTACGAAATAGTAAGTAACTCCGTCCTTTACAAGACTATATACAGCACAGTAAAGAATTCTCCAAGCAAGCGATATCTCACCCTCGTACTCCTTGGTCATTTGTTTTCTCCACTCGGAAGATACAGCCCCGTATAAAGGCATAACCACTCTTACGTCGACCTTTCCGCCCGATGCTTGTGTTATTGCCGTCGGTAAAGAACCGAGCACGTCACCAAGTCCGCCCGTTGCCGCAAACGGCATTACCTCTGCTCCAACAAAGAGTATTTTTTTCATAAGCAATCTCCTTTATCAGATCATACTTCCCTTTGAAAGGAAGAACGGCATACTTTCGTGTCCCGAAAGATTTCTGCCATCTCTTATGACTACGTTTTTATCGGTTATTACACAGTTAAGTGTAGTATCTGCACCAACATAAGTGTCCTGAAGCAAAATCGCATTTTTAACAACTGTTCCGCGACTTACGTGAACTCCTCTGAATATTATTGAATTTTCAACAACCCCCTCTATGCAGCATCCATCTGCTACAAGAGAATTCTTAACTGAAGAACCATTTTGATAAACTGTAGGCGATGAATTACGAAGCTTTGTATATACCATTCTTTCCGAAGAATTAAAAAGTTCGTTTCTTACGTTTTCATCAAGCAGTTTCATTGATGCCTTGTAATAACTTACAAGTGAGCTGATCTGCAAGAATATACCGTCAAAATGATATGCATTTATTCTTGCGTGCTCAAGTCTGTTAGCAAGAGCCTCGAGATAGAATCTTGTATATCCGTGAGCAGCAGCATCATTTATAATATCAAGAAGGAAGGTTCTCTTAACAACGATTATGTTAGTGCTCACATCACATTCGGTCATATTATTAGTACAACCCGAAAGGTCTGTTATTCTTCCGTTTATATCACAAGTTACGACAGTTCCATCTTCAGAAGGAGGAATATCGCCCTGCTTTACCGTTCTTGTTATTATTGTCATATCAGCATCATTCTTCTCGTGAGTTCTTATAACATCTCTTAAATTAACGTTACAGATACTGTCACAGTCAGAAAGAACTATATGATCCTCGTTACACTTTGCTATAAAGTGTGTAACTCCCATAAGCGCTTCAAGTCTTGTTGTATAGAGTCTTCCACCGTTTGCGCTGTTGTATGCAGCAATATACGGAGGAAGTATTCTTATTCCTCCCGAACGCCTTGCAAGATCCCAGTCCTTACCTGTACCGATATGGTCCATAAGCGACTGATAATTATTGTGTGCGATAACGCCTATCTTTGTGACTCCGGAATTTACCATCTGTGAAAGCGGAAAGTCTATAAGACGATAACGGCATCCAAAAGGAATAGATGCTATTGTACGGACACTTGTAAGCTCCGGTACCGAAGAGTTATGAATATTAGAAAAGATCAATCCTGCTACTGCCATTTTCTTATACCTCCTCCTTTATGTCTTTTTCGCTATATATCATTTTCGCATCTGCTATCTGAGTACCTACAGGGATGTCTATTTTTGTTCCTACGACTGTGATGCCGCCTGCTTCACTCTTCGGCTTTCCAACCGATGCACTTGCACCCACCCTTACATCAGAATCAACAATAGAATAATAAATTTTTGCATTTTCTCCAATAATAACGTCATCAAAAATAACCGAATCCTCAACAACAGCTCCCTGCATAACCTTTACACCTGTTCCGAGTACCGAATTTCTTACAGTTCCATATATCTCACAGCCTTCGGTTATGCTGCTGTTATCAACGATTGCATTTGCACCTACGTACTGCGGAGCGCTTGCCGCATGTCTTGAATAGATCCTCCAAGACTCATCCGAAAGATTCAAAACCGGCTGATTGCCCAAAAGATCCATATTTGCTTCCCAAAGTGAATCGATAGTTCCAACATCCTTCCAATATCCGCTGAAAGAATAAGCATAAAGACGTTCACCGTTTGCAAGCATTGCGGGGATAATATTCTTTCCAAAATCGTTAGAGCTTTCGGGATCCTCCGCATCTTTTATAAGATAATTTGCAAGGCATTCCTTAGAGAAGATATATATTCCCATTGACGCTTTTGTACTGTCGGGATTTTTCGGCTTTTCCGCAAATTTATATATTCTTCCTTCATCATCAACACTCATAATACCGAAGCGGCTTGCTTCTTCTATCGAAACGTCGATAACGGCTATCGTACAATCCGCACCCTTTTCTTTATGAGCCTTGAGCATTTTATCGTAATCCATTTTATAGATGTGGTCACCCGAAAGGATAAGAACATAATCGGGATCGTAATTATATATAAACTGTAAATTCTGATATATCGCATTTGCAGTTCCTTTATACCAGTCAGCTCCATTTTTTCCCTGATAAGGCGGAAGTATCTTTACACCTCCCTGCGCTCTGTCAAGGTCCCAAGGTAATCCGTTTCCTATATAATCATTAAGGACCAACGGTTGATACTGCGTGAGCACACCAACAGTATCCACTCCTGAATTTATACAATTTGAAAGGGGAAAATCAATAATTCTGTATTTTCCGCCAAAGGAAACCGCGGGCTTTGCGGTCTTCTCGGTAAGCGCATAAAGGCGGCTTCCCTGTCCTCCCGCAAGTAACATTGCTACACATTCTTTTTTCTTAAACATAGTATCCTCCGTTAAGTTAAACATAGTCTCGTCTATGTTTTTATTTTTATAGTATTGATATTGAACGCTTAATTTTGTTTCTCCTGATCTTTTTTGTTTTTTCCTGATTTATCGAACCTCAAAATACTTATTCCAAGCGGCGGTATCGTCAATTCAAAGGAATTTTCGCACCCGTGATAAGCTATCGGTTCTGTTTTTATTTGTTTATTATTAACTACTCCGCTTCCGTAAAACTCTTTACTGTCGGAATTAAATATCTCGCGGTAAGTTCCCTTATCAAAAGAACCCACACGGAAATTCTTATAAACAACAGGGGTAAAATTGATAATGACCGTCAGATCCTCATTATTCGATATTCTACGGAAAGCAATTATACTTTGACAGTCATTCTGAGAATCTATCCATTTAAATCCGCTTTCAAAATCATCTCTCTGCCAAAGTGCCGAATGTGAGAGATAAAAATTATTAAGCTCGGCTATATATCTTTGAAACTTTCCGTGACTTTCATAGTCAAGAAGGAACCATTCTATTTCTCTGTCATAGCCCCACTCTTTGAATTGAGCTATTTCCGAGCTCATGAACAAAAGTTTTTTGCCTCGCATCGTCATCAAAAGTCCCATCAAGGCTCTTGCATTAGCAAATTTTTGCCAATAATCACCCCACATATTGCTCAAAAGCGAGGTTTTTCCGTAGCAAATATTTTTATACGCAAACGAAAATATTTCTCTACCGTTTTTTATATGATCAAAGTGATCTGTTATTAAATTATGATGATATTTTCTGTATATTGGATCGAGCGCTGTATATTCAAGCACATCATCCGACCAATCGCTGTCAAACGCCAGATCAAATCCGACATCCTTTTTCTTGCCCAGCGGGCCCTGCACGATCGTAACAACATCAGGAAATTCTTTCTTTATCACCGAATTAAGTAAGGCAAGAAATTCTACCGCATTGTCATATATCTCATGTTGCTTGTCCGTTTCAGCATTACTGAAATTATAAAATATATCGGTATTTGATATTCGTATCATATCTACGTGATAAACACGTATCCAATACAAAACACTCGATATAAGAAATGAACGAACTTCATTTTTTGAAAGATCAAATCTTCTTATACTTCCGTATTCCTCACAGACATCGGAATACTCATAAAGCGGTGCTCCGTCAAACTCAAAAATTCCAAATCTTTCTTTTGGAAAGCTTGTGACAGGCCAATCAAAAATAACGCCTATTCCCGCCTCATGCATTTTATCTATAAAAGCTTTGAAATCATCGGGCGTTCCGTATCTTGATGCAGGAGCAAAGAATGAACTCGGTGTATATCCCAAAGACTCGTCCGCCGAATACTCCATTATCGGTGTGATCGAAATATGTGTGTATCCCATTTGTTTTATATAAGGTGCAAGCTCTCTTGCATATTCCTTATAATTAAGAAGTCCGCGTTTTTCTCTTTTTTTCCAAGAAGAGAGATGTACTCCGTATATATTTAGCGGTCGGGAAACTATTTCGCTTTGATAAGACTTCCTGAATTTAAGCCACCCTTCATCCTTCCAAGGATATTCCATATAACGAGCCACTACCGAAGAATTTTCGGGAGCGCTCATTTGTCCTAATGCATAAGGGTCAGCCTTATAATGTACTTGTCCGTGTCCGTATATTCGATATTTATATCTGCTCCCTGCGGGCACCCTTTCTTTGGGAAGTGCTACTTCCCACACTCCCTTATCGGATATTTTTTTCATAGGAGTATCATCTCGCCAGGAATTAAAATCTCCCGTCAGCATAACTTTGTTTGCTCTCGGAGCCCAAACTCTGAAAACATAGAAGGCGCCCTGCTCATGAACACCGAAAAAATCCTGTGCAGAATAATTTTTTCCTTCAAAGAAGCTTTGAAGCATCTGCTCTGTATTATTCACTCACATACCTCCCATTAAAAGTCATTACCCCCGACCGTCAATCATAATCGCTGTAAAAAATAATCTCATCGGGAAAACACATACCAAGCTTCTCTCTTGCTATCCTGATTTTAAACTCATCATCAAGAGGTGCATCAAGCATATATTCAAGTCGCTGTATCTCATTTTTAAGTTCTATAACGTAAGCTTCTTTTTCGAGCTTTTTTTCCATAGCCTCGTTATATTGCATCAAGCTCCAAAGAAAATAAACCACAGAGAATATCAAAAAAAACACCAAGAAGGCGCAAACAGCTATATAAATTTTGCTTTTCTTTTCTGTAAAATTAGAAAAGTATTCATTTTTTTTCATCCTCGCGTCCCCTTCCTATTTTTTTCGAACGGTCTGCGTTATTTTTATTCTATTCGCTGAAGAACTTTCATTATCGCATACTGTCTCATTTACATTATACACCTCTTTCCTCTTTTTTTCAATACGAAAACGAAATTTTCCACACATTTTTTTGATTTTTTTTACAAATTTATTATATATATATAATATTGGTTTTCTTAAAAAATCGAAAATTGACATAATCGCGTATTTTAAGAAAAAGAATCCGCCCTCAAACAAAAAAAGCAAGACTTTTGAAAAGCTAAAATAATATATTAAAAACCCTACCGCAGCACCGAGCACGGTAAACATTCTGAATTTCCCGTCATTGTAAGAATAATTTATTACAACGAGTCCTATTACAGCATAAGCGGATAAAAAAAGATCACACAAAAAAACCGTAATATTCGTGATAATCTTTCCGCTTTTTTTACCGTCTGTCAAGGACATAGCATTTTTTGAAAAAGGTAGCTTAGCAGAATAAAGCTTCTTCAATTTTACATTTTCGGGAGCATTTGAAAACAGCAATCTTAAGGTTCTTCCTATATCAAAAAGTACACCGAGTTGTCCGCCAAACAAAAAAGATACTAAAAGCATCTTAGCTAAAATATCGGGAAATATCTCCATTCCTTATCCTCGTCAGTGTGCGAATCTTGCAAAAAATCCTTTTTTATTATCCTTGGAATCATTAACATAAAAAAATCCGTCTATCTTTCCGCTCAGTGTTACCACACCGCGGTCAGTATCCAATACACCGATTTTTATATTTTCTCCCTCTATAAATAATTCTCCTTCGCTCGTCATAAGCCTTACACTTTCTTCATCAAAGCTTATAACTTCACATACTCCAGAAACAGTCATTTCTGCCCTTTTCGAAAGCGTTATTTCGTGAACTCGTTTTATATCAGAACCCGCCATAAACAAAAAACCTCCGCAAGATTATTGATATGATGATATCAATAAATTCTATGCGAAGATCTTGATTTATATTCTTTAAAAAACTATTCTTCTATAACCTCATACATCGCAGCGGCATCAGCCTTAGCTACGTTGTCCTTCACGGTAAGAACACGTATTTTTAAAGTTCTCTGTCCGAAGGTTATTTCCAGAACATCGCCCTCTTTAACGTCATAAGACGCCTTTGCGCGTCTTCCGTTTACGCTTACGTGCTCGGTGTCACAAGCATCGTTTGCCACCGTTCTACGCTTGATTATTCTTGAAACCTTTAAATATTTATCTAATCTCATTCTTCCTCCGAATGCTGTAAAAATTTTAAAAAATATAGGCGGCGTAAATCCGCCGCCTATATTTATAATTACTTATTAACTGCGTCCTTAAGAGCCTTACCTGCTGTGAATACAGGAGCCTTAGAAGCTGCTATAGTCATTGTAGCGCCGGTCTGAGGATTACGTCCCTCTCTTGCCGCTCTTTCCTTAACAGAATATGTTCCAAAGCCAACAAGCTGAACCTTGTCACCAGCTGCGAGAGCCTCTGTAATAGCCTCATTTACAGCCTTTACTGCAGCCTCTGCTGCTGCCTTTGTCATGCCCGTCTTAAGAGCAACTACTTCTACGAGATCTGTCTTGTTCATATTAATCACCTTTCCTTTTTAAACTTATTGGAACAACGTTCCTTTTGCAAGTTTATTATACCATACTTTTACAGTAAATTCAATAGTTTTTAGCAATTTTTTCGCTATTTTTAGTCTTTTTTAAGCTTTGAAAACAATTTTTTTATTTTTTACTTTTATTTTGTTCCCAAATGGCATCAAGCTCGGGCATACCAAGCTCATTTATGTTCTTATTTTGAGCAATTACAGCCTGTTCAAGCTCATCAAATCTTGATATAAATTTATCTGTTGCCTTATTCAAAGCTACCTCAGGCTCGACTCCAAGCTTACGGCAAAGAGAAACTACCGAAAAGATAAGATCGCCCATTTCCTCTTCGATATTATTCTTATTATTTTCTGCCATAGCCTCCTCAAGTTCAGAAAGCTCTTCCTTGACCTTCAGCATTACTTCATCGGCGTTGGAAAAATCAAAGCAAGAAGCTTTCTTGCCTACCTTTTCTGCTCTCATCAATGCGGGAAGCATAGGCGGTATCGAGCGAAGCTTATCGGTTATTGTGATACGCTCCTTTTCCTCGCTCTTTATAACCTCCCAATTTTGAAGAACCTTATCGGAAGTCTCAGCGATCACATCGCCAAATACGTGAGGATGACGGTGTATAAGCTTAACACATATATCGTTTGCTACATCTTTGATATCAAAAACTCCATTTTCCTTTTCTATTTCAGTATGAAAAACTACCTGTAGCAAAACATCGCCAAGCTCTTCTCTTAAAAGAACGGGATCCTCGGTATCTATCGCCTCGATGACCTCATAGGTCTCCTCAATAAAATCCTTACGGATACTTTTATGAGTCTGCTCTCTGTCCCAAGGGCATCCTTCTTCGGATCTTAACACTTCCACCACTGTAACGAGATCGTCTATGTCGTAGTTATCTTTTTCGAGAAGATATTTTTTCTTTTCAGCAACCGTCATTTTTTACCTCCAAAAGCCTATTGCTTTTCTTTTAAAATTTTATTAAATATCGGGAACATTCTCAAGTCTTCCCTGTCCATTATTCCAAGCAAAAACACAAGCAAGCAATATAGAAGGACCGCTATTGCGACCGCTATACAAAACGCTGCCGTTTCCGAAAGAAGCTTTTCTGCAAATATGCTATAAGACGCGAACGAGCCTCCTATTGATATTACAGATGCAAAAAAAGGTTTTACAAAGCTTTTTCCTAAGTTTATTGCCATCGCTGTATTTCCTGCATACCGAAACATCAAAGCAAAATTCAAAAGTACTACCGTAACATTACATGCCAGACTTCCTATAGGCGCACCGTAAACTCCCACCCATCTGCTTCCAAGCAAAAAATATGAGGTTATAGCCTTTACTGCTACGCCGACCGACATCGAAAATATCGGCAGCTTTACGCATCTGTAAGCTTGAAGAATAGCATTTGTTGTAGTTATAAGGCAGGAAAAAAGCACAGATGCTCCAAGCAAGGAAAGCAAAGGCGCAGCAATATCTATCGCATCATTCTGTCCTTTAAAAAGCAAAGAAAGTATCTGTCTTGAAAACACCGTGACGGCAAGTGAAGCAGGCATAGCAAACAGAGTTGTCAGCCTTATCGCTCTTTCAACACTTATGATCTGGCCTTTAAGGCTTTTTCTCTCTATAAATCCTGTGAGTTCAGGGATAAGAGCCATTGAAACAGGCGTTATCAGTGAAGGAATAAGACCGAATACCGGAAGAGCCAACGTTGTGTATGCTCCGTATATTTCATTTGATCGGAAAGAAGATATTCCTATATCCTGGAGTCTGCGCATTATAAATGCCATATCAAGAATTCTTGTCAGACTTATAACCGCTGAACCAAGTGTTATAGGTAACGCTATCTTCAATAGAGTTTTTACGTTTTCTTCTTTTTTGGTATTTGTATCACCGTTTAAAGAAGCGATGATCTTTTTATTGACCTTTCTTCTTGCTATCATAAGATAGCAAAGCGACAAAAAAGTACCCACTGTTATTCCCAAGACAGCAAATGCCGCCACCGCAGGAACTGAATACCCTTGTCTTAGCGCTGCCAAAGCAAATATTATGCCAAGAGCGAGCTTTGCTATTGCCTCTATAAGCTGGGAGATAGCCGTAGGCTTCATTTCTTCAAAGCCCTGACAGTATCCCCTTACCGCACTCGCAAGACAAATAAAAAACAATGCGGGCGCTATTGCCATTATACAGTAATATGCCTCATCATTCCCTATTGACATAGCAAGTCTTTTGGCAAACAAAAGCATAAATGCGCTGCCAAAAGCTCCGAATATAAAAAATATTCTAAGAGCCGAACGGTATATTCCTTTTATTGCAAGCGCATCTTCTCTCGCTCTCGCGGCAGACACAAGTATAGAAAGCGCCACCGGTAATCCCGCGGTAGAAATAACGCATAACATTGCGTAAATTTCATACGCAGAATTAAAATATCCCATACCTTCCATTCCCAAAATAGAAAGCATAGGTATTTTAAATGCGAGTCCGATAACCTTAACTATTAAAGTAGAGAACGAAAGCACAAAAACGCCCGATATAAAACGTTTGCCTCCGCTCTCTTCAATTTTTTCCTTTTTCAAGCACTACACCGCCTTACCGTTTTTTATAGTTTATTCCAAACTTAAAAACGATATACCGTCGGCACAGATTTTAAACGAATTCCTTATAAAGATAACCGTCTAAAATAAGTCTGTCGGGAATTTCATCAACAAGGCTTACACGGTTAAGAATATATTTTGCCGTTTCAAAATGCTTATCATCCTTATCAAAGTCCGAAAGCAGCTTAACAAGATAAGGCTTAAGAACACCTATTTCATAAGGCATTGAAGAATTAACGGTATAATCACTTTCACCAACGTACGGGAAAATATTTTTTTCTTCGTTATCTCTTACCCCGTCCCAATTATCAAAAGTTACCTCAGGCATAGTATTACGGAAATTATAATCTCTCACAAGACGTCGCATAAGGCGTATCTCATTCCCCTCAAAGCAAACGCCGCCTGCGATTATGGGTTTCTGCGGATAGATATATATGCTTGCCGTCTTATATTCCTCAAACATTTTAACGACACGTGGATATACAGCCTGAATGCCCTCAAATATAAACACGTCATCATCGTCGACCTTCATCGTCTTATATCCCGAACGGGTACTTGTTTTAAAATCGAATATCGGACACCTTACCTCATTATCGTTAAATATTTCTTTAATGAATTCCGAAAGCTCATCACAGTCTATCGTATCGGGAGAATCGTAATCTATCCCATCAAGTCCTTTTTCAGCCGAAAGTCTGGCAAGATGATCTCTGTTATAAAAGAAATCATCGATCGAAATAACATGCGCTCTTTTTCCAAACTTTTTAAAGTAAGATATCAAATGGTCAGCCGTAGTGGTTTTTCCCGAGCAGCTAGGTCCGTAAAGACGTATTACCTTTATTCCTCGATTTTTATAGATATCCTCTGTTATTTCAAATATTCTCTTTGAAAAAGCATCCTCGCAGCTTTTTATCCACTGAGAATCTTTATAATCCTGCATATCAAATTCTTTTTGATCCATAAATGTTTCCTTTCAAAAAGCAACCATTATTCATCGAGCATTCCATGCTCCTGATAAAATTTAAGTGCCTCAGCTCTAAAAGAATCGTTTTTATCCTCACGAAGATACTCGTAAGGATATTTTTGATGGAACAAACGGTCTATTTCTCTCTTGTTACAGTTGCTCTTGGTGTTGTCTACCAGCTTTCCTACAGCCCCCGCTCCTGCCGCAAATATCGAATGTATCTCTTCCATCATATAAATATTATAATATCCTTCATGTCCCGGCAAAGCAAAGCCTACGTTCTCATAGTTCCCCACCGTATTCTTCTGTCGGTACATATAATACGGTATATATCCGTTCTGATCGGTCTTTATCTGCGAATAATCCACGCATTTACCTACAGAGCCTCCTCGTATTGAAAAAACGTTAGGATCGCGTTTTAAGAGCTCGGAAGATTTTTTAACGCAGAAAGTGTGTACCGTAATATTTTCAGGACGAAGCTTAAGAACCTCATCAAGAGTATATGCAAAAGTTTTAAAATCATCACCCGGAAGTCCCGCAATAAGATCGACGTTTACCGTTTTGATACCCGCTCTTCTTGCATCGTTAAATGCGCGGAAGAATTCCTCACTGGTATGACTTCTTCCAACACTTTCAAGCAATTTATCGCAAAGGCTCTGTGGATTAACGCTGACTCTGGTAACTCCGTACTTTTTAGCTATAACAAATTTCTCGTAAGTTATTGTATCGGGACGTCCTGCCTCGAGAGTAAATTCTTCCAACGCAGAAACATCTGTTTGTTTTGATATAAAGCTCAAAAGGTCTTCCAACTGAGCCTCATCAAGAATAGTCGGTGTACCGCCGCCTATATAAACAGTACGAACACGCAGTCCAAGCATCGATATCGTTTCAAAATTAAAACGAATATCCTCTTTAAGCTTTTCAAGGTACTCGGGAATCAGCGACAGAAGTCGTTTTGACGTATAAGAAACAAAAGAACAGTAAGAACATCTCGTAGGACAAAACGGTATCGAAATATAAACGCTGCAATCCTTTGGAGATGGCTTGTCTATTATATTTTTTTCTGTTACAGCAATACTTGTGGCAAGTGCCGCTTTTTTGGGAATTACAAGATAGTCGGTATTGAGTATTCTTTTTACCTTGGTTTTGCTGTATCCCGCCTCAAGCATTTCACTTGCTATTTTTGACGGTCTTACGCCAATCATCATTCCCCACGCAGGTCTGTATCCTACAAGTGCGTTCGCCGCCGCAAGAACAGCACCGCCTATTGCAAGCTTCAAAACCCGTTCCTTGGTTCTATCCTCGGTAAATTCGGCAAAATATTCAGCTTTCTCGCTTTTATCATCAACCGAAACCTCAGCAAAAGCACGAATACCGTTTTCCTCTTCTAAGCTTTTCACCGAAAGTATAGGTTCTCCCTTTGCCACCTCTTCATTTTCCGCAAAATGCTCGCCCGGAAAAAATATCATTCCAAGCGTCTGAACATAATATTTATTTATAGGTGAATCTAAAATAACCTTCATTTATAAATCGCTCCAACTGTATTTTAAAGATTGTCTGTCTTTTTCAAAAGCACTCTGCTATCCATAGTTATAGTTACGGGACCGTCATTAACTATCGTAAGCTCCATCTCCGCGCCAAACACGCCCCGACCGAGATGCTTTACGCCTTTTTCGCAGAGCGAACAAAAATATTCGTACAAACGGTTTGCCTCGCTTGGCGGTGCCGCATTTGTAAAATCGGGACGTCTTCCCTTTTTATATGCAGCAAGCAGCGTAAAATTAGACACTATCAAAAGCTCACCGCCGATATCAGTAATGGATAAATTCATTTTATCGTTTTCATCGCAGAAAATTCTCAACTCCAATATTTTTTTAACGAGTGCATCGGCATCCTCCTCAGAATCCCCCTTAGCAACTCCTAAAAGTATACAAAATCCCTGCTCACAGCTTCCTGTGACTTCTCCTTCAACCGAAACCGAAGCACGTTTTACCCTTTGCAATACAGCTATCATTTTTCCTCCGTAACAGTTCGCTTATGCGATACCTCTGCTAATATCCAAAATACCGTCGATAGAACGAATTTTCGAAACTATCGAATAATAATGATCTATGTTTTTACAGCTTATCTTAAGGCTTATTATTGCATTCTCCTCGTTGCTATCTCCCGTTACTCCAGCATTTACGTGGTGTACCTGAACCTTCATTTCGCTGAGAGCTATAACTATATCGGCAAGTATACCTATTCTGTTAACAACGAAAATATTGATCTGCGCCTCATACAGATCACGCAAATTAGAATTATTGTCAGCCCAGTGAACATCTACCCAACGTCCCGCATTTTCGGGATTGTCACGATTAATGTTCTGACAGTTTTTATTGTGTATCGAAACGCCGTGTCCTCTTGTTATAAATCCTATAATGCTATCTCCCGGTAACGGATTACAGCATTTAGCAAACTTAACAAGGCATCCGTCGAGTCCGTCTACTATTACGCCGCTATTAGATTTAATATTTTTAGGCGCAGATATCTTTATCTGTTCAACAACGTTTTCCGTTGTCTGTGCGTCATCCTCACTATGACCGTAACTACGTTCATATTCATCACGGATCTTCGCCTCTATCTTAGAATATGCCAAGCCTCCGTAACCGAGATCGTTATATAGATCATCCGCTGTCATATATCCCATTCTCTGACTAACGGCAGAAACGACCTCGCTTCTTTGCTGTTCGGTTGAATTCGAAGCAAAGCGTTTAAACTCTGTATCAACGATGTTTTTACCCGCAATAATATTCTCACTGCGCTTTTCACGTTTGAAATAGCTTCGTATCTTTGAACGTGCCGAGCTTGTTCTGACTATCTTGAGCCAATCTCTACTTGGCCCTTTTGATGACGATGAGGTTATTATTTCAAGTATATCGCCCGTCTTTGGAACTTTATCTATAGGAACTATCATTCCGTTGATCTTTGCACCTACCATTGAATTACCCACGCCCGAATGTATTGCATAAGCAAAGTCAATCACCGTAGAACCCTGCGCAAGGTTTATTACATCACCCTTAGGTGTAAAGACAAAGGTATCATCCTGAAACATATCGGTCTTAAGCGCGTTAAAGAATTCATCGGGATCTGTAGTATCGCTTTCGGTCTCGATAAGCTTTGATATCCACTCAAGTCGCTTATCGACCTCAGCGGAAGACTTTGAAGAATCGCCCGACTTATATTTCCAATGCGCGCAAATACCGTATTCTGCGATATGATGCATTTCCCATGTTCTTATCTGCACTTCAAACGGAATACCGTCGCTTCCTATAACCGTGGTATGGATAGAACGGTACATATTAGGCTTCGGTGTTGAAATATAATCCTTAAACCGTCCCGGAATGGACTTGAACATTTCGTGTATAAGTCCGAGTGCTGCATAACACTCAAGTTCAGTATCTACAATTATTCTCATCGCATAAAAGTCATATATCTCGTTAAAGCTCTTATTTTGATTATACATCTTGTTATAGATACTGTAAGCCGATTTTACACGGCCCGAAAGCTCAAACTTTATTTCGTTTTCAATAAGCTTTTCTCTGATCTGAGCCTGAACAGTCTCAAACAAATGCTCGTGCTCGCCGTACTTTTCTGCGATATACTTTTGTATTTCTGCATAGCCTATCGGATCAAGAAAGGAAATACAAAGATTTTCCAACTCGTGCTTAATCTTACGCATTCCAAGTCGGTGCGCGAGCGGTGCGTAAACGTACATAGTTTCAAGAGCGGTCTTTCTTCGCTTTGGATCGGTCTTTACCGCAAGAGTACGCATATTATGTAATCTGTCGCAAAGCTTTATAAAAATAACCCTTACGTCCTTCGACATAGCAAGAAGCATTTTTCTTATATTTTCGATATGAGCTTCTTCTTTATCTTCCACGTTGAGTGTCGGCATCTTTGTAAGACCGTCAACCAGCAAAGCGACCTCACTGCCAAACCGTTTTTCGATCTCTTTAAGATCGGTCTTATCGGAACAATCCTCCACGGTATCGTGTAAAAGAGCCGCACATATAGAATTGGTATCCAAGCCAAGATCTATTACGATCTCTGCTACCGCAACGGGATGCGAAATATAAGGCTCTCCGCTTACACGGAACTGTCCTTCATGCAGTCTCTCAGCATATTCCCCTGCGCTTTTTATTTTTTCGGTATCATATTTTTTTCCTGTTTCAAAAAGCTTTTCAATAAGCTGTGATACCGTACTGCAGCTATTCTTAACCATAGAGCATCCTTTCCTTATATTCTTCGACTATATCCTATCCAAGCATTGAGATCTCAGCTTTTTCAATATCGAAGACTTGTCTATACTTGTTTTATTTGCCTGAAAATTGACTTCAAATACATACTCGTCCTTAAAACGTTCTCTTATGTCACAAATTTTAAGCTCATTGAATATTTCAAAAATGTATTTGATCTTAACGTAATTTATATTGCATCCCTGCTCTGCGTTCAAGGTCTTTAACGTATAAAAAGTACTGCAGGAATCCATACCGCTTCGGTAAGATTTACGAAGATATGTATAAACTATTGCACAATCTTCTCTTGTAGGTAAAAAGTCCTCCGAACTCAAATAAGCTCCTCCCGCTCTTACCTCCTCATAACGCCGTTGTATATGCTTTATAGCATCGGTTTTCGTCTTTGCGATACGCGCATCTCTTACGTTAAGCTGTTCGCTCTGTATGTTTTTATAATCGTTTATATCAAGATTAAATAAAACGTCGACCGTATCGCCCATATAAAATCCAAGATCCGCAGGAGCAACACCGAAATACATAGCATTTATGATCTTTCCGTTCTTTTCAAGAGTCATTCTGGTATGATCTCCGCCCTTAGTAGGAACTATTTTCTTAGCCACCGCATCTTTGAGAACGAACAGAGGAACGGCATTCCCCGCTCCGTAAGGCTCTAAAAGCTGTATCTCCTTTGCGAGTGCCAAAGAAATATCCTGCGCTTCTATCTCACAATCTGCGTCGACCGTTATCTTGAAAAAGCTCTCATCAAGATGATCTCTTGCATATTCATTGATCCTATCACGAAAATCCTCAAGGTTGGATCTTTTGACTGTAAGTCCTGCTGCAAGCTCGTGACCGCCGTATTTCACAAGAAGATCGTCACAATAATTAAGTGCCGCAACAAGATTAAGTCCTTTTACACTTCGTCCCGAGCCCCGTCCTTCATCAAACGGTGCTTCATATCCACCCGTTGAGCCATCGAAAGAAACAAGGATAGACGGCAATCCGTATTTTTCGGTTATCTTAGATGCAACTATTCCTATAATTCCCTGCTGCCAATAATTGCTGTCAAGAACTATGATCGGATTCTTATCCATATCGGCAAGATCGTCGATCATTTTATACGCTTCTTCTGCAATACGGTTTTCTTCTATCTGTCGACGCTTATTTATTTCGCAAAGCTCTTCCGCCAAAGCATCCGCTTCGTCATCATCCGCAAGCAACGCCTTTACCGCTATTGCTGCGTCGGAAATGCGTCCCGCAGCATTTATTCTCGGTGCTATACCGAAGCCTATAAAGCTTGAGCTTATCTTGCGTTTTTTTATTTCTTCTCCCGTCTTTTTTGCGCCCGAAGCATCTATCAATGCCCTGAGTCCGGGACGCGGCGCATTTTCCATAAGATTTAAGCCTATACTTACGATAAGTCGATTTTCATCGACTATCGACATTACGTCAGCTATCGTTCCGAGTGCAACAAGGTCACAATACTCAAGACACACCTGACGCAAAGCATTTTCTATAGGCTCACCGCTCTGTCTGCATCTTTTCATTTCAAGAGCGCAAACAAGTTTAAAGACCACACCGACACCCGCAAGCTCCTTAAAGGGATACTCACAATCGTGTCTGTGCGGATTTACTACCGCATAAGCCTCGGGAAGATCCTCTCTGCATTCGTGGTGATCGGTTATAACAAAGTCAACACCCAGCTCTTTAGCAAAGCTTACCTCTCCGTATGCCGTTATTCCGGTATCAACGGTAATTATCAGGCTTACTCCGTTCTCAGCAAGCGCTTTAACCGCATTACAGGAAACTCCATAGCCCTCTCCGTCTCTTTTAGGTATCTTTATGCATACATCCGCACCAAGCGAAGTGAGATAAAGATATACTGTGCTCACTGCGGTAACGCCGTCTACGTCGTAGTCACCGTAAACACATATTTTTTCTCTGTTTTCAATTGCTCTGAAGATTCTTTCGGTTGCCTTATCCATATCACGAAGAAGATACGGATCGTGCAAATTTTCCTCCTCAAAGTGTAAAAATCGCATAGCATCCTCAGCTGTCCTATAGCCGCGATTATAAAGTAATACAGCAAAATATCGACTCTTTCCGAGCTTTTTCGCCATATCCTCTATTATCTGATCTTTATTGACATCACCAAAGATATACTGCTCGTTCCACACCCTTTCCTTATTAACATTTCTCATTAGTACCTCAATATATATTTTTAATTAAAAACAAAACTATCAAAGAGGCGCAAAGCGTTCCATTATTTTTAACGCTACACGTATGCCGTCGATCGCAGCACTTGTGATACCTCCCGCATATCCCGCACCTTCACCGCAAGGATATACGCATTTTTTTCCTATCGCAACAAGCTCTTCATTCCTGAGTATGCGCACGGGTGCCGACGTTCTCGTTTCAACACCTGTAAGAATAGCGCTGCTTACCGAAAAGCCCTGAAGCTTTTTTTCAAAAGAAGATATTCCCCTTTTTAGTCCGTCACAAATAAATGACGGAAGTACGCCGTTCATATCCGATACGGTCACTCTGCCGTTACGGTAAGTAGGAATTACATCGGTAGGTTCACTTCCCGTCTTTGAATCAAGGAAATCACCCACCGTCTGGATCGGAGCAGAATAATCGCTTCCGCCCATCAAAAAGGCTTTTCTTTCTATATTGCGCTGAAAAGCTATTGCACCCATAGGAGTGCCGTCATAATCGGTTTGTCTTACACTTACCGCTATGGCAGAATTAGAATTCTTCCCGTCTCTTGCGTGACGGCTCATTCCGTTTACCACTACTCCGCCTTCTTCGGATGCAGCAGCAACTATCTCGCCGCCGGGACACATACAAAAAGTATATACCCCACGCTCTCCCGCGGTATCCGAAAGATGGTATTCGCCCTTACCGAGTTTAGGATGTCCCGCCATATCTCCGTAAAGCGCTTTATCTATATTTTCGCGTAAATGTTCTATACGTACACCTACCGAAAAGGATTTTGCTTCAACCATATAATGCTCGTCAAGGAGCATCTTATAAGTATCTCTTGCGCTATGTCCCGTTGCCAGAATAAGCGAAGAGCATAAAATATCTCCTACGGAAGTATGCGCCAAAACCGTTCCGTCTGCATTTTCTGCAATACCGTCAAGTCTTGTCCTATACATGACCTTACCGCCAAGAGATTCAATTTTCAAAAGGATCTTATCGACGATCCCCAACAAAAGATCGGTTCCTATATGTGGCTTTGCCGCTGTAAGGATATCTTCAGGCGCGCCGAATTCGCAAAAACGTTTAAGCACGTAGCTTATTTTAGGATCATTTATTCGCGTAAGCAATTTTCCGTCGGAAAAAGTTCCCGCTCCGCCTGCGCCAAACTGTATATTGGATTCTGTGTCAAGAATCCCGAATTTATAAAAATCCTCGTATTTTTTTGTTCTGTCAGCTATACTGTCACCACGATCTATAATTATAGGCGCATATCCGTTTTCAGCCAAAAGAAGGGCGGAAAAAAGTCCCGCAGGTCCCATTCCCACAACAAGGGGACGGGCCGTTGATATCTCTTTTCCGTAAATTATCTGCAATTCTTCATTTGGAATAGCCGATATTTTATATTTTTTTATGCTTGGAACAGCTATATTTTGCGGCAATTCAAAGCGAGCAGCTACAGAATAAACAAGCTTTATGTCGTTTCTTTTACGCGCATCAACAGAGCGTTTGTAAATATTAAAACGAAGTCGTGCAGGGTTGATCCCTGCACGCTTCAAGACATTCGCGGCAATTACGCACGCCTCGTTTTCATCAGCATTCGGAGAAAGACTTATTCCGCTTATCACAAACCCTTGTGTCAGTTCACCTTTCATAAAATCTCCCTCCCAAAATCATAAGCTTATAAAAATTTTAAGTTGAGCTTTCGCTTGACGTTTCGGTTGACTTATTCTGCATGCTTTCCGCAACCTCTTCAAAAGCCTCTTTATTTTTATTTAAATCGTTTTGATCTTTAGCCTTTTTCACGTTAGAAGCATATAGCCATATAAGAAGCGACGCTACGATACATATTGCAAAAACAAGAATATCGGACTTTTTAAAAAATTTCTTCTTGCCCGCAACCTTTACATCTCCGCCGCCATTATTCAAATTATCTGTCTGTGACATTACTTACCTCCATCAAGAATAGCCGCATTATTTTGCATTATCTGCATTCTCGCCTTTATTGGCATTCACATCGGCTTTAGCGACGGTATTTGCACCGCCCTTATTCTTTTTCCTACGTTTTTTCTTCTTTTTGCTGTTAGAATCCTTGATAGGATTGAGGATCTCTTCAAGACGCGTACGAAGAGTTGTATATGTAAATCCTCTTTCGAGCTCCCCGTTTATCGATATTGAAATGATACCCGTTTCCTCAGAAACGATAACAACAACAGCATCGGTTATTTCGGTGGTTCCGATAGAAGCTCGGTGACGTGTGCCGAGATCCTTAGGAATATCAACTCTTGATGTCATAGGAAGAACGCATCCCGCAGAATCTATTCTTCCGTCACGGATTATTACCGCTCCGTCATGAAGCGCTCCGCCCTTATAGAATATAGAACTGAGCATATTAGAGGTAACCACCGCATCAAGCTCGGTTCCGCTCTCTTTATATTCATCGAGTGAATTTTCTCTCTCAATGACCATCAACGCACCGTATTTTATATCCGCCAGATCCTGCGCGGCACGCGCTACCGCCTCGATAACTCCGTGTGAGCTTGCCGAATCGGAATTTCTGTCATTTGCATGATTTATATTCTGCATTCCTTCAAAGGTAGTTCCGCCTATTTTTTCAAGTGCGGAACGAAGCTCGGGCTGAAAGATTATAAGTATCGCTATCACTCCAAGCTGTCGGAAGTTTCCAAAAACGAACCCCATAGCTGTAAGCTCGGTTGCGTCTACCACTAACATAACCAGCAAGAAAAGTACTACGCCTATAGCGAGTTTTATTGCCCTGCGTTTTACCGCAAAACGATATATAAAAAACAAGATGATCGCCAATGATAAAACGTCAAATATATTCTTTAAAATTTCAAGAAAATCCAAATCGATACCTCCGCCAAAAAACTCTGTTCCAAATTAAAGCTAATATTAATATATATTATAACATATAAATAAAATAAATTCAAGAATTATACCAAATTTATTTGCGAAATTTATTGATTTTTTAATGGAAAGAGATGTGCAAAATTAACAAAAAATTAACAAAAAAGAGAAATCCACAGTCTTGTTTAAACTAATGAATTTCTCTTTTGTTTTATTTTACTTTTTATTCCTGACTTTCAACCACCGGCTTACAAGTACCGCACGGAGTGTATCCGTTTGCGATAAGATCGTTAAGAGCACCTTGATGCTCACCTCTGTTTGCATCGGTTATATTTTTCACGTTTGAGCAAGTCGGTTTATGGATCTTCTTTGTTTTTGTATTCAAAATATATGTATCCTGATCATTTTCATCAGAATTATTCTCACCGCCGTTGTTTTCCTTCGATTCTTCGGTAGCCTTATCGGTTTCAGAATTGCTCGGTGCTTCGCTCGGCAGCCAATTTTCACCCGTAGCATAATCAATAACTATTCCGGGTTGAACGTTATAAGCATAAACATTGAATGAAATTTCAGCGCCGTTATCTTCAACTGAATAACCCTCAAGCTGAACACCGCTTGCTAAAAGATTATTTCCTATATATATAGGAGTAATTCTGTACATTACGTGGTTTCCTGTTTCCTTTACATAGTCGGCAACCATATTTTCAAAAGGCAACATACCTTCTATATTTATATATCTTGTACCCGTAATAAGGTTCTTTTCGTTGTCATTTTCGCCCGTAAGCTGAAAACCTATAAGATGACATCTGTTATATATGTATCCACCGCTTACTATAGAAGAATCATATTTATTATTTACCCATCCCGACGGCTTTACCGAAAGTCCTTCTCTTGGTTCTGTAGGCATAAGATCCTTACCTACACAAGACATTGCATAGCCACATCTTCCAAGCTTATCAAGTTCACTGTAAAATTCATAACTCTCAGTCGTTATCTCTTCTTTAGTGAAATTCGGCTTATTTGCATTAAGAACTACGTAAGGATTTCCCGAAAATGGGGCTACTCCTAACGGGTGCGGCTCGCTCTCTGTTTCATTTCCGCCTGTTGATTGCGTAGCATTATTCTGATCATTTTTGTCTTCGTTTTTGTCTTTGTCTTCATTTTTGTTTACGTCAACAACTTCATCATCGTTAAAATCATCCGAATCGTTAAAAAAGTCGCAGCTTGTAAACAATATAGATAAAGCAACTAAAAGCGCTAATATCCATAATAGCCCACGTTTCATTCTCATAAAAATTCTCCTTAATTTATTTTAATAAGTGCATATCAAATTTGCGTTTTCGCTATTGTTATGCAGAACTGTATTTACAATATTATATCATATATGAAAGACAAATTCAACAATAATTTTGATATTTTACACATTTTATTATCAAAGTCAAAAAAAAACAAACCCGACAGAAAATTCTGTCGGGTTTATTTAAACTTTTTGCTATTTATCTTGCAAACAATTATAGCACAACACCGTAGATGTATTTACTTATTGTAAAATGACGTTAAGGGCTGACGTCAATGCGCATTTCAACGTTTAAAGATCAAAAAACATTAAAAGTTTTGAAAAATCCTTTAACTCAAAGGTTTACAGCTTCCGCAAGCAGTATATCCCTGCGAAAGAAGCGAGTCAAGCGAGCCTGTATGCTCTTTCTTATTTTTAGCGCTTATAGTATTTGCCGAACTACAAGTTGCCTTGTGTATCTTCTTTGAACCGGTATTAAGAATATACGTAGCCGAAGATTCTGTAGAATTAGCAGAATTAGCAAGATAGCTTGCGCCCGTCTTGTATTCTATAACTACTCCCGGTTGAACGTTATAAGCATATACGTTAAAGCATACACCTGCTCCGTTATCTTCTACCGAATAAGCCTCCATATGAACTCCGCTTGCAACAAGGTTATTTCCTTCGAATATCGGAGTAACTCTGTACATAACGTGATTTCCCGTTTCTTTTATATAATCGGCGATCATATTTTCGAACGGGATCATATTTTCGTTCATATAGCGTGTTCCCGTAATAAGATTCTTCTTATTTGCGTTTTCTCCAGTAAGCTGGAACCCGATAAGATGACATCTGTTGTAAAGGCTTCCACCATTTACAATACTTGTATCATAAGTCTTCTGTATCCATCCTGTAGGCTTAACCGAAGAAATACTTGTACGGGGTTCAGTAGGCATAGTCTCCTTGCCGACACAGGATATAGCATATCCGCATCTTCCCAAGGAATCAAGGGGACTGTAAAATTCATATCCCTTTGTTGTCAATTCACTGCTCTTAAATCCGGGCTGGTTCAATGACTTGATCTTGATGAGGTCAACGCCTGTGAGGATCGGATTATTTACTTCGAGCACACGGCAGTTACCGCTCTTATCTTCCAGAAGGTTACCGTCTGAACCGATATATACTGTTGTATCCGTAACGATCTCTTCTCTGATGGAATCGATCGGCGGGTTTGTAACCTGTGCGAAAAGCTGCTTGAAAGCGGATACACACGCGCCGAAATATGCGAGGGTACGGGACAGTTTTCAGTGCGGGGCGGTATTTTTGACATCTTCCCCGTAAATTCAAAAAAGCCCTGCCGAATTGAATTTTGGGGCGACGATACAAAGCTTGTACGTGGACGGAATAAACGTCGTGCAAAGCTTTGATACGGCGGAAGATTATAAACTCCGTGACGGCTACGTATGCGGAGTGATTGGACTTGTTGCAAACCGTATTGCAAGAGCAAGATTTACCGTAAACGGACAAGAATATGAGCTTACAAAAAACGAAATATTATCTGATGAATATTTTGCAAAAGTCGATGGTAAGGATACATTTATTATCACTTCGAAAGAAAGCGATGAAATC
>CALAXC010000045.1 GCA_937894775.1 uncultured Clostridia bacterium
GTAAGCATTGTAAAAAAGTCAAGAAATTAGAAGGGCAGCTGTGCATCGTCATCATCCAGCATCGCAAAGTCGGATGCGGGGCTCTGAGCAGGTGCGCTGTAGCCGTAGTTTGCTGCGGGAGCGGAGCCGTAGGAATTGCCGCCGTAGGTGTTGCCACCGTAGGAGGAATTACCGGAATCGCCATCGCGTCTGCTGTCGCCGAAGTAGACATTGTCTGCCACGACCTCAGCGGTACGGCGCTTGTTGCCATCCTTGTCGGTCCAGCTGCGGATCTGCAGCCGTCCGGATACCACTGCCATGCGGCCCTTGGTGAAGTACTTGCTGACGAATTCGCCAGTCTGACGCCATGCCACACAGTCAATGAAATCGGTTTCCCGTTCGCCGCTCTCCCGGGATGCGAAATCCCGATCCACCGCTACGGTGAAGGATGCGACGGCGATGCCGCTGCCGGTACGGCGCAGCTCGGGGTCACGGGTCAGGCGACCCATAATAACGATGTGGTTGAGCATAGTCTTACTCCTCCACTGCGGTGGTCAGGCAGCGCAGGACGCCTTCGGTGATCTTCATCACACGCTCCAGCTCTGCGGGGAACTCGGGCTTGGTTTCCATGTTCATCAGAACGTAGTAGCCCTCGGTCAGATCGTTGATGGGGTATGCCAGACGACGCTTGCCCCACTCATCGATGTTGGACAGAGTACCCTCCGCCTCCACCATTGCCTTGAACTTTTCCACAAGTGCTGCGATGCCCTCTTCGCCCTGAGCGGGGTCGATGATGTAGAGCACCTCATACTTACCGGTGATCTTAGCCATGTTGATTGCACCTCCTTTTGGACTTTTGGCCCCCGGTCGCGCCGGGAGCAAGGATATGTCCGCATTCGCAGACCAGTGTATTATATCTTGCTGCTTTGGATTTGTCAAGTTTTTCAGCACCGATTCTCTGTCAGCGTGGAGCGTTTCTAGCCGCAGCGTACGGTACAAAAATCGATATTGCGTTCACAGAACGTTTTACTGCCGGTTTGTTTGGCGGAGAAAACTTTATTCTTCAGCGTTTAACAGGGGATGGCATGGCATTCATCCACGCTTGCGGAAAAGTAGCAGAAATTCAGTTGAATGATCAAACCTTGCGTATCATGCCCGGGTGCATTGTGGCTTTTGAAGAATCCATAAGTTATGAAATCGAGTTTTCAGGCAGTTTTGCCAATGCATTATTTGGCGCAAAGACACTTTTTCTTGTTCTGACATTGCCTTTGTGGTTTTCCCATATCCTTTAGCCATTGCAAAGGAATCTAAAGCATTTTGTGTCATTACAACACCCAAATCCTTGAGGGATTCCGTTTCTCCTGTAAATACGGATTTAAGCTTTGTATATGCTTCATCCTGGGTAAGATTGTAAAAAGATGCTACATCTCCTGCTAATTGAGTTAAAGCAGTAGACATATTGAAAGATTCTTCTTCTGCAAAGCCAAAAGCCTTTGCCATAGCACCAAAAGTACCGACATATCTTTTAGCCATTGTCTCAGAAAGTCCTGCCGCTTCTGCCGCACCTTTTGCAAACTCATTTACATCTTCACTCATGGAAGTAAAGGTAACATCAACTACGTTTTGCACTTCTTCCAAATCGGAGCCTAATTCAATGGCTGATTTTCCAAATTTAACCAACTGACTTATTCCAAAAGTGGCGGCAATAGCAAGTCCTAATTTATTAATAGCACCTGTCAAGCCGCCCATTTGTCTTTTCATATTATTTACGCCTTTGCCAAAACCTCTTGTATCGACAAGCGTATCAATTATAACCGAACCGTCACTTCTACCATTTGCCATGATAAATACCTCTAATTCTTAAGGTTAGGGGCATCCATCAAACTGAATGCCCGATTACTTCTGTTTGTACCCAAAATAATCACGAAGCACATCTTTTTCCTCGGTGCTTCTCTTATTTTTCTGCTTGAAATCAATCAAAGACTTATTATCGTTGTAAAAATCCTGCTCCCACTTCTCTAATTTCTTCCCATTTGCCTTTTTTTGACGGATATGTACAATGTTTGAAAACAAGCTTTCCCCAATTTCCATATACGCACCTAAGAACGTCCACCAATGAATATGCTTCTGCGCTCGTATTTCGCAATTTAAGACACGATTTATTGCAGGTATAAGAATAGGTGCATCTTGCTCCCAATCCATCGTTTTAGGCTTTTTACGGTCATCAGAGATACCCATATCAATGAACTCTGTAACCTTTTCTAAGGCTTCTTGCATATGCTCCAAAGGAATGTCATCACATTGTGGGAACATAATTTCCAACATCACCCTATTTTGCATATATGCCGTCACTTGTTCATCTTCATCTGTCAACTCTGGGTCAGAAAGGGCAGTGAACAAATCCAACACCGCCCTATAATCTGTCCGAATCTCGTAATCAACACCGCCAATATTTAGGCTTGTGGGAAAATCCCATGCGCTACCCATGCAGATTACCCATGATACTTAGAAGTGTGCTTCTTGATTTTACTGTTAATCTTCTTGACACGCTCCCCGGTCTCCGCATTGATTGCCTGACCGATTGCATCAATAACAGTTTCAATAAAAAACTGTCCGCTTGCCAAAGGAGAAAACGGTCCCATAATAGAGAAAAACTTTTCTGCCACATCTGCATCCAACAGATAGTTAATTTTCTCATAAACTACCGCCTCAACCTCTTTTAAAGCCTCATACAAGCCTTTTTCATCTTCCTTGGCAGAAATATCCAACTCCAACTTTTCTAAGGCTTCTACGACCTCTGCGTGCCTTTTAATGATGTTTGTGTCAGACGGATTGAAAGAAAACTGACCAAGCAGCTTATCATCCTGATTGACAATATCGTATGTCTTATATCCGTCATTGATTTTGATTACGTTTCCCATTCTTTCATGCCCTCTCTTTCAATTAATTACTCAAAGATGCTCCGCTTGCCGCCGTGAATACAGGCGCACCTGCCTGAACGGATTCTGCGGTTACAGTACCCTTTACATATGCTCCATCAAAATCAACGGTAAAAGGAATATTGAAGCCTTCCGTACCGCCGCCGTAAGAAGTAGGAGTAACCTTTACTTCACGAAGATATGCGGTATGCTCGGTTGCTTCGGTATCTTCAACAATAACCTCAAGCATCAAAGTCTTTCTGCCATCACCGCTAATCTGCTCCATTACAATATCTCTCATGTGAGGATAAAGCTTGCTGTCGGTATTTGCATACCAAGGGTCTGCGGACATGGACGGAGTAAATCCGTTGTCAGTGGTCTTTGTCTGACCAAGAATGTTCTTCATCTGTGTGGTATCAGGATTCATCTCAACGGACATATCCTCAATATCATCACCCAAAATCTCAAATACAGCCTCATCTACGTCTGCTACTTTCTTGTTCCATTCAGAATCAAGATAATGTGCTAATGCTTCTCTCGTTAATTTCATAAAAAAATCCTTTCTACCTATAATTTTTAAAAGGTGTGTAGGTTAGCGATAACACTCCAAACGTGCTACCGGGTTAATAGTTACTTGCGATATTCATATTGATACCGGGCAGATATATAAACCGCCCAATTCTCACTTTGATTCTCATTGACGGTATCAAGGTATGCAGGTGTTTGTCTGCTTATAGAAAGAAATTTCCGTCCGTCTGTCAGCGGTGGATATTCTTCTAACTGATACTCTTTACCATCAATAATTACCTTTTTCTGCTCAAGCCATTTACCAAGCGTATCAAGCCATTCCTTAACCTTGGCTTTTCGGTTTTCATTCAAACCGCTTGCCCGATAAATCACATAAAACGGATAAAGGCATACTTCTGTGATTTTTCCTGTTACGGAACGTCTTTCTGTTTCAATTACAGAACCACTTATAGGAAACATGGCTTTACCGCTATCCTCTCCCAAAGTGGAAAAAGCAATTTCATCACTCGTAGATAGTGCAGGATATTGATTGAGCAATTCTCTCAAAGCGGATGTAACAGCTTCGTAACCGTCAACGTCATATTTAACTTGTTTTTCTGCCATTATCCACCCCCGGCTGTTTTCTTTGTTTTGTTTACCCACGATTTGCCGTGGTTTTTCTTTGCTTTTGCAACTTTTTTCTAACACCTGTTGGCTCATTTTATTAATCCTTTCTCGTAGCTTAACTTGTTCAACTTTAGGATAATACTATACTACTTGGATTGTTTCGCCAATTAGTCGTGTGTCTAGTTTAGCAATTATCCAATTAGGTAATAAAATAAAAGTTTTAGATACAATTCAA
>CALAXC010000046.1 GCA_937894775.1 uncultured Clostridia bacterium
CCAATCTCCATCTACCAATTCAGCTTCTGCACATTCACTGACCTGATCTTTTATTCCACTCAATTCGGATATTTGCTTTTTCAATTCATTAAGCTTTTCATCGATCCTATCAAGACTCGTGGTTATGTCATTGAGCTGAGTTTGAACATCCTTATAACTTTGCTCCGCATCTTCCCGAGCAAGCTTTTTGTTATGTAAAGCTTCAGCCAAAGATCGTTCTTCGGAAATCCTTTGCAAAATGGTTTCTATGCCTTCTAAAATACGGTTGACTGTTTGCATAGAATCCGATAGTTCTTGAATTCTGCGTTTCGTGTTTTCCTTGGCGGTTGTTAATTCGGTTTCCCTTGTTGCAAGAGACCGAATCTTAGCATCAATTTCCGAAATGCTCTTTTCCAAACGCGCTATAGAATCCTTTTGTTCCTTCTCATAATTATCATCGTAAGTAAAGGAGTCTGCAACATCAAGCTGCGACTTTATCTTTACATCGATAGCATCTATAAGATCACGCTCTTTGATGAGAGCTTGTTGATTGGTTTCAAGATTTTCTATAAACCGATCGACATTTCTGAAATATTCCTCAGAGTAGAAAGCGATTGCACCGTCAAACTTTTTGGCATTGCTCAAAATTTGAGCCATTTGCTCGTATGTGTATAGAGGAATCATAGCGGGAAGCCATTTTTCTCTACCGTAGTCAAAGAAGCGTTCCTTCTCGCTTGGATCCATTAAGATACCAAATGCAGCCGCGGGATAATTCCGCAGAATTTCAAGGCACTCTTCATTTGAAAGCTTTCCTTCCGCGACCTGCTCAGTTAAATATTTTTCGCAGGTAGAGTATCTGACACCTGTAGAATTCAGATATTCAATCACCGCGTAGGGAATGTGCAGAGAACCTCTTTTAGCTGATTTAATTTCTTCTTCCGCTATAGCTATTTTACGAAGAATCTCGGCTTGCTTTGCTTGATTTGAACGTTGCTCAGAAAGAAGAAATTCTCGCATATGGTTCGTAAACCGCATAGCAAAATTCAAATTGTATTCCGAGCATATCTCCCTTATCTGCGCTTCCTTTTCATAATAAACTTCAAGCGCTTCTTTGACCAATTTACACTTTTGTTCAGCTTCGGAACGGCTTAGCGAAAGATCAGCTTTTTTCTGCGGAATAGACACAATTTCAGCTTCGATACTTGCAAGATCTTTGTCCGCTTGATCAATAGCATCCTCTAATTTGTTCTTCTCGTTTGATTTTGCCGATTTAACATCCTCAACTTCGTCGATGGCATATGCGCCGTCAAGCCTTCTGCTGATTTCGATATCGTGTTTTGATACCACACGGTCAGTTTCGCTTTCGGCACCTCGAAGCCTTTCCTCGGCACGGGTATACTCGTCTTTGGCTTTTTCAAAATTCTTTTTGGCGGCTTGTAATTGCTTCTCACATTCAGCCTTTTGATGCGCAAAAGAATCGTGCTGCCTTTCCAACGATTCCGCTTCCGGCACACATTTTGATATCAAGTCGCTTATCTGTATGTAAACAGAATATTTAAGATTTGCGAGCTCCTGTCCGTTTTCACCACCGCTTTCACGGCGAGAAATTTCGCTACGGATAGCCGTTAATTCACCATCTATTCGCAACAATTTCTGATAGTATTCCGCGCATTCAAGCACCAACTTCTTATGAGTTGTATTTTCGAGCTGAAGCGATACGCGTTGCTCTTCTGATGTCGCTTCGTCATATGCTTTCAAAGCCAAGTCAAATGCTTCTTTTGCTTTGTAAAACATTAAGGAGGCTCGTTCGCGCTTAATTCTTGTCGATTTT
>CALAXC010000047.1 GCA_937894775.1 uncultured Clostridia bacterium
TAAGTCCTCATCAGTGATTCCTGAAGGAATAGTGCTGGCGGCACTGTTGTCCACGGTGGTGGGTGCTATCAGACTCTGGGCATCTGCGGTGAAGGCGGTCTGGAGGAAGCCCTTGTCGGTGTAGGTCGTGTCATTTTCCTGAGCGTCGTCACTCTTCACTACATCGAGGCCGTTCAGCCAGGCACGGATGGTGCTGTACTGCCAGTTGTTGGGGTACACGGTGTCAGGATCTCCTTCCTTTGTCCCTGCCCCAATGATTGTTCTGGTGTTGCGGTCCACATAGTAGGGGATGCCGCCGGTGAGAATCTTCTCCGCCAGCAGCAGGGCATTGCTGGTGGACTTACCTTCGGGGTCTTTGTAATCCTCCGTCAGCACACGCCACACAATCGGCTCCACCTTGAACCACCGAGTACTGGGACTGCTGCTTTCATCTTTTTGGTTTACCCCACTGCCGTCACTGTATTTGTAGCCAGCCTCATAAGCCTTTTCTTCTCGCTTAATCCCCTCGGGATCTTCGTCTTCTCTAAAAGATGTAAACATAATTAATACAGTTAAAATTATAGAACAAATATAATACAAGAAAGACTATACAAAGTTGTTATTTTAATAAAATCACCATTATTCGAACTTATTGAAGCATAAATACCGCATCACCATAAACAATGAAGACAAGCCATGCGGCTTGTCTTCATTGTTTTATCTACATGTACCTTATCTAATTTTCCACCGAGGCTCCACTCCCCCATTGCAGCACACATAAAAAGCGATAAAATTAATTGGTAATTTTTTTGTTTGGATAGAATAAAAAGCTCCAATTAAATCGTTTCGCCAAACAAAATTTGATCGATTTGATTGTAACTGAATTCTTGTAATTTGGTTCCATGCAAATCCATAATTGTGAATAAGTGAAAATTTGCTTTCTCTTTTTTTTTCGGTTTGCTCACTATTCTCTTTTGAAAATATTGGTGAACAAATTAAAGAGAAAATTAAAATTGTTAAAAACAACCAAGCTATTAACGGTCCTTTTAATTTAAACTTAAATCTCGCAAAACCGTATGCTGCAATTGAACATGTTACAACCTCTATCAAGGCACTTATGATTTGATATTTTAATGTTGCCAAAATAGATTTACTGTAATCTAGAATTTCAAGAGCGATCTTATAGTTTTCTTTTACCGCAAAGCTCTCAGGAATCCAAATCCTCGAAGCGTTCATAAAAGATTCTCTACTGCGAGTTGAAGTTATAAGCATATGAAGCAGTGGATACAAAATAACATAACCAATAGCCAACAAAACGATTATTCTGATTACGGAAACAAGCATTTTTGTAATTTCTTTTTTTCGTCTTATGGCAAGAATAGAGTTTGAAGCACAAGTAGAAAATTTTTTCATCTAAACATCTCCCCCTATTCCCACCTTTTCATTAGGAACCGATTATAAAGGAAAATTATCAATCCTATAACAAGTCCCACAATAGCGAAAAATACCCACAACATTGCCGAAGATCGGTCATACTTTCCACCATTCATCATAGAATAAACATTTCTCATAATAGGTGAGGTTTTATCATCAAACAATTCAACAAAATCAAAGAAAACGTGTGGAATGCGCATTAATGATTAAAGCAGCAGAAGCTGAAATGGAATAGAGTTTTAATAAATTGTAAACTTATAAAGGAACTGTGAAAAATTATTTTGTTCTTATGATCTACTTGTCTAAGAAACTCTAAGACTGTTTATTCGGTGTATGAAGAGTGAAGAACTGATATAAATTCAATTTGTTCTCATATCAACTTGTCTAAGAAACTCTAAGATTGTTTGTAAGCCAAGTTGATAAAATCGAACAAACAGAATTTATATCAGTTCTTTAATTTTTATATACCAAGCATGTTTCTATGGAGTGCATTGTGCTTTTAAAAAAGCAATATATTGTAGAAATCTACAAAACATTCAAAATAAGAGTATGTCTATTTATCAAAAATGTGGTATAATTAATCTTAAGTCATGCTTTTTTGTGATAAAGAGGTGTGGTTATGAGCGGTCTCGACCGTATTATCATATAAGGTTCTCAAGATGAAGGAAGACAGAGTCTTATATGATTCATGTAGTTTACTACATATAGAAAGGAAAGGAAGAACAAAATGAAAAAGAAGGGTAATAGCAAAAATCAAGGTTACCTACAATTAGCAATTGTTGCCGTTGTCATTGCAGTCCTTACAGTAATTGCTGTCATTGGTATCGGTCCAAAACAATTTGGTAGTGTAAAAGATATTAGCTTAGGTCTTGATCTTGCTGGCGGTGTAAGTATCACATATCAGTCAGTAAAAGATGATCCTAGTAGTGAAGCAATGGCAGATACCATTTATAAGCTTCAAAAACGTGTAGAAAGTTATAGTACAGAATCAGCTGTATATAAAGAGGGAACCAACCGTATTAACGTTGATATTCCAGGTGTAACAGATGCAAATAAAATCTTAAAAGAATTAGGAAAAGCAGGTTCCATTCAGTTTAAAACGGAAGATGGAGAAGTTGTAATAGATGGTTCTGATATTGAAGGTGCTGAACCAGCTTCCTATCAAGAACAATCTGGTTTAGTTAAAAACTGTGTACAACTTACATTAAATGCAGCAGGTACTAAGAAGTTTGCGAAAGCAACATCAGAAAACGTTGACCAACCATTCCCGTAGCGCCTACGACGCCAACTTTCATTTTTTCCATAACAAAATCCTTTCAAATGTATATGATAAATATTATTTTATAAATACAACACAGAATAATATACCACAAATATTAAGAAAAATCAATATTTTTACAGGTTTTATTTATTATTTTTCTATTAAAAGGCTGTAAAGCTGATTTCTTGAGATCCCTCTTGCCTGTGCAACCGTCTTTATTGCTTGATTTTTACTCATTCCCTCAGAGCAAAGCTTTTCTACCGCATCTGCGGGTGAAAGCATAGCAAGAGCATCGTTTTCTGTATTTATAGCACCGCTTCCGCCTTCTATTACAAGAACGTACTCACCTCGTGGCTCACGTGAATTATACAGCTCACACGCTTCTCCTATTGTTGTACGTATTATTTCTTCATTAAGCTTTGTCAGCTCTCTGCACAATGCTATCTTTCTATCCTCACCAAGCGTTTTTGCCAGATCCTCAAGTGTAGTTTTCAGCTTATGCGGTGCTTCGTGCAATATAAACGTGCGTTCTTCGGTGCGTAAAGCCTCGAGCCGCGCTTTTCTTTCCTTCTTCTGAATCGGCAAAAAGCCCTCAAAAACAAATCTTGAAGTCGAAAGTGCGGAAAGAGCCAACGCATTTACCATAGCGCAAGCTCCAGGAATTGCCATTACAACGATCCCGTTCTCTGCGCAAAGCCTTACAAGATCCTCACCCGGATCCGATATTGCAGGAGTGCCCGCGTCGGTAATAAGCGCGCAGGTCTGTCCCGAACGCAGTTTTTCAACTATTTCCTCTCCCCGCTCTTTTTTATTATGTTCATAATAAGATATCAAAGGTTTGCTTATTCCGAAATGTGTAAGTAATCGCAAGCTATTTCTTGTATCCTCAGCCGCAATAAAATCAACCTCTGACAAAACCTTAAGAGCTCTTTCGCTGATATCCGAAAGATTGCCTATAGGTGTTGCTACAAGATACAGCGTGCTTGCCGATATTTTATTTTTTTCAAGATCCTTCATTTTTACTTTTTTATATTTCCTTCCTTATTCGTAACGCCTCTTGTAACTGTTTCTTTGTTTTTTTCATATTATTTTATAAAAGCATTTTTATAAAGAGGTGTAATTTATGGCTATAAAAATTTTCATCGATCAAGGGCACAACCCAAATAACCCAAATGCGGGCGCAGAAGGCAACGGACTTCGCGAACAAGACATCGTATTCAGAATAGGAATACTGTTAGCCGACCTTTTCCGTCAAAATCCCGCTTTTGAAGTAAGGCTTTCACGTCCGACTCTTGATGTACAGCTCGGAACGTCAAACACGACAAGTCTGCGCGAACGTGTTCGCCTTGCCAACGAATGGGGCGCAGATTATTTTTTAAGTCTGCATACTAACGCATCAAGTATTCCAAGCGCCACGGGCGTTGAAGCATTTGCATTTTCAAAACCTTCGGCTGCATTTGACCTTGGCACAGATATAGTACGTGAGATAAGTGCGCTTACCGGTCTGCAAAACAGAGGTATGAAGGTAAGAAACGGTCTTTACGTACTGAGAAAGACCTCAATGCCTTCGGTTCTTATAGAACTCGGATTCATCACCAACCCAAACGATGCACGTCTTATGGTCGACGAGCCCGAACTCTTCGCAGAGGGAATATATAACGGCACGCTCAACTATCTCAACCTAACATAAATTTTTAAATCACAAAGAACCGTTATTTATCATTTCAAGAAGTTCATCTTCGGAAATGATCTTAATTCCAAGCTCCTGAGCCTTGGTAAGCTTACTTCCCGCAGCTTCACCCGCAAGAACGAATGAAGTTTTCTTTGAAACACTTCCCGACACCTTTCCACCGTTCTGCTTTATCAAAGCACTTGCTTCATCACGCGACATAGTAGGCAGTGTACCTGTAATAACAAAAGTACTGCCCGCCAAAATATCGCCCGCAGGTGTAGAATTATCCACAGTAATAACCCCCGCATCGGAAAGTCGCTTACATAGATCTATATTTTGAGAATGAGAGAAGAAATCAACGACATAATCCGCTGTAACCTCTCCAAAATTTTCTATTGCAGATATTTCTTCTTTAGTAGCCGAAATAATCCTGTCAAGTGTTCCGAATGTCGACGCCAAAGCGGCAGATGCGACTTCTCCGACCTCTCTTATACCGAGTGCGTAAACAAGTCTTGCAAGACCGACACTCTTAGAGCTTTCTATTGCAGAAACAAGATTTTGTGCCGATTTTTTACCCATTCTTTCAAGTCCCTCGATGTCCTCACATCTTAGAGAATAGAGATCTGCGGCATCCTTTATTATTCCGTTAAGAATAAACAGCTCTACTATCTGAGGCCCTAATCCGTCGATATTCATAGCTCCTTTAGATGCAAAGTGCTCTATACTTCTCGCCACTTGAGCAGGACACAAGCTGTTAGTGCATCTCAAAGCCACTCCGTCATTTTTATCAAAAAATACGGGTTCACCGCAAGACGGACAATGCGTAGGTGTAGCGAATACCCTTTCGCTTCCGTCACGCGCCAAAATGTTTGTTCTTACCACCTCAGGAATTATATCTCCTGCCTTACGGACACACACAGTATCGCCAAGCATTATTTCTCTTTCACGAATAAAATCGATATTATGCAACGTGGCTCTGCTCACTGTTGTTCCTGCAAGTCTTACAGGTTCAAGTATTGCGGTCGGGGTAAGAACTCCGGTTCTTCCCACCGCAACCGTAATATCGATAAGCTTTGTTTCCTTCTCTTCGGGCGGAAATTTATATGCAACCGCCCATTTTGGCGTGCTTGTTCCCTCGCCAACCTGTCGGCGCGCTTCAAGATCGTCTATCTTTATAACAACTCCGTCAATATCATACGAAAGATCATCTCTGGCATTTCCTATTGCATTGATATGCGCTATAATGTCGGCACTATCCGAAGCAACACATCTCATAGGCAGAACTTTAAATCCGAGCTCCGACAAGCGTTCAAGCGTTTCGGTATGTGTTTTGGGCACTCTGCCGTCAGCATAAAGACTTCCCTCCTGAAAATTAAATACAAATATATCAAGCTTTCGTTGGGCTGTCACCGTTGAATCAAGCTGACGCAGCGAACCCGCCGCCGCATTTCTGGGATTTGCCATAAGAGATCTACCCGCAGCCTCACGTTTTTCGTTTATCGCTTCAAAGACCGCTCTCGGCATATACACCTCACCTCTTACAGTAAGCGTGAGCGGCTCCGGCAGGCGGAGGGGTATCGACTGTACAGTGCGAAGATTCATCGTAACATCTTCTCCTACATAGCCGTCACCTCGTGTAGCTCCCTTGACAAATTCTCCGTTTTCATAAACAAGAGAAACCGAAAGTCCGTCTATCTTGGGTTCAACTGAAAACTCGGGTGCTGTCAATATATCATCCATTTTTTGGCAAAACTCTTCTGTTTCTTCAAAAGAAAAAACATCGGACAGCGAATCCATTTTTACACTGTGCGTAACCTTTTCAAATTTATCAAGAGCCTTTCCGCCTACTCGCTGCGTAGGTGATGCCGCGTCGTAAAGCTCGGGATACTGCTCCTCAAGAGCCTTCAGCTCGGCAAACATCATATCGTATTCATAGTCAGATATTTCGGGGGAATCATAAACATAATATCTTTGCGAATGATAAGTCAGACTCTCTCTGAGAGCTCTGACCTTTTCTTTTATTTCATTTGATACCTTATCCATTTTACCTTCCTCCGTATCTCAGCGAAATATTACGTTGCATTTAAACATACTACATCATTATATATTATATCAATTTAATAGCTTTCTGTCAATTAAAGAAATATATTTTTTGTAAAAAGTTATCAAACAAGCCTTGAAAATCATAAGGATTAGACAGTAGGCAACGGAGGTGTAAGCGAATATGAAAATTGTTTTTTCCATTCTCGTTTTAGGCGTTGCGCTTGTAAACGGTTGGACCGATGCTCCAAGCGCTATCGCGGGATGCGTTTCGACAAGAGCACTTTCTGCAAAAGCCGCGCTTATCCTTGCGGCAATATCTAATTTTTTAGGCGCTGTGATAATGGCTGTTTTATGTCCGACCGTAGCAAAAACACTTTACGGAATAGCCGACTTCGGTAACGATCCAAAAGCCTCGATAATAGCTCTTTCCTCTGCTCTTATAACCGTCATAATATGGGCAACCGCTGCTTCTCTTAAGGGCTTTCCGACAAGTGAAAGTCACGCACTTATATCAGCGGTATGCGGAAGCGCACTTGCAACAAATATGTCTTTTTCATCTATACAGTTAAACGAATGGATGAGTGTTATTTTAGGAATTATCATTTCTACCTTACCCGTTATGTTTTTCTCATTTTTCATATATAAGATCTCGATAAAAATTTTTTCTCCTCACGACCGAAGACGCACTATGCGATATTTTACAAAAGTCGGAAGGATAAGCGCCGCAATAAGCTCTTTTCTACACGGTGCGCAGGATTCGCAAAAATTTATTGGAGTATATATGTTAGGACTTGGTTTTTTGAGCGGAAACACAAATACAGCATCTGCAAATATATTCAGGATACCTATATCGATAACTCTTCTCTGTGCCGCCGCCATGACACTGGGAACTCTTATCGGGGGTGCAAAAATAATAAAAAAGGTCGGTTGCGAGATGACCGAGCTCGATCCGCTTAGCAGCAGCGCAGCAGATACGGCATCTTCCTCCTTTCTTGGCGTCTGCTCTTTTTTGGGGATCCCTACAGCAACAACGCACGCAAAGACCTGCGCACTTATGGGTGTTGGACTTTGCAAGAAAGGAGCTACAAATCCAAAAATCGTATCTCAGATATTTCTCGCTTGGTTTCTCACCTTTCCGATCTGCGCAATATTAAGCTTTTTACTGTCATTGATAGCAAAAATCATATTTTTATAATGCATTTAAACTCTATTTTTACAGAAGGTCATTATGCAAAAAACAAATTATTTTGATCTGCTTGAAGAGCTTTCACTGCTCTGCACAAGATCGGTATTTTTAGTATCTTCAAGCTCTCGTTCGGCATTACAGAAAGCTTTTTTGGAAATTTCGAAAATTCAATTTCTTTCTCTTGAAAAGCTAAACGAGCTCGAAGCAGCACTTTTCACAGATTTCCTACCGCCGCTCGAAAGACAGTCTATCGCCGAAATAGCTCACAAGCTATGTCACGTTATAGAGCGATCGGCACAGTTTATTTATCAAAAAAGCCTTAAATCTTCGGCTGAAAGAAAAATAAAAGACACCGACGTTTGCTCCGAGCTCGCACAAATAATAGAAGAAAGTATAAAAATGTTAAAGAAAATAAAAAAGCCAAACCAAACGCCAGACATCAAAAAATTCCGTGAACTCCTACTGCGCTCGCGCAAAGCTTCGCGAACCTTTCAAAAACGTCAACCGTGCGGACTGCTAACGGTTTGTGAGCTTCGCGAAGAACTTTCCGATTGTTTTGATAAGATAATAGAAATGATGCTTTGCAATATATGAATCCTATCCTTTATTATTTTTCAAGCTCTTATCTTTTTTCTTTCCCGTTCCAAAATAAAGCTCGGTTTCAAGCTTTATTTCTCGGTTCATTTTTATAAGCACGGCAATATTTATAACAGTCATGGCTCCTATAGAAATATCCGCCGCATCCCATATAAAATCTGCCGCTATCACCGAACCCAAGCAAACGAACAAAGAATATACCGCAATAAAAACATACTTTGCGTAAGGCTTTGATGAAATATATTTTACACTTACTATTCCGTAATGCGCCCAGCAAAGCACTGTGGCAAGTCCAAACAAAAGAACCGATATCGCTATAAAATATCCCGTAACAGGACCGAGCAATGACGTATACGAACTTACAGTCATCATCATAAAATTATTATCTATATTCAATACACCCACGTCAACCGCTGTAATGATGACCGTTGCTGTAAGCGTACAAAGTAATATAGTATCAACAAACACCTCGAATATTCCCCAAGCTCCCTGCTTTGCGGGAATTCTGCAATTTGACACCGAATGAGCCGCAGGAGCCGTTCCGCACCCCGCCTCATTTGAAAGGATGCCTCTCATCGTGCCGTAACGTATTGATCCCGACAGTAAAAATCCCGCAACTCCGCCGATCCCGCTTTTTAAAGAAAAAGCATTTTTAAATATCAAAGAAAACGCATTCAAAACGTTTGTGGGATAGATAAATATTACCGCAACCGAAAGAACAATAAATCCAAGTGTCATAAAAGGAACTAATTTTTCGGTAACGGAAAGTATCCCGTCACGTCCTCTCATAGAAGTCCAAACGGTTATAACAGCAAAAATTATTCCCACCAGAATAGGTGGAATACCGAAAACACCGTTCACAGCGCTCGCGGCAGAATTTATCTGTATCATACCGCCCATCGATACGGCATTAAAGATACAAAGCCCCGCAAAAATACAGCCAAGCATCCGTCCTAAATTTTTCTTTCCCAAAGCATCGCTGATGTAATACATAGCCGCTCCGTAAGGTCTGCCCTCTTCGTCAAATCTTCGGTGCCGCATAGCAAGAACTATCTCCGCATATTTCAAAACCATCGCCACAAGCGCACTTATCCACATCCAGAATATAGATCCAAATCCGCCTAAAGCTATTGCCGAAGCAACGCCAACCATATTGCCTACTCCAAGTGTTCCCGCAAGAGCCAAAGATACCGCACCAAATGAGGAAACTCCCTTTTTCGCTCCGTCGGGCTTCAGTGCCTTTATTACTTTTATAGGATGGAGAAAATGAAAAAATCTCAACCTTATACAAAAAAATATTCCCGCCGCTATCAGGATAAGCGGAACACCAACACCAAAAATATACTCATTAAAAAAATCAATCGCTCTTCCCATTATCAACCTCTCTGTTTGTTGGATTTTTAAGCATTTTTTCGCGTAACGTTTTTTTATATATTATTCCCGTTTTTTTCTGTTTTTTTACGCTTTTCGACAACTTTTAAATCTGTTTTTCTATATTCCCGTTTTTTCAATTGTTAATTAAATGTTAAATATTGAAAAAAGTATTGATTTTTATGAAAAAACGTGTAAAATATGTTATAGATTAGCACTCTAACCCCCAGAGTGCCAAAATATAAATTTTATTCTTATTCACATATTATTGTTAGGAGGAAGAAAAAATGACAATCAAACCACTTGCAGACAGAGTTGTGGTAAAACTCGTTGAAGCAGAGGAAAAAACAAAAGGCGGTCTTATACTTACCGCATCCGCACAGGAAAAGCCCCAGATCGCAGAGGTAATTGCTGTAGGTCCGGGAGGAATGGTTGACGGTAAAGAAATCGCTATGACCGTTAAAGTAGGCGACAAAGTAATAACTTCAAAATATTCAGGAACAGAAGTAAAAGCAGACGGTGTTGAATATATAATAGTTCGTCAGAACGATATTCTTGCAATCGTTGAAGACTGATTTTAAAATACACATATATAAGAAAGGAAAAATATTATGGCAAAAGAAATTCTCTATGGAATAGAAGCTCGCAGCGCCCTTTCACGCGGTGTTGACAAGCTTGCAGATACAGTCAAGATCACTCTCGGACCTAAAGGAAGAAACGTAGTTCTCGATAAAAAATACGGCTCTCCCCTTATAACAAACGACGGTGTTACCATCGCAAAAGAAATCGAGCTCGAAAATGAAGCAGAAAATATGGGCGCTCAGCTCATAAAGGAAGTTGCTTCCAAAACTAACGATGCGGCAGGTGACGGTACTACTACCGCTACCCTTCTCGCTCAGGCATTTGTTCGCGAAGGTATGAAGAACGTTACCGCGGGTGCAAACCCGATGGTTCTCCGTAAAGGTATAAAGAAAGCTGTTGATAAGGCTGTTGAGGTTCTTATTTCAAATTCAAAAAAGGTAAGCGGAAGCGAAGATATCGCAAGAGTCGGAACTATCTCCGCAGGCGATGAAGTTATAGGTCAGCTTATCGCAGACGCTATGGAAAAGGTTACAGCAGACGGTGTTATTACCGTTGAGGAATCAAAATCGGCAGACACATATTCAGAAGTAGTTGAGGGTATGCAGTTCGACAGAGGATACCTCTCTCCCTATATGGCAACCGATATGGATAAGATGGAAGCAATTCTTGACGATGCTCTTATTCTTATTACAGATAAAAAGATATCCAACATTCAGGATGTTCTCCCCGTTCTTGAACAGGTCGTTCAGGCAGGCAGAAAGCTTATGATAATCGCAGAAGACGTTGAAGGCGAAGCTCTTACAACTCTTGTACTCAATAAGCTCCGCGGCACTTTCGTATGCGTTGCTGTTAAAGCTCCCGGATTTGGCGACCGCAGAAAAGAAATGCTCCGCGATATCGCTATTCTCACAGGCGGTGAGGTAATCTCCTCCGAGATAGGTCTTGAGCTTAAGGATGCTACACTTGAAATGCTCGGTCACGCACGTCAGGTAAAGGTAAATAAAGAAAACACTATTATCGTTGGCGGCGCGGGTGACCCTGCCGAGATCAAAGCTCGCATAGCTCAGATAAAGGTTGCTATCGAAAGCACCACTTCGGAATTCGACCGCGAAAAGCTTCAGGAAAGACTCGCTAAGCTTTCGGGCGGTGTCGCAGTTATCAAGGTTGGCGCGGCTACCGAAGCTGAAATGAAAGAAAAGAAGCTTCGTATCGAAGATGCGCTCAACGCAACACGCGCGGCTGTTGAAGAAGGAATCATCGCAGGCGGCGGTACAGCATATCTTAACATTATTCCCGAAGTTGCTAAACTTCTCGACACTCTTGAGGGTGACGAGGAAACAGGTGTTCGCATCGTTCTCAAAGCACTCGAAGAGCCGGTACGTCAGATCGCCGCTAATGCAGGCTTTGACGGTGGCGTTATAGTAAACGAAATTATGAGAAGCGGCAAGACAGGTTACGGATTTGACGCTTACAACGAGGTTTACTGCGATATGGTAAGTGCAGGAATCGTAGATCCTACCAAGGTAACACGTTCCGCGCTTCAGAACGCATCCTCTATAGCATCGGTTATTCTTACGACCGAGGCTGTAGTTGCCGATAAAAAAGATCCCGCTGCTGAAGCTGCGGCAAATGCTGCAATGGCAGGCGCAGGCGGAATGGGCGGAATGTATTAATCAAATTAATAATTGAAAATCATATGGGGAAGAAAACTTCAAAAAAGTTTTCTTCCCCATATTTTCATATTTTAATTTCAAAAAGCAAAAACTCCTTAGAAAATGAATTTCATAAAGCAGATTTTAGCATCCCTGAGAGATCCGAACGTCTTTGCCATCCTCGTTTCGGGACTCTATTGCATCCGCCCGTGTCATTCTGAGCGAAGTCGAACTGCGAAGCAGCACCGAGCAAAGCGAAGGTGGAATCTCGGGCGGAGCATTTTTTGTATCACGAAAACGTTTGGCGCACCTGCTTTATGGCAGGTGCGCCAAGAATTTTTTTATTTTTCCGGATCAAGATATTTCCAATAAGATCTCAAATAGCTTATTCCCGACCAAAGTGTCATAACAAGTGAAAGTACTATCGTTATCCAAGACAGCGGAAGGATATCATATCTCCATACAACGGGACCGCCTACTATTGCTTCGGTGATGAGTTTTGTGATCCATTGAACCACGGGCTCTAAAAATACAGTTGAAATAGCTATTATCTGTGTTACGGTCTTTACTTTTCCTACCATACTTGCGGCAAGAACGACATTTGAAGATTTTGAAGCTACAAGTCTTATAGACGTTATTGCAAGTTCTCTGAATACCACAATGATAAGAGAGATTATCATAATCATTTCAAGATTTTTAAACTTGAATAAAAGCACGAATAATGCGCCTATGACCATAAATTTATCGGCGATCGGATCTATAAATTTACCGAAATCGGTTACAAGTCCGTCACGTCTTGCTATTTTACCGTCAAGCATATCGGTAATGGACGCCGCTATAAACAAAGCTGCGCAAATTACCGTCGATATATAAAAAGCAATACTCGGTCCGCTTGTTGAATACTGGGGTGTAAACATTCCTACCAACAGTATTACGGGAACCATTGCAAGCCTTATAAGAGAAAGCTTATTTGGAAGATTCATTTTACTTTTCATTCGTCATATCTCCTTATCAAAACTTAATATCGCTCTTCCGAAAAGATCGTAATCAAGCACCTCACGAATCTTTACCTTAACAAAGGAACCGGGCGCTATTCTACGTTCTGCCTTAAAATAAACCTTACCGTCGATTTCGGGAGCATCCGCCGCACTTCTGCCAAAATGTACCGATGCAACGGGATCATAATCCTCGCAAAGAACGGTTATCGTCTTGCCTATCATCTTTTCGTTATTTTCTGTATTTATATCGAGCTGTTCACGCATCACGATATCGGCTCTTTCCTGCTTTATCTGTTCATCTATCTGATCTTCAAAGCTATAGGCAGGAGTGTCCTCCTCCCTTGAATAAGGAAATACGCCAAGATGCTCAAAGCGAGTAGCCTTAACAAATTCACAAAGCTCCTCAAAATCCTTCTCGGTCTCTCCGGGAAAGCCAACGATAAAGGTAGTTCTTATAACTATGTCGGGAATTTCCGTGCGAAGCTTCTTTATCACGTCTTTTATCATAGCAGAATCGCCGTGACGGTTCATCGCGGTAAGCATATTATCGCTGATATGCTGAATTGGCATATCGATATATTTTAAAATTCTATCATTATCTCTTATCTCTGCTATAAGCTCATCGGTTATCTTATCGGGATAGCAGTAAAGGAGTCTTATCCAGGGAATAGAGGTCTGCTCGGTTATCTCGTGCAAAAGCTTTGCGAGCTTATAGGAGCCGTAAATGTCAAGACCGTATCTTGTGATATCCTGCGCAACTATATTAAGCTCCTTGATGCCGAGTGCCTCAAGCTGCTTTGCCTCATCTACGATATCCTCTATAGTTCTGCTTCTGAAGCGTCCTCTTATAGACGGAATAGCACAGTATGCGCAACGGTTGTCGCATCCCTCGGCTATCTTTATATAAGCCGTATATTCAGGAGTAGTAAGAACTCTGTCACCTCCAAGCTTTACAGTTTCCTTATCCTCAAACGATGTATATTTTCTATGCGAACCCTTTTTCTTTTTTACGGTAACAGCTTCGATCGCCTCGACTATATTATGTATGCTTCCAACACCGAGAACAGCATCGACCTCGGGCATTTCCTCTATAATGCTTTCTCTGTATCTTTCGGCAAGACAACCCGTAACTATTATAGCTTTAAGGGAACGGTTTTTCTTAAGCCAAGCAATATCGAGTATATTTTCTATAGACTCTTTTTTAGCGCTCTCGATAAATCCGCAAGTATTTATAATAACAACGTCCGCCTCGGTCTCGTCGGGAGTTATTTCATATCCCGCTGTAGCGACCTCGTGAAGCATCACCTCGGTATCAAGCTGATTTTTCGGACATCCGAGCGAAACAAATCCAACCTTCACTTTTATTTCCTTCTCTTTCTTCAATACATACTACAAAACGTAAAACTTATTTATTCCACTTATTTTTTTAAATATTCCAAAAGCTCCTGTCTCGTATCAACGATAATATCAGGCTTCTCTTTTTCAAGCACCGAACGGTCACGAAATCCCCACGAAACCGCAATAGTCCTCATTCCCGCATTCTTTCCCGTAAGCACGTCGACCTCGCTGTCGCCTATAAAATACGTATCCTCGTGAGAAAAGCCAAGCTCACTCGCTATCATAAGCGGAACTGTGGGATCCGGCTTTTTAGGAAGATCGGTCTGCCCTTCACTCCTTGAGATTATACCGTCGGGAAAAAGATTTTTTATTATCATTTTAACAAGCTTATCAGGCTTATTTGAAAGCACAGCAAGAATATATCCGCATTCATAAAGAGAATGCATAACCTCGCTCATTCCTTCGTAACAGCTATCGATCTTTGACTGTGTAAGCTCATAGCATTCTGCAAAATATTCTTTTATCATTGCAAACTGTTTTTCATCGGCAACAGCATACTCAGGCATGGTTTTTTGCAAAAGAAGACCTACTCCGTTTCCGACAGCCGACATAACGAAAGCCTCATCTTTTTGAGGGTATCCAAAATGATCAGCACACATATTTACCGCCTTAGCGATACTCGGCAAAGTATCAGCTACAGTGCCGTCAAGATCAAATATTAAAAGTTTTCTTTCCATAGAGCACTTCCTCTGTTCTGTTTTGCGAAAACGCAAACAATCATAAATATTATATCATATAAATAATTTTATGTCAATAATTTATCCGCAAAGCAATAAAACCTTTTTTTGTAAAAATGCACAACAAGTTTTTTGCATATTGTAAAAAAATCGTCATTTATTATCTTTATTCCGAGAAAAAAATGTGATATAATATTAAACTGTAATAGTATGACAAAAAACGGTACAAATATTTAAGGAGAAAGATTTTATGGTCCGTAATGATTTAAGAAATATCGCAATTATCGCTCACGTTGACCACGGAAAAACCACTCTTGTTGATGAAATGCTCAAGCAAGGCGGAATTTACCGTGAAAACCAGGAGACCGTAACCAGAGTTATGGACTCGGGCGATCTTGAAAAGGAACGCGGAATAACTATTCTTGCAAAGAACACCGCAGTTCACTACAAGAACACAAAAATAAACATAATCGACACACCTGGTCACGCTGACTTTGGCGGTGAAGTCGAACGTATACTCAAAATGGTAAACGGAGTTATTCTTCTCGTCGATGCTGCTGAAGGACCTATGCCACAGACTCGTTTTGTTTTACAAAGAGCTCTCGAGCTTAATCACAGAGTTATTATCGTCATAAACAAAATAGACAAGCCCGACGCAAGACTCGGTGAGGTCGAAGACGAGATCCTCGAGCTTCTTATGGACCTTAACGCATCAAATGAACAGCTCGACAGCCCTATGCTCTACTGTTCGGGCAGAGCAGGTACAGCTACCGAAGACCCCGATGTTGCGGGTGTAGACCTTGTTCCTCTCTTTGAAAAGATACTTAATTACATTCCCGCTCCCGAAGGCGACGAAAACGGTGAGCTCCAGCTTCTTATTTCTTCTATCGACTACAATGATTACGTAGGAAGAATCGGTATCGGACGTATCGAGCGCGGATCTATACGTGTAAATCAGGATGCATATCTCTGTAACTATCACAACGACGCCCCTCCAAAGCGTATAAAGATAGTAGCTCTTTTCCAGATCGACGGTCTCGTAAGGATTCCCGTTGATACCGCTTATATGGGAGATATAGTTTGTTTCTCGGGCGCTTCCGAGCTTACCATAGGCGATACTGTAACAAGTCTTTCCTGCCCCGAGCCTCTTGAATTTGTAAAGGTCAGCGAGCCTACTCTTGAAATGACGTTTGCCGTTAATGACAGTCCGTTTGCGGGAAAAGAAGGTAAATTCGTGACCTCAAGACAGCTTCGTGACAGACTTTACAAAGAACTGCTTAAAGACGTTTCGCTCCGAGTTGAAGACGGTGAGACCACCGAGGAATTCAAGGTTGCGGGACGCGGTGAAATGCATCTTTCCATCCTCATCGAAACTATGCGCCGTGAAGGATATGAGATGACCTGCTCTAACCCCAGAGTGCTCTTTAAAGAAATAGACGGTGTTAAATGCGAGCCTATGGAAAAGGTCACACTTGACGTTCCAAGTGAATACGTAGGCGCGGTAGTTGAAAAGCTCGGTCAACGCAAAGGCGATCTTTTAGAGATGTCTCCCGTTGGAAGCCGTATGAGAATAGAATATTCTATTCCCTCTCGTTGTCTTTTCGGATACCGTTCGGAATTTCTTACCGCAACTCACGGAGAAGGTATTATGAATTCTCTCTTTGACGGTTATCAGCCTTACAGAGGCGAGGTAACAATGAGATTTACAGGATCGCTTATAGCATCTGAAACAGGCGAAACAACAAGATACGGACTTTTCAACACGCAGGAGCGCGGCACTTTGTTCGTAGGACCTCAAACCCCCGTTTATGAAGGTATGATAGTGGGAGAAAATCCGAAAAACGACGATATCGCAGTAAACCCCTGCAAGAAAAAGCAGCTTACGGCTATACGTTCGGCAGGTGCGGATGAAAAGCTACTTCTTACACCTCCCGTAATATTCTCACTTGAAGAAGCAATAGAATTCATAACCGATGATGAGCTTATCGAAGTTACGCCAAAATCTATTCGTTTGAGAAAGAAAATACTCAACAACGAAGAAAGAATGAAAGCGGTTATGAAAAAGCGCAGAGCTATGGAAAATAAATAATTAAATCAGGATGTCTCAGACTCAAATGGGACATCCTGTTTTTATACCGTCAAGCATGACAGCCTTTTTTACATTATGTATAAAACACTACAATAATAATTGTGAAAAAACAACATTGAAAATTAAAACTTTTAGTGATATAATTATTGTGTATAGGTATATTTAATTACTTAATAAAATCAGGAAGGTTTATTATGAAAAACACAAAATCATTATTTTCGTTAATTTTAGTGATTTCCATGTTGTTTTTAACAACAGCCTGCGGAATGCATAACGATCTTGGCGGAGAATCAAACTCGGATCTCGAATCGAATATTGATCAAAGCGATATTCAAAGCGACATTCAAAATGGTTTTCCCGATCAGAACTTCAACAACGATTCTTCTGACGAATCAGTCAAAGTCGAACACATCGAAGGTCAAGGAGATTTAATGAAAAACGACATTTCAAGATATTCGATCGTTGCCGATAAATACAATTCACTTGCTATTAAAGCAGCAAAATCCCTTAGTTCAAAATTAAGTGACAAGGGAATATCGCTTCCCTTAAATGACCGTTCGGTTTATGAAATACTCATAGGCAACAACACTTCAGCAGAAACAAAGGCTGCTCTTGAACAGCTTGCTAAAACCGACAGTCATTATATCATTCAGTTTTCAGGCAAAAAAATCGTCATCGTCGCCAAAACCGATCTTGCGTTAAGCGAGGCGTGCGATCTCTTCTTCGATACCTATATCAAAGACCTTAAAGACAAAACGATTGCAGCAAAAGACGGAACAACAACACTTGGAACCGCAAAAAACCTTGCTACACTTTCATTTAATGGTATAGCGCAATACGAAATAGTATTCGGTCAGGTTTCACAAGAAGTAAAAAACAAGACCAATGAACTAGTTACTTTTATGAAATCTATGTGCGGAGTAAAATCCATTAAGACGGGCGCTTCCTATTCTGCAAAGAAAGCGCAGATACTTATAGGTCCTGCAACATTTTCAGAAACATCAGCAGCTATAAAATCTCTAAAGCCAAACGAATACACAATCACTAAATCCGGTAACAAAATAGTTGTTGCAGGTAAGAGTGACACTATGACGATAGGCGCTATAGACGCATTTATTGACGCTATGAATGTAGCAAAGTCTGTAAATCCCACTAAAGGTAACTTCACTTTATCTATATCTGGTGCAATAAAAGATTCTTTCTCGGCAACTCTTGATGCTATCCCCTCTTTCTCGGGAGGAACATATTCAACGACCTATCCTTCGGGTTCGGGCATCAAACAGCTTTATTACAAATCTGCCGACGCGTCAAAGATAAACGCATATGTTGCCCGGATTGAAGCTCTCGGATATATAAAGGTACAAGATAACTCAATAAACGGTAACCGTTTTGTTACTTGCCACAGCGATAAAGGACTTGTGCATATTTCGTACCTCAATTACAATAAATCACTCACCGTTATACTCGATTCCCTTTCGGGTGCGGTATATAAAGGAAATGAGCCTGCTTATACCAAAGTAACAGAGACATCTCTTGCGGTTATGTCGCTTGATTACGATACTACGCAAGAAAAGATCGGCAGTAATTACGATGCGAGCGGAATGTCTTACGTAATAACTCTCGAGGACGGACGTTACATCGTTATAGACGGTGGATACGGAGGTGCTAAAGATCACCATATTCTTTTCAATTACCTCAAAAACAACAACAAGCGTAAGGATGGCAAGATCGTTATCGCAGCTTGGATATTCACCCACGACCACAGTGACCATTACGGCGGATTCGTTGATTTTTCCAATACGTACGGTACAAGAGTAACCTTGGAATACTATCTTATGAACTGCGGTGACAAATCAAGATACGATCAGCAGCCAAGCGGATGGCTCCCGGGAACAAGTAAAGACGGAGGTCTTCCTTACTACTGTCTTAACAAGTATTTTAAGACTGCAAAGAAAATAGTACCCCATACAGGTCAAAAAATAACATTCTGCAATACGACATTCGAGATAATGTGTTCACAGGAAAGCCACTCTCCCAATAAAATGGAATGGGTAAATGATTCATCTATCATTCTCAGAATGACCGCAAACGGAGTGACAACTCTCTTCCTTGCCGATGCTGAAGCTCAGACCACTAACCTTTTGAACAATATGTACGGAAGCACACTGAAGAGCGACATTATGCAGATAGCGCACCACGGATTTAGCGGAGGATCTACCGCGCTTTATCAAAAGATAGCTCCTAAATGGACACTTTGGCCTACCAGCCAGGAATGCTTCAACCAGCGTACAAACGGCGGTGGAAACGGTAATGCTCAAGCTCAAAACAAATGGGCAAGACAAAACTCAACCTGCTATGTAGGTGACGATAACATCGAAATACTTACATTCGTTGGCGGAACGTCAAAAATTTCGGTAACGACTTGCGCTCCTATAAAGACCCAAGGGTAAATAGATCATAACACACCTTCAAAAGGAGTTCATTTTATGAAAATAACAAAAACGCTTTTACTGTTGGCTCTTATATTCTGTATGCTCTTCAATGCGGTTGCTTGTACCACAGTTATAATAAAAAAGCATCATCCTGCGGCATCTGATACTTCAGATGCCACAGGCGAAGTCCCTACAGAAGGTACTGCAAACACAGACAAAGCAAGCACAGACAAAGCAACCACCGATACGAGCCCTATCGAAACCGATAATTCCAATAAAAACGATCTTAAGAGATATTCTTTGATCGCTGACAAAAACAATGCCGTTGCTCTTTCGGCTGCGGCGGAGCTAAATATGAAATTAGCAAAGCTCGGTTTCTCGCTTCCTCTTAATGAAAGCTCGGTTTACGAAATAATCATCGGTAACAGCAAAGCACCCGAAACATCTATGGCTATAGAGCAGCTGAAAGAATCAACAAAAGACTATATTATTCAATTTGCGGGCAAAAAGATCGTTATAGTTGCAAAAAACGATCAGGCTCTTTCCGAGGCTTGCGGTGTTTTTTATGACAAATATATCGAACCTTTGCCAAGCTCAACAATGAATTATAAGGATGGCAGCACCACCTTTGGAGTTTCAAAAACACTTACCACTCTTGCCTTTGCCAACACCGCTCAATACAGCATAGTTTTTCATGATGTTTCATCTGCCGTCAAAGAAAAAATAAATGCTCTCGCTGCAAAAATAAAAACAGTAACGGGCGTATCTTCTATCGTTGTAGGTGAAGCCTATGATACAAAGAAGAACCAGATAATAGTCGGAAACTCAAGTTATCAAGAGGTATTGAAAGCACTTCACGGAACTGAGGAAAACGAATACGTATTAAGCAAAGTAGATAACAAAATCGTTATTGCAGGAAACAACGATACAACCACGATCCTCGCAATAGACAGGTTCATAAGCTTACTCGATGATGCAAAAGCATCAAACCCCACAGCAGGCTCGTTCTCTATGGCACTTCCGTCATCAACTGTAGATGCTTACTGTGTAAGCCTTTCCAAGTTACCCAGATACCCCAACGCAACCTACTCTACAACATATCCGTCAGGCGCGGGGATTTCACAGCTTTACTACAAAGATGCATCTGCATCGGGAATAAACAGTTATGTAGCACAATTAGCTATCTTAGGATACAAGAAAACCGAAGATAACTCAATAAACGGAAACCGTTTTGTTACTTGCTACGGAAAGAACGGCTTAGTCCATATTTCATATCTTGCATATAATAAATCCCTTACGGTAATTCTTGATGAACTCAAAGACTCGGTTTATAAAGCATCTGAACCGTCATATACGAAGGTCACCGATGCAAAGCTTGCTGTTATGTCGCTTGATTACGATACTACACAAAAAAAGGTCGGCAGTAATTACGATGCAAGCGGAATGTCTTACGTAATAACTCTCGAGGACGGACGTTACATCATTATAGACGGCGGTTACAACAGCAACAATGCAAGAGACCACCATATACTTTTCAATTATCTCAAAAACAACAACAAGCGTAAAGACGGAAAAATTGTTATTGCCTCTTGGATATTCACACACGACCACAGTGACCACTACGGATGCTTCGTTTCCTTCTCAAGCACCTACGGCAGTCGGGTAACATTGCAATATTATCTTATGAACTGCGGTGACAAATCAAGATACGATCAGCAGCCAAGCGGATGGCTCCCGGGAACAAGTAAAGACGGAGGTCTTCCTTACTACTGTCTTAACAAGTATTTTAAGACTGCAAAGAAAATAGTACCCCATACAGGTCAAAAAATAACATTCTGCAATACGACATTCGAGATAATGTGTTCACAGGAAAGCCACTCTCCCAATAAAATGGAATGGGTAAATGATTCATCTATCATTCTCAGAATGACCGCAAACGGAGTGACAACTCTCTTCCTTGCCGATGCTGAAGCTCAGACCACTAACCTTTTGAACAATATGTACGGAAGCACACTGAAGAGCGACATTATGCAGATAGCGCACCACGGATTTAGCGGAGGATCTACCGCGCTTTATCAAAAGATAGCTCCTAAATGGACACTTTGGCCTACCAGCCAGGAATGCTTCAACCAGCGTACAAACGGCGGTGGAAACGGTAATGCTCAAGCTCAAAACAAATGGGCAAGACAAAACTCAACCTGCTATGTAGGTGACGATAACATCGAAATACTTACATTCGTTGGCGGAACGTCAAAAATTTCGGTAACGACTTGCGCTCCTATAAAGACCCAAGGGTAAATAGATCATAACACACCTTCAAAAGGAGTTCATTTTATGAAAATAACAAAAACGCTTTTACTGTTGGCTCTTATATTCTGTATGCTCTTCAATGCGGTTGCTTGTACCACAGTTATAATAAAAAAGCATCATCCTGCGGCATCTGATACTTCAGATGCCACAGGCGAAGTCCCTACAGAAGGTACTGCAAACACAGACAAAGCAAGCACAGACAAAGCAACCACCGATACGAGCCCTATCGAAACCGATAATTCCAATAAAAACGATCTTAAGAGATATTCTTTGATCGCTGACAAAAACAATGCCGTTGCTCTTTCGGCTGCGGCGGAGCTAAATATGAAATTAGCAAAGCTCGGTTTCTCGCTTCCTCTTAATGAAAGCTCGGTTTACGAAATAATCATCGGTAACAGCAAAGCACCCGAAACATCTATGGCTATAGAGCAGCTGAAAGAATCAACAAAAGACTATATTATTCAATTTGCGGGCAAAAAGATCGTTATAGTTGCAAAAAACGATCAGGCTCTTTCCGAGGCTTGCGGTGTTTTTTATGACAAATATATCGAACCTTTGCCAAGCTCAACAATGAATTATAAGGATGGCAGCACCACCTTTGGAGTTTCAAAAACACTTACCACTCTTGCCTTTGCCAACACCGCTCAATACAGCATAGTTTTTCATGATGTTTCATCTGCCGTCAAAGAAAAAATAAATGCTCTCGCTGCAAAAATAAAAACAGTAACGGGCGTATCTTCTATCGTTGTAGGTGAAGCCTATGATACAAAGAAGAACCAGATAATAGTCGGAAACTCAAGTTATCAAGAGGTATTGAAAGCACTTCACGGAACTGAGGAAAACGAATACGTATTAAGCAAAGTAGATAACAAAATCGTTATTGCAGGAAACAACGATACAACCACGATCCTCGCAATAGACAGGTTCATAAGCTTACTCGATGATGCAAAAGCATCAAACCCCACAGCAGGCTCGTTCTCTATGGCACTTCCGTCATCAACTGTAGATGCTTACTGTGTAAGCCTTTCCAAGTTACCCAGATACCCCAACGCAACCTACTCTACAACATATCCGTCAGGCGCGGGGATTTCACAGCTTTACTACAAAGATGCATCTGCGACGGGAATAAACAGTTATGTAGCACAACTAGCTACCTTAGGATACAAGAAAACCGAAGATAACTCAATAAACGGAAACCGTTTTGTTACCTGCTACGGAAAAAATGGCTTGGTGCATATTTCATATCTTGCATATAATAAATCCCTTACGGTAATTCTTGATGAGCTCAAAAATTCAGTTTATAAAACATCTGAGCCATCATATACAAAGGTCACCGATACAAGTCTTGCTGTTATGTCACTTGATTATACCCTTTCAAATGAAACACACAGCAGCGGAATGTCTTATATCGTAACGCTTGAAGACGGAAGATATATCATATTTGACGGTGGATACCGCAACGATCCTTGGAAATCCGATGATATCTATTATATCTACAACTATTTGAAGGATAATAACAAACGAAAAGACGGTAAAATTGTTATAGCGGCTTGGATTTTAACTCACGGTCACAAAGACCACTCGGGCGCATTCAATGACTTCGCGAAAAACCACGGATCAAAGGTTACGCTTGAATACATTATATGCAACCCCGGCGATCCCACAAGATACGTGCAAACAGCTAACACATATCTGACCGATACCCTTCCAACGATAATGTCAACCTACTATCCAAAAGCCAAAAAGTTAGTACCTCACACGGGACAAAAGCTCACCTTCTGCAATACAACATTTGAAGTGATCTGCTCACAAGAAAGTCATGCTCCAAACAAAATGGAATTGGTAAATGACGGCTCACTTATATTAAGAATGTCTGCAAACGGTGTAACAACTATGTTCCTTGCCGATACTGAACAACAAACCACAAATCTGTTGATCAATATGTACAACACAACACTGAAGAGCGATATTGTACAGTTAGCTCATCACGGATTCAGTGGCGGTTCAACATCACTTTATCAGAAGATAGCTCCAAAATGGTCACTATGGACTACATCACAAGCAAGCTTCAACGAACGTTCCAAAGGCAGTGGAACAGGTAATGCTCAAGCACAGAATAAGTGGTTGGCGCAAAACTCCACCTGCTATGTTGCCGATGGAAATATAGAGATTCTTAAATTCGTAGGCGGAACGTCAAAAATTTCGGTATCGACATATAAACCAAATTCAGCAAAAACTTAAAAATCAATAATATAAAGGAAAAAACTCGGGTACGCAAAAATTATGCGTGCCCGAATATTTTAAAAGCGATTATGATATTCAATAAAGGAACTTATATTTCAACCCTCCCCTGCGGAAATCAATGCTCCCAGATGTGTTATTCAAACGTTACAAAAAAAGACACAGAAGAATATATTAACATTCTTTTACAAAACGGATACGTAAAGAAAGACTTTTTAGATATAAATAACAATCTTTTTGTTACCTTATTCAATGAAAATAAGCTTTTAAATTTAAGCTATACCGCTTATAACGGGGTTTTGAGAGTGCTTAACGATCCTCTTTTGGAAACCGTTTATAAAGCAGAAAAAAAAGCCTACGAAAAAGCAGGAGACACAACACTTGCTATAATCCCGCTCGATTATTCACACCGTGAAATAACAGACGGAAACGGTATGTCTTTTGTAATAACTCTCGAAGACGGCCGTTATATAATAATAGACGGAGGATACGGAAATTACATTCAAAACGATGTTGAAAAATCACCTCGCGATGCAGAGATATTATACGAATATCTGAAGAGCAACAACAAACAAAAAGGTGAAAAAATAACTATTGCCGCTTGGATATTTACCCATCCTCATGCAGATCATTTCGGCGCATTTACAAAATTCACAAAGCTATATTCTAACAGTGTACATATAGAAAATTTCATTTTCAACAACGGAGATCCGTCAACGTATTCCGAAGAATACAAACCTAATAATTTTTTGAGTAAAACTATCTTTGATATTGCAAAAAAGCATTACAGCGATACACTTTTTATAAAGCCTCACGTAGGACAAACCTTAAAATTCTGCAATACGGAGTTCACCGTTTTATTCACTCAGGAGCTTTGCGCTCCCGATATAGCGCCCGCCGTAAACGATGCTTCAATGGTAATAAAAATGACCTCAAACGGAAAAAGCGTATTATTCCCCGCAGACTGCGATAAGATCATATCCGAATTATTAGTAAAGATTTACAAAGACTTTTTAAAAAGCGATATAATGCAGATAAATCATCACGGATACAGCGGTGTTACAAAAGAACTTTTCGATTGCGTTTCTCCGAAGATCACTATCTGGCCAACATCCGAAGCCGCATTTAAAAAGCGCGTGACGGGAAAACCGTACGAATACATAGGAAATGCAACAGAAGCAAACAAATATATTTTCGATGCACTCGGAAAAGAAGGATGCTTCGTTGCAGATAATGCCATAAAAACTATCGTATTTTAAAAAATGGGGCTGCGTCATTCAGATGCAGAAGTCGTGATTTGATTCTCGTCGGCGTACAAAGGTACGCCAGAGAGCCAAAGCGCGGCTAAAAAACATATATAAAAATGGAATTTGAGAGTTTATCTCGAAAATTCCTATACAAAAAACAGCTTTAACCGCGATTTTTATTCACAGTTAAAGCTATTTTTTTATTATTTTTATTTTTTGTGTTTTTGTTCTGCGCTAAATGACGCAGCCCCTTAAAGATCTGAATATTACAACGGATCTCTGTTCTTTGTATAGTTAGGATCACCGAATGCTGTGTCGCCGAATGCCTGAGCCGCAAAGTGCGGGATGCAAACGTTTTCAACTCTATAGTTGTTGAAATATTCGGTCTTCGGACCTAATGCAAATACAGGAACATCGTTGTTTGTGTGCTGACGGTAAGAAGAACTTCCGCTTGTGTATTTATATCCATACTTATAGCTGCTGTCCTTCGTAAGAGCACCCGTTTCATGGTCAGCCGTAACTATAAGTACGGTGTCGGGGTGGCAGAATACGAATGTAGACATATAAGCTATAACGTCGTTGTACTGCTTAACAGCTTCAACACATTTGTCATAACGGTTGTTATGCGAATCCTTATCGATGTACGCGCCCTCTATCATCATAAAGAACTGTGATCCGCCCTCGGAGATTATCTCAAGTGCATCTCTTGCGCCTTTGAGAATATCGGGGTTTGGAGCATCCGCAGAATCGGATTCACGTCCCATAGTGTATTCTACTTTCTTTTCGGCAATAAGAGTGTCTATCTGCTTTATGATATCGGGGTTTGTTACGTTGTTTACTTTTCTGTTTTTGTTGTGAGCGAGGAATCCGCCCGGCGTTGCACCTCCGATTACGTCGGTAGTAACAACAGCGGTTTTAGCTCCTTTTTCATCTGCGAGCTCGCGGATATTTTTGAGAGTAGCGCCGTTTTTGTCAACACCTACACGGCCGTTAAGAGTCTTGTAACCTGTTGCAAGAGCAGTTGCCGCTGCGGCACTGTCTGTGTAGTCTTCTGCGTTTCCGTTGATAACGGTCTGTGATCTTGTTCTTGCCTTACCCTTGTTGGGGAACTGCTCTGCATAGAAGGCTTCCATTCCACCGTTTTTAGCCATTTCGATATGGTTGAAGCCCATTCCGTCACCGATCATAATAACAGCGTTCCTAAATGTGGTGGGGAATTTGAAGGTCTGCGCAGATGCGCTTCCGGGAAGGTTTGTGATGTTTATTTCTTTCTTGTTTCCGGTGTTGGGAAGATACTTGCTTACGAAAGCACCAACAGCTGCACCGACATATATACCGTTACCCTGCATAACGATCTTGCCATTCTTTTGCATAAGAACGTACTGACCGTCCTTCATAGAGGTCGTTACCTTGGACTCCGAGCGCTTTGTGCTACCTATAAGTATTTCATGATCCTTTGCAGCCTTGCCGTCATCGGTCATTGTGAGCTTTACACCCATGTTGATCTCAACGTAGTCAACAAGGTTTTGCGCTGCGTACTTTGTTACTGCATCAGCGCCTTTAGGATATACTACCGAGAATTCCTGAAGAGCAACTCCGTCGATAACTACCGACTGAATGGGGAAGTCAAGGAATTTTTCGGCTGAATAGTTATCGGGGATAGCAAGGTATCTCTTGGTTGTGTCAAGAGCCTTCTTGAAGAATGCATCTATAGCAGAACTAAGAGCGGATGCGCTTCCGCCTGCGATAACTACGTTCTTGGTGTCCTTGTTGTACTCGACTTTGTACTCACCCGAACGAAGTTTGATAGTAGCAAGTCTTGATTCCTCACGGTTTGTGTCACCGATAAGGATTTCGGGCATTCCGTCGGGAGTGGGAATCTTATCGTCTGAAACAGCCTCCATAACTACACCGATCTTTGTCTGAAGTGTAGCAACGTGCTGAGTTATCTTTTTGGTAACTGCAGGCTGCAATCCCTTTTCGTATACAATTCTGTAATATGCGGTCTCGTGTTCAGCGAGTGAAACGTAATTTTCGGGTGCTTGAGAAGGGAGATTGGGTTTTTGACCTGAATTTGTAGTATCGGAATCCGAATAACTTTCATCTCCGCTACTGCATCCAAACATTGCAAATATCATTACTAAACACAGCAGTAATGATAGCAGTCTTTTAGCTGTAGACATATTTGTTCCTCCTGTTTAGCTAAAAATTGGTTTGTAATAGCTTTTTTACCATATAACATTATACCACGTATTGCGAAAAAGGTCAACTCCAAAAACTTTTTTTGAATAAATGGAGATGTAGAAAATTAGTAATTTAATTTGTGCAGATTTACCATAATAATTTTATGTTTTAGGGAATTTAAGAAATCTTTTTAATGATCTAAAAAGGCGGTTTGAAAATATCTTTTAAAAAAATATAAATTTTTTCAAAAAAAGACTTGACAATAAAAAAAGTGTGTGATATAATACATAGCGTTGCGAATAATGCACCTTTAGCTCAGTTGGTAGAGCAACTGACTCTTAATCAGTGGGTCCCGGGTTCGAATCCCTGAAGGTGCACCAGAAAAAAGCACTTGCTTCGGCAAGTGCTTTTTTCAACGAAATAAATCCCTTGTGGGATTTGTGAAGTGCACTACGTGCGTGAAATACGCTTCGCGTGTGAAATGCGCTGTGGCGCGTGAGGGGATTTATTTCATTTCACATTGCGACGAAGGAGCAATATTTCACAATTTTCGTAAGAAAATTATTTCATATTCGGCAACGCCGAATATTTCACTAAATTGATTGAGTTGTCATTTTGAGCTTCAAACACAGAAAAAAGCACTTGCTTCGGCAAGTGCTTTTTTCAACTAAATCCGCCATAGCGGAATAAATCCACTATCGTGGATGAAATCGCTTCGCGATGAAATCCCGCTAAAGCGGGGCTGCTTAGAGGCGGATTTAATTTCATCTGAGGAGAAACCGAAGATTTCATCCGAGCATTGCTCGGATTTCATCGTGCATTGCACGATTTCATTAAAAAATTATTTCACGTTCACCGCAAGGTGAATATTTCGCTGATCCCCGCCTTTGGTAAAAAGGTCGAATTTTGATAATTTTTTTCATTATATATTATATATACGAAAAAATTGATTTAGCTTGGCTATTTCTTCTTTTGTATAAAAAGCGGGTATGCTGAATTCTTTTTGTCGTTTTTGACGATTTTGAATACTTTAATATATAAAAAATGCCGAACGGTATTTGTCAAAGTGCTTAAAAAATGGGAGCATTTTTATTGAAATAGTAGAAAGTGAACAAAAGGGGTTGACTTTTTTTGGGGTAAGTTATATAATTTAACTGTGAATGCGGAACCTATATCCTGCATTCTTATTTTAACTATTATTTACAGGGGGAAAAAACCAATGGCAGGCAAAAAACTCTTTAAAAAAGTTCTCAGCTTTGCACTCGTACTTATCTTTGTTTTAAGTACGTTCGTTATAGTTCTTCCTACGAACACATCTGCTGTAACACAGAATCAGCAGAATATAGTTGACAGAGCAAATTATCTCTGGAATTCTACATGGGTTTGTAAGAAAACTGTGAAAGGCTGGAACAGTGCGTATACTTTCTACGCAGGAAACACTTACCGCTTACCTTACGGTCAGCCTATTTATTCAGGTAAGTACATTGGATACGGTGTATCTGTAGATGCATTCCTTGAGTCTACCAAGTCTTCAAGCAGCATCTTCTATACTACCAGATCAAAATATCAGAAATCTTCTACCTACTACGCAACCGACTGCTCGGCATTCGTAGCTTGGTGCTGGGGTACAAGTAGACAGACTACTTATTCTATTCCCAGCATTTCATCGTGCATCGGAAGCGTTACAACGAGCAACTCCACATGGAAGCTTCAGCTGGGTGACTGTCTTAACTCATCACCTCACGTTGTTCTTGTAACAGGTCTTAAGTACGGTAGCAACGGTGGTATTACTCAGATTGAGATCACCGAGCAGACTCCTCCTCAGCTTAAGAAGACAACTTATACACCTTCGGGTCTTGCTTCTAAGTACGGCGGAAGCTACAAGATCTACCGTTATAATAAGAGCGTTCCCACAGCTCCTTCAGGATCAACTTATGTTGGCGGCGATGAGTTCTACACTTCTCAGCTTCTTGTTAAGGGTGATAACGGTGTTCAGGTAGAGTACATGCAGAAGGCACTCAATGCTCTTGGATACGGTCCTTTGACTGTTGACGGTGGTTTCGGTGAAAAGACTCTTGCAGCTGTTAAGAAGTATCAGGGTGATAACGGTCTTACTGTTGACGGTCAGGCTGGTCAGAATACATTGACATCTCTTAAGAATAAGGTTGTTGCAATCCAGAACAATCTTAAGAAGCTCAGCTACTATACCGGATCTATTGACGGTATGTTTGGCGAGAAGTCGATCGCAGCTCTCAAGGCTTTCCAGAAGGCTAAGGGACTTGAGCAGACAGGTGTTGCTAATACAACTACACTTAATGAGTTGACAAAGGCAGTTAACGCACTTTCGAGCGGCTCTACATCGAGCGGTTCTACTTCGAGCGGCTCTACATCGAGCGGTTCTACCTCAAGTGGTTCTACCTCAAGTGGTTCTACTTCTAATAATACCGCAAATCTCGATTTGACTATCAAATCAAAGCTTAAAACCAATCAGCTTCTTGTTAAAGGAAGCACAGGTGAGCAGGTAAGATATGTTCAGCAGATACTTACTATCTTTGGATATCTTGATGACGTTATAGACAGTAACTACGGTAGCAAGACTGTTGCGGCTGTTAAGGCTTACCAGAGTGATAACGGACTCGCAGCAGACGGTGAAGCAGGAACAAAGACTCTTACTTCTATGAAGAACAAGGGTGCAAATCTCCAGATCCAACTTAAGAAGCTTGGCTATTACCACGGTACTATTGACGTATCTTTGGCAGATGGCACACTTTCGGCTCTTAAGTCATTCCAGACAAGAAACGGTCTTACTGTTGACGGTGTAGCAGGTCCTAAGACTCTCAGCGCACTTTCAAACGCAGTAGCTAAGTTGAATAGCTCTTCGAGCTCTTCGGGTAGCACATCAAGTGGATCTACATCAAGCGGTTCCACATCGAGCGGATCTACATCGAGCGGTTCTACATCCAATAACAACAACAATAATAATGAGTCTTATGAATTCACTGCAAACCAGTCACTCCACCAGGGTGCAACCGGTGTACAGGTTGAGCATCTCCAGAAGGCGCTCGTTGTATTCGGTCACCTTAACGGTTCTATAGACGGTTCCTTTGGTGCAAAGACATTGGCTGCAGTTAAATCCTATCAGAGAGAGAACGGTCTTACTGTTGACGGTAAGGCAGGTCCTAACACTTTGAATTCTATAATCACTAACGCGAAGAAGCTTCAGACAGACCTTAAGAAGCTTGGATACTATGATGGAAGCATCGACGGCATTCTTGGTCAGGCTTCTGTTTCGGCTATAAGAGCATATCAGCATGAAAACGGACTCACCGTTGACGGTATAGTTGGTCCTAACACAAGCAATTCTTTGTATTTCGACCTTAATCCTGTTTCTACATCGGGTAAGACCGGTTATGACAGAGGATATAAGGGTGGTATGGCAGGAACCGGTAAGGTTCAGGCACAGGGTCTTGACGTTTCTTCCTGGCAGTCGGGTAACATCGACTTCAAGAAGGTAAAGGCAGCAGGTTACGATTACGTAATCCTTCGTGCAGGTACTACCAAGGGTAAGGACTCCTGCTTCGAGAAATTCTATTCTCAGGCAAGAGCAGCAGGACTTGATATCGGTGCTTACTATTATTCTTACGCTCTCTCCGTTTCTGCGGCAGAGAAGGATGCAAACAATATGCTTTCCTGGATCAAGGGTAAGAAGTTCGAGTATCCGATCTACTTTGACTACGAAGATCCTTCACAGACCAGCCTTAGCAAGACAACTGCTAAGAACATTTGCTTGAAGTTTATGGATATGATCGCAGCTAAGGGTTACCTCTCCGGTATGTACACCGGTCAGTATAAGTCAACCCAGCTTCCTATGTCTCAGATCTGTGCAAGATATGAGTTCTGGGTAGCACATTACTATGATCACACCTACACCTCGCTTGGCGCTAAGTACAGCAAGATGTACGGTATGTATCAGTACACAAGTAAGAAGTATGTATCCGGTAAGGGTCCGTACGATGCGAACGTATCTTACAAGGATTATCCCACTATCGTTAAGACCTATGGCTTTAACGGTTATGCGCCTAATTCTAAGTAATAATTAACAAAATTATCCCCGACGGAAATCCGTCGGGGATTTTTTGTGTTTATTAAAAAAGATTTATAATTATTTAACTCCGAGATATCCGCACAGGATATCATCGGGAACTATCTTGATCAAAAATTTTTCTCCGCATTCTTCACAAAGAATAAGGCAAACTTTTGCGGGGTTTATATCGGGGCAGTAATTAAAGCTTTTTCTGCCTTCCTTTTTTGCTTTTTTTTCGATTTCCTTCTGACGAAGAATAGCGTTACTGTCATTTCTGTCGAAGATTTCAGCCGATTCGATCCCACTTACAGATATTCTGCAAACTGTTATTTTTGAGCGTCCGCCATTTGTGATCTCTGTAACTGTGAAATCAACTCCGTCATTGTCGGAACGCATTACCGTGTACATAAAGTTTTTGGCGATGTAACGGGTGACTATAAAAATTATGGCGGTCAGAGATATGATAGAAATCAGTTGAAATACCCATTTAAACGGAAGATCTTTTATTATCAATGAAAACAAAAAAGGACCTATTCCGAGAGAGGCAAGGCATATCATTATACCGAAAAGGCGGCTTGTATTTTTTTGTGGAGTGTAATCGTATAAATGCATAATTTACCTCATATGCTTGAATTTTTAACAAATACGTGTTATAATATATTATTATAATCAAAAGGAGCGGTCATGTCAAGAGTTTGGGTAGCAATTAAAAGAATTTGGAAGCTTTTGGGCATCATTATCGGATGCGTAGTTTTTGCGGTATGCGTTTTTTTGATATGGCGAGTATCTTCGACAGGAACACCGAAGGAGATCGATTCGCTTTCGAAAAATGAAAAGCTTTCAGCACTTTATGCCGAACAGGGCGAAAATCTATATATTTTTAAGCAAAATCAGGACATAATTACAAGAGCCGATTATAATTCGGGGTATTTTTCGATTCCTGATTATGCAATTATTCCCGATGCAAATCAGATACAGCTTGTTTTCAGATATAATAACAGTACACTTAAGGCACTTGCGACTGATAAGGGACTTGCTGAAGTTCCCGACAGAGAGGGTGACTATTTTGACGTAAGTATAGTTCTTTATGTCGATCTTACTCCTGAAAACACAGAGGATAACGGTGATACAAATTCTCCTAACATAAAGAAGATACGTTGCAAGGCGAGTGCCGAGAGCAAGGCTAAGACTACGTTATATAATTTTTACCGCTACACATTTGATTTTGAAGAAAGTGACGAGCCCGTTGACATAAAAGAGCTTATCGAGGGAAATACGCTTATTGCCATTCACGCGCAGTTCTATTATAACGAGGAGCTTGATTATAACGAACGTCCCTACGGTGCGCTTTTGCTTTATGATCCTGCGATGAAGAATCTTGATGTAAAGCTTTCGGCGGACGATAAGAAGGCGCTTGCGGATTGAGGTGACATAATGGAACAAAAACGGTTTACAAAAAAAGATGAAGCTTTTACGTGTAAGCATTGTGGAAAAGACGTGCTTCCTATGGGAAGAAGCTCACGCAATCACTGCCCGTTTTGCTTGTGGTCGCTTCACGTCGACATAAATCCAGGTGACAGAGCCAACGAATGCGGTGGGCTTTTGCGCCCGATACGCACCGAGCCTGATGCCAAAAGGGGATTTGTTATCATACACAAATGTGAAAAATGCGGAGAGATAAGGCGCAACAGGGCGGCGCTCGACGCAAAGGAACAGCCCGATAACCGTTCGTTGCTTATAAAGCTTACGGCAGGAGAGGGATAAAGGATTATTTTTTCTTTTTGGAGGAAAATATGGATAACGGAAAAAGAATTTTAACTAACGCCGACATTCTTGAGCTTGCGGTTGGAGTGCTTGATTATGAAGAAGAAAACGGAATGCTTCATCTTTACAGGTGCCTTCGTGAACAGATAGCCGATTATTGGAAGCTTAGCGATAATCTTGGTGAGTGGGCAGGACGTACAAACGGTGTAAGACTTGATTTTGTTACAGATTCTTCTTTCTTTTCTTTTAAGGTGATAGTAGGTAAAAAATATGAGCTTTTTGTAAACGGAGTCAAGGAGGATCATATCGAGCTTTCATCCGGAGATGTATTCTATAAGGATCTTGATGCTTCAAAGGGTGAAAATCGACTTACTCTTATTTTCCCAAGTCACGAATCGGGAGTAATAACAGAGGTAACTCTCAGTAAGGATGCAAAGGCAAGACGTTATCAGCATACCTTCGGTAAAAAGATATTTTTTATCGGAGATTCGATAACGCAGGGATGGGATACCGTTTCCGACTCTAACAGCTATGCATATCAGGTTTCATTAAGATATGATGCCGACACGGTTATTTTCGGTGTGGGCGGAGCATATTTCCACGAAAGTGCCGTTCCAAGCGTTGACAATTATCATCCCGATATAATAATTTCGGCTTTTGGAGCGAATGATTTTGGCAGAGGCGAGGAAGCGTTAAAAAAGAATATGCACGCATTTTTGGATAAGCTTGTTGCAAATTATAAGAATTCAAAGATAATAGGACTTACGCCGATATGCGGTGCTGGGCATAAGCCGTCAAGAAGCTCGTTCCGTCTTTTGATAGAAAGTATCTACGATGAATACGGTATAGAGTACATAGACGGTGCACCGCTTGTATCTCCCGATCTTGAAAATTTTGCGGATTGCTATCATCCAAACGACAAGGGTTATTGCGAAATGGCGGATAATCTGATACCGCTTTTGAATAAGATCATTGGCGTGAATAATTAAAAATAACAGACGTGTTGTCACTCTGCTTAAAAATAAAGGCGTAAATTGGATAAAACGCCTAAAATAAAAACTTTTATTGATTTTAAAAGAAGTGTGTGATATAATTATCATGTAAAATAATGTTTTGATTGCTGTATTTATACAGCAAAATGGAGAGTCTTTATGTTAAAGAATTTTTTAAAAAACGTTTGCATGATAATGTGTTGCGCACTTCTTTTGTCTTTCGTGGGATGTGCGGAGCATGATCTTGAATTCTCCGAGTCGGGCGGTAGCGATAGCTCTTTGGAGAGTATTGGCGGAGAAATAACCGAGAAGCAGACCGAAAAGAAGACCGAGAAGAAAACTGAAAAGAAAACCGAAAAAAAGACTGAGAAAAAGACCGAAAAGCCCGCAAAGACTTTCAAGCTCAGATTCGGTACTTATAATATTTATCATGCAGGAAATAACAAGGATCTTACTAAAATAGCTAAGAATATAACCGATAATAAGCTCGATATAGTGGGACTTCAAGAGGTCGACAATAATACCAAGAGATCGGGCAAGATAAATCAGGTAAAAAAGCTTGGTGAGCTTACGGGATATAAATATTATTCGTTTTTTAAAGCTATAAGTCATGACGGCGGAGAATACGGACTTGCTATTCTTAGCAAGTATCCTATCAAATCCACAAATAAGATATCGCTTTCGTCGGGTTCAGCGGAGCAGAGAATACTCGGTCACGCAAAAATAGATGTTGACGGAACCGAGATAAACTTTTTTGTAACGCATCTTTCTTATGACGGAGAGGGCGGCGGCTCAAGCCGTTCAAAGCAGTTCTCAGAGGTTGCAACAGAGCTTGCAAAGTATGATAATTTTATTCTTTCGGGTGACTTTAACACAAGAAATCTTGACGAATATACCGTGATAAAGGGTTCAGCGCTCGTTAACAACAAAGAAAATGAAACTATAACCTACCCTGACGGAAGATCTCCGCTTGATAATTTGGTATATTCTACGTCGGTTTGGAAGTTTGATAAGATAAATGTTGTCAAAGAAAGTTATTCGGATCACTATATGGTTTGGACTGAATTTACTTATACCGAAAACAATAAATAAAACGGACGGTGATCATTGTGCGAACAAAAAACAAGTTTTTAGCCATTGTCTGCCTGATCTTAACTATGTCTATAATGCTTTCGGCGGTAGGCTGTACTCAGACAAGTAAGGAAAATACCGATGTTAATGACACGGATGAAGCCGACAGTGAAGAAGTGACAGAAAAGAAAACCGAGAAGAAAACTCAGAAAAAAACAGAAAAAGCTACAGAAACGGGGAAGAAAACAGATATGCCTATGACGCCCGGTCAGACAAAAACAGAAGAAACACTTACAGAAAAGATATATAATTTTTCTAATCCGAGCAATTGCTTCAGATTAATAGGAAGAACTAAAAATACGTCGAGCGGTCTTATATTTGATCATGCCGCATCAGCTATCGAATTTCACGGATTTATGACGGGTGACGTAATTCTTACTGTCACTTCGGACAGAGATTCATTTTTTACAGTTTATATCGATGGAGAACGTGTTGATACAAGATTTGAAGCAAATGGCTCGAAGGCTCTTAAAATAGCGACTTTCGAGGGCAAATATTTTCACACTGTACGTGTGGTAAGACAAAACGAGATCGCGTGGTCGCAGTCTTTGCTCAGAACCTTGAAGATAACGGGTTATTTGTTTGAAGCACCCGAGGACAGACCGCTTTACCTTGAATTTTTCGGTGACAGCCTTACCTCGGCATTTGGAAATATCGGAGTTCCTTCCGATCCTGCGCCGCACGATGTTCCAAAGTATCAGGACGCAACTAAGTCTTATGCGTTTTTGACTACCGAAGCACTGAACGCAGATTGCTCGATACTCGCAATGAGCGGTGTCGGTATCGCAACGGGACATTACGATTATCATTTTTTACATTATTTCTCTAAGTTTTCTCATAAGAGAGGAAATGAAGAGTTTAAATTTGAAGGCGCGCGTGTTCCCGATATTGCGGTTGTGCGCCTTGGTTCAAACGATTTTGCGGTAGGCTGTACTAAAGAACAGTATGTGTCAAGATCAAAGGAGCTTGTGGATTATATCAGAAGCGGTTATCAAAAGGACGTTCCGATAATCTGGATGCACGGTTCTCGCGGAGGTGACTTTGCTAATTGGCTGCAAGAGCTTTCCGAACATTACGGAGGCGAGGCGGGAGGATTTTATCTTCTTGAGCTTGGCTGGAGAGATCACGGAGTGGGCGCAGGCGGACATCCCAATGTTGCATCTCATGAAGCAAATTCCGAAACTTTATTAAATTTTATAAAAGAGAAAAATCTTATAAAGTGATTTTTGATTATAAGTAGGGAGAATTTTATGAAAAAACGATTTTTGACAGTTATAAGTCTTGCACTTTGTTTGTCATTTGTACTTTCGGTAATTGCCTGCAGTTCGATCGAAGATCCCATAAACACCGATACTTCAAGCGATATTTTTTCGGATACCGTGAAAAACGAAACCGAGAAAAAGACTGAAAAGAAAACCGAAAAAAGCACCAAAAAGACTACCGCTAAGAAAGAGACCGAGCCAATACCCGGTAAAACGGTAGCGCCTATAAAGCTTACAACTAAGGAATACGATCTTTCGAGAAAAACTAATTATTTCAAGACCGTCGGAAGAGTGCAGCAGACAACTACGGGTATAACCTTTGATCATTGTGCAAACGTGCTTGAATTTCAAGGCTATATGACGGGTGAGCTTAAGCTTAATGCCAATTCTTCGGGCGGAAATAAGTATGAGTGGACATATTATACCGTATTTATCGACGGAGAGCGTGTTGACCAGAGATTTGTGATCGACGGAAACGACAAAACCATCACTATTGCGAATTTCAGCGGAAATTATTTCCATACAGTTCGTATAGTAAAACAGACCGAGCTTGCAAACTCTGATTCAAGACTTAAAAAGATCATTTTGACGGGATATCTTATCGAAGCGCCAAAGGACAGAAAATATTATTTCGAATTTTACGGTGATAGCCTTACTGCGGCATACGGTAATATTGGTAAACCGGGTGACAGTAATGCGGGTTCATCCTTGCATCAGGATGCGACAAAGTCTTATGCGTTCCTTGCATCTGAAGCGCTTGATGCAGACTGTTCTATACTTGCGAAGAGCGGTGTGGGACTTCAGACGGGTTATTCATCTGAACCGTTTATCAATTTCTTTTCAAAAGAGTCTTACGTACGTGGCAGTGAAAAGTTTAATTTCACGGGCGCAAGAGTTCCCGATGTGGTAGTTATACACCTTGGCGCTAACGATTCGACGCATACTACTACTAAATCTCAATTTATAAATCGAGCTACCGAGCTTATAAATTACATTCAAAACGGATATAACAAGAAGATGCCGATAATCTGGGCGTACGATCCGAGCGAGTGTGTAAATATAAGCTGGATGAAAGAGGTGCTTAATAACTTTGGCGGTGAAGCTAAAGGATATTATTTGATCGAGCTTGAATGGCGAAGCATCGGCGCGGGAGCGGGCGGACACCCCGGAGTAAAGGCTCACGAAACTCACGCAAAGCTGATATGCGATCTTATAAAGAATAAACAACTTTTGAAGTGATAGATATCGGAGGTTATTATGAAATTTGTTAAAAAAAGGCTTCTTGCCTTGATAAGTCTTGCATTATGCTTTGCGACCGTGTTTACTCTTCTCGGATGTAGCTCGGTCGAAGATCCTATCGATACCGGTGAATCGAGCGATATTGCTACCGACGCAAGTGACACTGAAAAGAAGACTGAAAAAAAGACCGAGAAAAAGACCGAAAAGAAGACCGAGAAGCCAAAGGAAACAGATCCGATCCCAGGCAAGACTCCTGCTCCCGAAAAGCTTAGCGCAAAGACGTATAGCTTTGCTAATATGCCTGCATCGCAACAAAAGCTTTTTAAGATGTCAACAAGAGTACAGCCTAACGCAGACGGACTTATCTTTGACTATACTTGCGCTACCATAGAGTTTCAGGGCTATATGACAGGTGACGTTATTGTTGAGATAAACTCTAAGAGAAATCACGATTACGGAAATTCCTACTTTACTGTTTATGTTGACGGAATACGTTCAAACAGCCGTTTTGAAGTACAGAGCGGAAAGACTGAAAAATTGAAGGTAGCATCTTTTAAGGGAAATTATTTCCATACAGTAAAAATAGTAAAGCAGACCGAGTTTAAGTGGTCGCTTGCAACTATAAAATCTTTGGCGATCACGGGTTATCTAATCGATGCGCCTAAGGATAGCAACTATTACATAGAATTTTTGGGCGACAGTCTTACCGCGGCTTACGGAAATATAGGAAAGCCCGGTGATGAACCGAGCGATTCTCCCGATTATCAGGACGGCACTAAATCTTATGCGTATATGCTTGCGGACACCATCGGTGCAGATCAGTTTATACTTGCAAGAAGTGCTGCGGGAATAAGTCAATGTTGGTCTAATGAGCCGATTCTGAATTATTATAAAAAGCTTTCCAAGAATCGCAGCGGTGATGATTTTGATATAAAGAATGCGCGCAAGCCCGATCTTATAATCCTTCACCTTGGCGCAAACGATTATAACGTAGGCGGCTCAAACAGAGATAATTTCGTTTCCAAGGGTAAAGAGCTTATAAATTATTTCCGTGAGAATTACGGTACGGATCTTCCGATAATCTGGGCGTACGACCCGGGTGAGGGATTCCCGAGTAAGGTAAAGGAAATAATGAATTCCTTTGGCGGTGAGAGTGCAGGTTACTATACTGTGGCTCTTGAATGGCGAGATATTGGAGCAGGTGCGGGTGGACATCCGAACGTTAAGGCGTATGAAGCTCACGCAAACATTCTTCTTAATCTTATAACTGAGAAAAATATTTTAGATTGATCAAATGAAAATGAAAAAAATAATATTATCGATAATCAGCGCGCTTTTATGTGTAGCTATGATCTGTTCTATGGCGGCGTGCGATAACTCATCAAATAAAGAAACAGAGCAGAGTGACACCGAGAGCGAAAGCGAAACTAAAGCAACTAAGGCAACAAATAAAAAGACAGAGACCGAAGCCGAAAAAGGACTTTCCTTTTATACCGAGCTTCCGCTTGAACAGTTAGAGGCAGGTGTAACGACTACAAGCGCAGCGCTTGCAAAGAGAACATATAAGCTTTCGGAGAGCGGTTCAAAGCTCAGAATGATAGGCAGAAGCAAGGTTATAAATAAAGGCGTTATATGTGACCATTCGGCATCGGGAATTGAGTTTCAGGGATTTATGACGGGAGATCTTAATCTCGTTGCGACCTCTGAGGGCGATAACTACTATACAGTATATATTGACGGTAAGAGAATGCCCGAAAGACTTCATTTGACTAAGGCAAACGTAAAGGTTACTACTTTTGAAGGAAACTATTTCCACACGGTAAAAATTCTTAAGCAGAGTGAATCGGCTTGGTCGCAGTCGACTTTGGCAAAGATCGAGCTTACAGGAGAGCTTTTTGATCCGCCTAAGGAAAGAGAGCTTCTTATAGAGGTGCTTGGCGATAGCCTTACAACGGGTTACGGTAATCTTGGTAAAAAGGGCGAGGGAAATGCTCAGGGCGGAAATACGCCGCTTAAAGAGGATGCAACGCAGTCCTACGGGTTCCTTGCCGCTGAAAAGCTTAACGCCGATTGCAGCATCGTAGCTTGGAGCGGAGTAGGTCTTGACGTAAGCTATACGGGAACCTCTTACGGAGATTATTATAAAAAGTATTCCTTCCATAGGGATAGAAACGGTGACGATTATGATTACGGCAGAGCGCCCGATCTTCTCGTTATTCACCTTGGCGCAAACGATTCCACCAACAAGCAGACTACTAAGGAAGGCTTTATAAATAAAGCTAAAGAGCTTATAACAACTATCCGCGAAGGATATAAAAAGGAAATGCCTATAATCTGGGCGTACGATCCCGACGAGGGTGTTCCTGAGTATATTCAGGAGGTTCTCGATTCCTTTGGCGGAGAAGCAAAGGGATTGTATATTCTTGAGCTTGAATGGCATTCAAAGGATGATTTCTGGGGCGCATCGGGACATCCGAGCGTTAAGGCACACGAGGCGCACGCAAACATTCTTGTAGACCTTATAACAACAAAAAATATTATAAAGTGATCAGAAAAATGGAAAAAACATTATTATCATCTTCTGTATTTGACGGTATAGAAAATATCGATGACCTTAAAGAAGGGGTAACGTCTACCGACGTTACCCTTCTTAAGAAAAGCTATACTTCGTACGAATTAAGATCAAAGCTTAAGCTTATTGGAAGAACAAAGTTTTTGTCAAACGGAATTCTTTGCGATCACCCTGCTTCGGGAATTGAATTTCGCGGTTTTATGACGGGTGATGTTAATCTTATGGTGGAGTATGAGGGAGATAATTATTATACTGTTTACGTCGACGGAGTGAGAACTCCTCAACGGTTTCAGCTTAATAATTCCTCGATAAAGATAGCAAGCTTTGAAGGAAATCGCTTTCATTCGATAAGAGTTCTCAAACAGAGCGAATCGGTATGGACACGGTCTACGATAAAGGGGATCGAGCTTACAGGCGAGCTTACCGATCCGCCAAAGGATAGGGAGATTCTTATAGAAGTCCTTGGCGATAGCCTTACTACGGGATTCGGTAATCTCGGAGTTAAGGGTGAGGGAAATGCTCAGGGCGGAAATACACCGCTTAAAGAGGATGCAACTCAGACCTATGGATTTATTGCCGCCGAAAAGCTTAATGCCGACTGCAGGATAGTGGCTTGGAGCGGGATAGGTCTTAATCTTAGCTATGTAAGCGCTATTTACGGAGAATATTATAAGAAATATTCTTATCACCGAAATAAAACGGGTGACGATTATACCTTTGACGGCAGAGCGCCCGATCTTCTTGTTATTCACCTCGGGGCTAACGATTCTACTAATAAGCAGACCACGCGCGAGGCTTTTGTGAGCAAAGGAAAAGAGCTTATATCTTTTATTCGCGAGGGATATAAAAAGGAAATGCCTATAATCTGGGCATACGATCCCGATGAGGGTGTTCCCGTATATATTCAGGAAATACTTGACTATTTTGGCGGAGAAGAAAAGGGGCTGTATATTCTTGAACTTGAATGGCACTCCAAAGATGAGCTCTGGGGCGCATCGGGGCATCCCGGTATAAAGGCGCACGAGCTTCACGCAGATCTTCTTGTTGAGCTTATAAAGAAAAAGAAAATATTAAAATTCTGATAATATTTTCTTTATGGTAAAATAAAAAAGGTTGTTTTTGGGCGACCTGCGATAAAGCAGGTCGCCCAACTAAGTTTGCCCATTCGGGCAAGTGAAGTTTACTTCGTAAGTGAAGTTATCCTACGGATAGTGAAGTTTTGCCTTTGGCAAAGTGGGCAAACTTAACTTCACTTGTGCGAAGCACAAACTTCACTGCATAGCAACTTCACTTTCACGTTAGTGAAAACTTCACCTATTACAACCCGAAAAACAAAAGTGTAACACACTATACCTTGAAGATCAAGGCGTGTGAAAAAGGACAGAGAACGTGAAATTCTCTGTCCTTTTGCCGTAGGGGCGAACTGCGTTCGCCCGTGGGCGTTCACAGAACGCCCCTACAAGAATGATTTTCTATCGGCAGGTAAAACCTGCTTTATGGTAGGTGTCCCTTCGACAACCTTTTTATTTTTTATTTAATCTTCTTTTTTCTTTTTTACTATAAATGCAGTGCCTACAACACCTGCGGTGGCAAGAGCTGAAAGTGCCATACTTGATCCGCATCCCGATTCTTTTTTATCGTCGTCTTTTGGAGCGTCGGTATTATTCTCGGGAGCTTTTGTTTCGTTTTCATCCTTTGGAACATCTGTTGCGGGAGCTTCGGTTTCCGAACCTGTGGGGCTCTTTGCGGCTTCTATATCCGCTGTGAGCTTTGTGAGGCTCGCAACAGCACCGTCAACAGCTTCCTGAGTAGAGGAGAAATTATCCGCTACAGCTTTAGCCTCGCTAAGACACGTGGTAAATGCGCTCCAGGTAGCGTCGGTTATCGGATAATCTTCTTTTTTGAGTGTTTCGGCTTTTGCTATTGCTGTGTCAAGAGCGACCTTATTTGCGGGGGTATTATCTTTTGCGGGAGCGGTTGCGCCGTCCTTTAATACAGCGAGGATAACCGCATTAGCTACAGCTCTTCCTTCGTTGTTTGTTCCCGCTTCTGCATTGTGAGCTATCTTAAGACCGTCTGCGCCTCTTATAACCATAGTCGAAGATCCGCCACCGTCAAGAAGAAATGCGTTGGTACATCCGAGCGCTTTGAATTGTGCCGACATTTCGTAGTAGGTAGCGCCCAAAATGTTGTTGTAGGGAATTACCATAAGCACTGGAGTTCCGTCAGCCTTGAATCCTATAGCGGTTCTTGCTTTCCAGCAGTGAGGATAATCGTAAATATCTTCGGTCCATTTTTTGGTTTCGGACTCGCTTGCTCCGTCACCTGTGTGGTTTCTGCCGTATGCGTTGTAGAACATCAACTGACCTTCAAGAAGGATCTGCTGTTTAAAGCCTATTGCGTTGCTTACATTCTCCCAATCTCCCGTAAGAACTCGCTGACATCTTACTGTAGCGCCTTTTCTGAGCTGGGGCGCTTGTTCTTTATTGCTTACAGCGATATATGCTTTTCCGCTTTCGGGCTTCATATCCGCAGTGCCTGCGATGATATCAACTATTGTACCCTCAGCAAAATAATAATCTTCGGTTGCCTGCTTTGTATTGTTCTTTGAACCCGTATCCTTGCGGTATCTGTCAAGCTGTACCACGTAAACTGTTGAACCCGAATAGTTTCCTTTTCCGTAGTCGGATGTCGTAAAGGATATCTTACTTGTGGAAGGAGCAGAGGCAAGGAAAGAATCGTAGGATGCTATGGCGTTTGTTTTGTTCGGTCCAAGAACCTGAACCTGATAATCTGCTTTGTAAGTAAGATCGGTTCCGTAGCCCTCGTCTTTGTATACCTGTCCTATGGTGTGATATACCACCTCACCCGTTGTATCGTTTATACCTACCAAACCTCTTCCTCTCGATTCGGATTCGGGAAGAACAAATGTCTTGAGCATTTTGCCGTTCTGCATCATAGGTTCCTCGGGCTCACCCGTCCTTGTGTTGAAGAAGTCTGCGTTTATAGCGGCAACTACTTCATAAGCGGGATTTTCTGCCTCAAAGTCCTTAACGAGCTGACTTATTGTTTTGGTGGAATAATTTAATTTGTCACTTGAATCAGCCGAATATGTGAAAAATTTTGTATTTTCGCTTCCGATAACGAGATGAGTGGTAAGGAAGTTGAATTCCTTTTTCAATCCGTGAGGGGAAGAGTTTACGGTAGCTTTGTAATAAGTAGCTTTTCCGTCAGCAAGACTTGTGGTTTCATTCACGCCTATCATTTTGATAGCACCGGGAGTGTAGTCGTAAGGACCTGCGGTTATTGCGCTTGCGGGTACTGCCGCTAAAAGTGTTGAAAGAATAAGCAAAATTGTTACTCCTAATCCAAGAAATTTTTTCACGGTTTTTTCTCCTTGTTATGTTTTAATCTATATTTACGTTATCTGTATTTGTGCTCTGAGTTTGTTCGCTGTAGCTTTGCGCTTTTTCCTCAAGATCTGCACCGTATTTTAATATGAAGGATATTATTATTACGATAAGCGCAATTCCGATCGATGGTGATTCAATGAGAGCATCGGGCTCAAGAATAGGCCAGAAAAGCTTTGTTACCGTAAACGCAATACTTGAAATCGCGGAAATACACAAGGGAAGGATAAGTCCTATCAAGCCAAGACGTAAAAGCTCTTTTGCTCCGTCATAGGTGAAAGGAGTTCCGACCTCAAGCTCGTTTGAAAAATAAATTTCGGCAAATTTAAAAATCACAGCGCTCGAAATACAGTAGAGTATCGAGATGCAAGCGGAAAACATCGTTGTAACGAAGGGTGCGCCTGCTTCCTCGATGATGTTTACCACTTCAACACCGTCGAGCTCTACCTTATGTAATCCCCAAAGCGCCGAAACGCCGATGAATGAGGCTACAGCGCCTATTATAGAAAAGATAAAAATTATCTTGGAAATAATTCTTCCTGCTTTAGCTATTTTTTGTATCGTATTTAGATTTTTTGACATAGAGTTATCCTCCTTAAAAAACTTCATTGTATACTATATTTATATTATAGCACAATATCTGCTGTTTTTCAAGTATAAACCGTCAATTAAGAGATATATATTCTTCTGCGTGGTGTGCCGCTACCGCTCCGTCGGAAACTGCGGTAACTATCTGTCTTAGTGTTTTCGTTCTGACGTCACCCGCCGCATAAACTCCTTCTACAGAGGTTTTTGTGCTTTCATCGGCAATTATATATCCGTTACTGTCGAGCTTGAGCACATTTGATACCAGTTCTGTTGAGGGGCGCCTGCCTATACTGATGAATACACCGTCGCATTCGATCTCCTGCGATTCATTATTTAACGTGTTCGTAACGGTTATTCTTTGCAATCTTTTTTCTGCGGTAAGCTTTGAAAGAGTGCTGTTGAAAAGAATTTCTATATTTTCGGCTTCTTTTAAGGGGGCGTGATATATTTTAGTTGCTCTCAATGAGTCACGGCGGTGAATAAGATATACTTTTTTGGCAAAGCGAGAAAGATAGAGCGCATCAGATACAGCGGAATTGCCGCCGCCCACTACGGCAACGGTCTTGTCTTTGTAAAACCGTCCGTCACAGTGTGCGCAATAATGTACTCCGCGCCCTGTAAGCTCACGTTCCTGCTCGATGCCAAGCTCACGGGGCTCTGCTCCCGTAGCTATAACTACTGTTTTGGAAAAATATTCTTTATCGGTAGTGAATATCTTTTTGATCTTTGGAGTAAGCTCAAGCTTTATAACCTCACCGTACTCGGTAATAGCACCGTACCGTTCTGCGCCGACTTTCATTTTTTCTCCCAAAGTAAAACCGTCAACGCCTTCCTCAAAGCCGGGATAGTTTTCTATTTCTCCGGTAAGTGTCATCTGACCGCCTACCGACATTTTTTCTATAACCGTAACGTCGAGTCCTGCCCTTGCTGCATAAAGTGCGGCTGTATATCCCGCAGGTCCTCCGCCTATTATTATCATATCGTATACGTGTGACATATTTTTCTCCTTTGTTAAAAGAAAAGAGCTGTTGTATTAAGTGCGTGCGCATCAAAATTCAACAGCCCTATTTTTATATAGTGGTGCGTTAAGCTATTGACTTATCAATAGTTTTCTTTTCTCAGCTCAAAGTAGCTCTGAGGATGGTTGCAAACGGGGCACTTCTCGGGAGCGCTTGCGCTGAGAACGAGATGTCCGCAGTTGCGGCATTCCCACATAACGATTCCGCTCTTTTCGAAAACAGTCTTTGTTTCTACGTTGTTAAGAAGAGCGCGGTATCTTTCTTCGTGAGTCTTTTCTACAGCTGCAACGCCTCTGAACTGAGCAGCAAGCTCATAGAAGCCTTCTTCCTCTGCATCCTTTGCAAACTGATCGTACATATCTGTCCACTCGTAGTTCTCACCCTCTGCTGCGTGAAGAAGGTTTTCTGCGGTATCGCCAAGCTCACCGAGAGCCTTGAACCAAAGCTTTGCGTGTTCTTTTTCGTTGTCTGCTGTCTGAAGGAATATAGCTGCTATCTGCTCATATCCTGCCTTTTTTGCAACGGATGCGAAATATGTATACTTATTTCTTGCCTGAGATTCGCCTGCGAATGCTGCCCAGAGGTTCTGCTCTGTTTTTGTGCCTGCATAGGGGTTTTTAACTGCAACTGCCTCGAATTTGTCAGCTCCAACCTTGCAAACGGGGCACTTGAAATCTGCGTCGAGAGCACCTTCGTGGATGTATCCGCAAACTTTACATTTGAATTTCATAATTTTGTTCTCCTTTGAATATATATTTTATTTATTTTTTGATCTTCTGTTTGTATTATACATAAAAAAGCCTTAAAAGTCTGTGATTGAGTCACGTTTTTTCGCTATATCGTTGACTGTAGTGGATTTTTATGCTAAAATATATTTATATACCTTACTTATTATAACATTTTAATAAGCTATAGTCAATAATTTTTTATTTTTTTATGAGGTAAAAAATGCAGAATTCTGAGCTTGTACAAATTTTTGAACGCACATTTCCGTTTTGGAATAATTTGAATAACAGTGACAAAGAAACTCTTTGCCGTACCGCTCAGCACGTACATTTTGAAAAAGGAACGCACATACATGACGGAAATGAGTGTACGGGAGTTATTCTTGTCAAAAGCGGAAGCCTCAGACTTTATATCCTTTCCGAGGAAGGAAAGGAAGTGACCTTGTACCGCATATTTCCGGGGGAGATGTGTATGCTTTCTGCATCCTGCGTGTTGAACACCGTTACCTTTGACGTTTTTGTGGATTCCGAAGAAAACAGTGAATGTATCGTGATCGGAGGCTGCATAGTAGAGGATCTTTCGGTAAGACTCCCTGAAGTCAAGATATTTGTTCTTGAGACTGCACTTGGGCGTTTTTCTGACGTTATGTGGGTAATGCAACAAATTCTGTTTATGAGTATGGATAAACGCTTGGCTATCTTTTTACTTGATGAGTCGGTCAACCGCAAGAGTGATGTTATATCGCTGACTCACGAGCAGATCGCCAAATATATGGGTTCTGCCCGTGAGGTCGTGTCGCGTATGCTTAAATATTTCTCAAGCGAGGGTATCGTTGAGGTTTCAAGAGGCGGAATACGTATTCTTGATAAAAACCGCCTCCGTAAATTAACTCTTTAATCGTTTAAAAGGTTAAGGATCTGAGCCTTTGGACGTGCGCCCGAGGATTGATGGATTATCTCTCCGTCTTTCATTATAACGAGCGTGGGAATGCTGAATACGTTGAACTGTTCCGCAAGCTCAGGCTCGGCGTCGACATTCACCTTGCCAACTACTATATCGTCGCGTTCTTCTGCTATCTCATCTATTATCGGAGACAGTATTTTGCACGGACCGCACCAGTTTGCGTAGAAATCCAAAAGCAGGGGCTTTTTGTTTTTTGACATTTCATCGAAATTGTTTTTGTTGATAATTACAGTTTTCATATTTTAGTCTCCTTTTGTGTTTTTTTCTTTTACATTTATATTTTACCAAGAAAAAATAAAAAAATCCGTGACAAAGTCACAAAGAAGAGAAGATTTTGAATCAAATCAAAATATTTTTTGCAATTTTGTTTTTTAAATTATTCATAAAAAGAGTAAAAATGGTTTTTTTAGGAAAAATCTTTGTACTTATTGCATAAAAAACTTGCTTAAGTTTTATACAAAAATAATATAGGGCACAATTTTAAAATAATTTTGCTCATCCTATTTACAAAGGTTGAAATATGTGTTAAAATATTAACGAAGTTAAATGGATATTTATATTCTTTTTTTCGGAGGAAAGTAAAATGAATATGAAAAAATATGAGATCACCGACAGCATAGAAAAGCTGGAGGCTGCCATAAGCAGAACCAAAGCTGCGCAGAGGATCTTTGCAACTTATACGCAGGATCAGGTCGACAAGATATTTTTGGCAGCGGCTTCAGCAGCGGATAAGGCAAGAATACCCCTCGCAAAAATGGCTGTAGAAGAAACCGGAATGGGTGTTGTTGAAGATAAGGTCATAAAAAATCATTATGCCGCAGAATATATCTACAATGCATATAAGGATACCAAAACCTGCGGAGTTGTAGAAGAGGATAAGGCTTACGGTATTAAGAAGATAGCTGAACCTATAGGTGTTATAGCTGCAGTAATTCCTACCACTAACCCCACATCAACGGCAATATTCAAATGTTTACTTGCTCTTAAAACACGTAATGCGATAATTATAAGCCCTCACCCAAGAGCCAAGAACTCAACTATAGCGGCGGCAAAGCTTGTTCTTGAAGCGGCTGTTGAGGCGGGCGCTCCTGAAGGAATTATAGATTGGATCGATATTCCGTCGCTCGAAATGACTAATACGGTTATGAAGGAATCCGATATAATTCTTGCAACGGGCGGTCCCGGAATGGTTAAGGCGGCATATTCAAGCGGAAAGCCTGCTGTGGGTGTTGGTGCGGGTAATACTCCCGCAATAATCGACGATACTGCAGATATTCTTCTTGCGGTGAACTCGATAATTCATTCAAAGACCTTTGATAACGGTATGATATGCGCATCCGAGCAGTCTGTTATCGTTCTTGAAGGTATATATGATAAGGTAAAAGCGGAGTTTGCCGAAAGAGGATGCTATTTCCTTGATCCTGCCGAAACCGAAAAGGTGCGCAAGACTATTATTATAAACGGTGCGCTCAACGCAAAGATAGTTGGACAGAAGGCGGCTAAAATAGCAGAGCTTTCCGGCGTAAGTGTTCCTGCAGGTACAAAAATACTTATAGGCGAGGTAGAGAGTGTTGAGCTTAGCGAGGAATTTGCTCACGAAAAGCTTTCACCCGTACTTGCTATGTATAAGGCTAAGGATTTTGGCGATGCGCTTGATAAGGCGGAGCATCTTGTAGCCGACGGAGGTTACGGACATACGTCGAGTATTTATCTTAATCCTATCACCGAAAAGGCAAAGCTCGATGAATTCGCTGCCCGTATGAAGACCTGCCGAATTCTTGTGAATACTCCATCCTCTCACGGCGGTATAGGAGATCTGTATAACTTCAAGCTTGCTCCGTCACTTACACTTGGATGCGGTTCTTGGGGCGGTAACAGTGTATCCGAAAACGTAGGAGTAAAGCATTTGCTTAATATTAAAACAGTAGCCGAGAGGAGAGAGAATATGCTTTGGTTCAGAGCACCTGAAAAGATATATATAAAGAAGGGTTGCCTCCCTGTAGCACTTGATGAATTGAGAAGCGTAAGAGGCGCAAAGAAAGCATTTATCGTAACAGATACATTCCTTTACCAGAACGGATATACAAAGCCGATAACCGATAAGCTTGACGAAATGGGTATTCAGCACGCAACGTTCTTTAACGTACAGCCTGATCCTACACTTGCAAATGCAACCGAGGGCGCTGCGCAGATGAGAGCTTTTGCTCCCGATACCATAATTGCGCTTGGCGGAGGATCTGCTATGGACGCAGCTAAAATTATGTGGGTGCTTTACGAGCACCCCGAGGCAGATTTTATGGATATGGCGATGAGATTTATCGATATCCGTAAGAGAGTTTATACATTCCCCAAGATGGGCGAAAAGGCATACTTTATAGCAATTCCTACATCTGCGGGTACGGGAAGTGAGGTAACTCCTTTCGCTGTTATCACAGATGAAAAGACGGGCGTTAAGTATCCTCTTGCAGATTATGAGCTCCTTCCTGATATGGCGATAATCGATACCGATTTCCATATGTCGGCTCCTCGCGGACTCACGGCAGCATCGGGTATAGATGCGGTAACTCACGCGCTTGAGGCTTATGCGGCGATGCTCGCTACCGATTATACAGACGGTCTTGCTATTCAGGCTCTTAAGAGCATATTCAAATATCTTCCCAGAGCTTATGATGACGGTCAGAATGACGTAGAGGCAAGAGAAAAGATGGCTAATGCGGCAACTATTGCAGGTATGGCATTTGCAAACGCATTCCTCGGTGTATGTCATTCTATGGCTCATAAGCTTGGAGCTTTCCATCATTTACCTCACGGTGTGGCGAATGCGCTTATGATAGAAGAGGTTATAAGATTTAATGCAAGCGAAGCTCCTGCAAAGATGGGTACATTCTCGCAATACGATCACCCGCATACTCTTGCAAGATATGCCGAAATAGCGGATGCGCTCGGACTCTGCGGAAATACCGACGAGGAGAAGCTTGAAAGCCTTATAAAGGCTGTAAATGACCTTAAGGCTCGCGTTGGAATCAAGGAAACCATAAAGGATTACGGAATTGACGAAAAGGATTTCCTTGACCGTCTTGACGATATGGTAGAGCAGGCTTTTGACGATCAGTGTACGGGTGCTAACCCACGTTATCCTCTTATGAGTGAAATTAAGCAGATGTACCTCAATGCCTATTACGGTAAGCATTTTGTTGAGGAAAAGATGCCTTCACAAAATATATAATATTATACAATATATAAGGAGATAAAACTATGAAGCTTGATACAGTTATTGCAGTAAGTAAAAACAAGGTTTTATACCGCGACGGAGACAAATGTATAAAGCTTTTCGACGAGCTTTATTCCAAGGCAGATGTTCTTAACGAGGCTCTTAATCAATCAAGGATTGAAAATATCGGTCTTAATATTCCAAAGATTTTAGAAGTGAAGCTTATTGAAGGAAAATGGGCGATAGTTTTTGAATATATCGAGGGAAAGACGCTTGCTCAGCTTATGGAGGAAAATCCTGAAAAGAAGAACGAATATATCGAGCTTATGGTCGATCTTCAGATGAGCATTCATTCTAAAAAAAGTCCTATGTTAAATAAACTCAAGGACAAAATGAACCGCAAGATATCGGCAACGGGTTTTGATGCGACAACGCGTTACGATCTTCATACCCGTCTTGAGGGAATGCCTAAGCATAATAAAGTGTGTCACGGAGACTTTAATCCGACAAATATAATTATCACACCTGACGGAACGCCTTATATAATTGACTGGGCGCACGTAACTCAGGGTAACGCTTCCGCTGACGTTGCAAGAACATATCTTCTGTTCTGCCTTGACGGCAAGCAGGCGCTTGCTGACAAGTATCTCGATCTCTTCTGTGCCAAGAGCAAGACCGAGAAGAAGTACGTTCAGAAGTGGATGCCGATAGTTGCAGCTTCGCAATCCGTAAAAGGAAAGCCTGAGGAGAGAGATTTCCTCCATTCTTGGACAAACGTCGTAGATTACGAATAAAAAGCAAAAAAGAGCCACGTAAATGGCTCTTTTTCTATCTGTTAGTGGCTCCCAAAACTTAAAAAGACCATTATCACAATCCTTGCGAATTGCAATCAAAAACACACGCTCACGGTTCTGTGGTATGCCGTAGTCTTTTGCATTCAGAACTTTGTAGTATACATTGTATCCGTACTCTTCAATCTCTTTTACAAATAAGTCAAATACATCTTTAAAATTCTTACTCAATAGATTTTTTACATTTTCAAAAAATGCAACCTTTGGTTTTGTACCGTGTAAAAGCTTCAACCAATAAACAAGAAGTGAAGAACGTGTTTTTTCAATCTTATTTGAACCACATCTGGGGCACAGATGTCGTTTTTTATAATGTACAGTCAATGGATTATATTCAGCACCGCACGAGGAACAACGGTATAGAGCTCCTTGTTTGCGACCGCTGATAGAAAAATCTTGGCATGGGGACCCGCCTACGAGAAAGTTGATATAAGATAACATATAAAGTCTTATGGCGGTGATATCCCATAGATTTTTCAAAATACTTACATTCCTTTGCAAATTCTAAAGCCGCATATACAAT
>CALAXC010000048.1 GCA_937894775.1 uncultured Clostridia bacterium
AAATAAACTGATGCTTGCAGAGCCTTCTTTTGCTCTTAGCAAGCATAGGATTTGTCATTAAATCGCGCTTGCCCTTGATGCGTCCGTCATCTTTAGCAAGCATCGCATTTGTAATGACAGGAGTGCTTGCACGACTGTCTTTCAGTCTTAGCAAGCACTGCGATTTGGTACCAAACTGCTATTTGCTTGCTGTCGTTCACTCTCAGCAAGCATCGCATTTGGACATCCAAATCCCGATTGTGAGGGGAGAAACTCCCCTAAAACCCCACCGAAATTTCAGCAGCAAAGGAGAAAAGAAAATGAAAGATCAAAGTAACAGAACACACCTTATCAAAGCCTATCTGAATGATAGCGAATACGAACGTTTTTGTCGTATGGCAGAAGCAACTAAGAGATCGAACAGCGACCTCGTCAGAAGACTCTTGCAGACCTCGGTGTTTGTAGAGTTTCCACCCGTGGAATACAGAGAGATTATTGATCAGCTTGAACACATTGGCATCAATCTCAATCAGTTGGCATACAAGGCGAACTCGCTCGGCTTTATTGATGAGCTTCAATACCGTAAAAACGCAAACGAGGTTTGGAGAATAGTTGCACAGCTTGCTGAAATCTATTTACAAGTCGGTGCAAGAATTGATGAGGATATTCGTAGAAAGAAAGGAGAAATCGTATGACGGAAACAATGAACTTAACAACAATAACCGCAGAGGATAATCAGACTCGTATTTTGAACATACCAACGGACAAGCTTCAAGCATTTGATGGACATCCTTTTAAGGTCGAAGAAAATGCGGATATGCAAAGTCTTATCGAGAGTATCCGCGACAACGGAATATTAACGCCCTTTATCGTGCGCCCGGTGTACGGTGACAAATACGAGATCGTTTCGGGACACCGCCGCTTGTTCGCTTGCAATGTTCTCGGTATCACCGAGGTGCCTGCCGTTGTAAAAGATCTAACGCGAGAAGAAGCCGTGATTGAGATGGTTGACTCAAATATCCACCGCGAGAAGATATTGCCATCCGAAAAGGCATTTGCTTATAAAATGAAAATGGACGTGCTACGAAAGCAAGGTAAAAGAACAGATTTAACTTCGTCGCAGGATGAGCCGAAGTTGCGGAGCGACGAGCAGATCGCAAAGGAGAACAACGAAAGCAGAGCTACGGTACAAAGATATATTCGTCTGACTCGCCTAATACCTGAGCTTTTGCAGCTTGTTGACGAAGGTCGAATTGCACTTGGTCACGGCGTTGAAATCGCGGTTTTTGATAAGAAAATTCAAAAGCTTATTTTGGACATTTATCAAAGTGAAGAACGGACGCCTAATCTTTCACAAATCGTAAAGCTGAAACATCTTGAAAATGCGGGCGCGTTATCCGAGGAAGCGGCTATGGAAATATTGCTTGCCGATAAAGCCAACCAAGTGGAAAAGGTCAGCTTTAAGTATAATGATATCCAAAAGTATTTTCCGCGCAGTTATACGCCAAAGCAGATAACCGATACAATATTGGGGTTGCTTGACAAATGGAAAAAGGAAAGAGATAGAGGGGAGGAACGCGATTGAGAAAAAACGAAAAGAAGAATGTTACAACGATTGAAATACCCGAGGGAAACAGAGTTTACAACTTCAACGGAGTGTTCTACCTTGTGCAGAGCCGCTTCGGGAAAGATAGCGAACATAATATCCAAAGCAGATTTGGACGAATGATTGAAAATATTTCTCCCGCACATTTGACGGAGGAAAACGAAGATGATAAAATAAAGGCGGAATATGTTTTGGATACTGCCGGAGAGGAGGATTATGCAGACCAAAACTAAAAAGAATAATAAAAATCAAATTGGTATTACCGCCTTGTATTGCCGTCTGTCCCGCGATGACGGAGTGGAGGGGGATAGCAATTCCATCAGCAATCAGAAAAAGATGCTTGCTAAATACGCCAAAGAAAATGGTTTTGATAATGTCAAATACTATGTTGACGATGGCTATACGGGAACGAACTTTAACCGCCCTGATTTTCAAAAGATGCTTGACGATATGGATATGGGTTATATATCCACCGTTATCGTCAAGGATATGTCGCGACTCGGTAGAGATTATCTTCAAGTCGGCTATTACACCGATACCTATTTTCCCGATAGGGATATCCGTTTTATTGCTATCAACGATTGTGTGGATAGTGCCGACGGAGAGAATGAGTTAGCGCCTTTTCGCAACGTAATGAATGAGATGGTTGCAAGGGACATTTCACGAAAAGTTCGATCTTCTCACCGCCTTCGCGGAAACGCAGGTGAGCCGCTATCTCAACCGCCTTACGGGTATATGAAAGCTCCCGACAATAACAAAAAGTGGATCATAGACGAGGATGCTGCGAAAGTGGTTCGTCAGATATACGCTTGGTGTTTAGAGGGGAAAGGCAACGAAACCATATCTCGTTTGTTGCAGGAAAGTGAAACTCTCGTTCCAATGGCATATTGGCAGAGCAAAGGTCTAAATCGTGGCGGAAAGAAAACGCAGCCTAATCCGTACAAATGGTGCAAGACTACGGTGGCAAAGACGCTTGCACGTCGAGAATACACAGGTGATCTCGTCAATTTCAAGACTACTTCAAAATCCTTTAAGAATAAAACGAGGTATCAAAATGACGAGGAAAACTTGGTAATATTCAAGGACAAGCACGAGGCGATCATTGACCGTGACACTTGGGAGAAGGTGCAAGAGCTTATTTCCAAAACAAAACGCCGCGCTCCGAAAAAGGAGAACGGCGAGAAGAATATGTTTTGTGGATTGCTCTATTGTGCCGATTGCGGAAGTCCGTTGTGGTTCAACGTGTGCCATCCGAACACCTCTATTCAGTATTTCAACTGCTCCAATTACCGATCAGCTCGCGGAACTTGCCCGACCACGCATTATATTCGTGCCGACTCTCTTGAACAAATCGTCCTTTGCGAGTTGCGGAGATTGGCGGAATACCTCACTCACGACGAAGAAGCCTTTGCAGACCTTTTGGAACAGAAGACAAACAAGGATATGATACGGGAGAGAAAGGCGTTGGAATGTACCTTACAAACGGCTACGGCGCGAAATAACGAAGTATCACGACTTTACGAGCGTGTCTATGAGGATAACGTAAACGGTAAGATAACGGATGAAAGGTTTATGCAGCTCTCAAACAAGTATGATACCGAGCAAGCGGAGTTGAAAAAGCAGATAGTAAATATTCAAGAGCAACTTGCAAGACTTGATGAAATGAAAACCTCAAAGGATAACTTCATCAAAGCGGTTCGGCGGTTTATGGAAATGCAAACACTTACCCCTGCAATCCTTCACGAGCTGATTGACAGAATAGAGGTTCATCACGTTGTAGGTGTAGGCAAATCGAGAGTGCAACAGATCATCATTCACTATCGTTTTGTCGGTTGCGTGGAAATACCCGATGCACCGCAAGTAACTCACACCCAAGACACAAGGCAAGGCGTTTGTGTCACCTACGAAGCAATCGCGGGATAAAAAGAAAAAAGAGCAGAAAACCCTGCTCATAAACAGCAAAATATTAAGAAAACTAAGGCTTAAAAAAGTATCGAGTGTTCTAACAAAACTCAGTTTCGTTATGAACACTCGATATGGTCTGAGTGACAAGACTTGAACTTGCGGCCTCTACC
>CALAXC010000049.1 GCA_937894775.1 uncultured Clostridia bacterium
TTTTGACTGTGATTTCGATTACTCCGGCGAGGATCCACTTGCCGCAGAGTTCTTTTTTTCACTCGTGGACTTGATTGAATCCGATTTCATTGAAATAAGATTCAACAATCTCGACAATTATATATTGAATCTCTTGACAAATTCTCAAAAACATTTTATAATGAATACAGTTTCATTGAATTTGGATTCAACAAAGAAGGAGGCTGCATTTATGTTTATCGGTCGTGAAGAAGAACTGAAAATACTTGGCTCGTTACTTGAAAAGCCCTCTGCAAGTGCGATGATTTACGGCAAGCGTAAGGTCGGAAAAACAACTCTTATAAAAAAAGCTTTGGAAATCTCCAAAGACAAAATGGTGTATTACGAATGCTTGAAAGCGCCCTTGCAGGAAAACGTGGAAGGTTTTGTTGCCGTGCTGGTGCGCGAAAAGATTATCCCCGTCCAACTCGCATTTAAGTCTTTCAGCGATGTATTTGCCTATTTGAACACGCTTGAGTCGACATTTAATATCGTCATAGACGAATATCCTTATCTGAAAACCTTTACGAAGCCCGAAACCGTCGATTCCGTTTTTCAGTCGATCATAGACAATCATATCTCAAACGTGAGACTTTTTATATCGGGCTCTCATATCGGTATGATGAAAGATCTTCTTGAAGAAAAGAACGCTTTGTACGGTCGTTTCACTGTTTTCCTTTGCTTGAAGGAGCTTGATTATTTGACTTGCTCCGAATTTTACAGCAGTAAATCGGTTTATGATAAAATAGCGATGTATTCCGTGTTCGGCGGCTCTCCTTACATCAACTGTGCATTGGATGAGCGTTTAAGCTTAAAAGAAAATATTATTCATACGCTTCTCAATCCTTCCAGTTATGTGTACGGCTATACGGAACACCTGTTAATTTCGGATTATACCAACGCGCTCAATGCGGAACGTATATTTTTTGCTATCTCCAACGGACATCAGAAATACAAGGAGATAGAAGAAAAACTGGGACTCAAAACAACGGGTAATCTGTCCAAGCAAATAGACGCTCTTGAAAATATGGATATCATTTCAAGAGTATATCCCATCAACAAACCGGGCGATAAAAAGAAGCTTTCTTTTGAAGTAAAAGATAATCTGCTCCGTTTCTATTATGCATTTATCTATAAAAACAAGAGTGCCCTTCAAATGCTCGGTGCAGAAGCGTTCTACGAGGAATATATTGAGGATTCTATCGTCACGTTTATTTCGCACCGTTTTGAAGAAATTGCGAGAACGTATTTCTCTTTGTGTGTCAAAAACCGCAAGCTCCGCGGCGTGTCCAACATCGGAACTTTCTATTATGATGATAGCGCAAATAAGAAAAACGGAGAATTTGACGTCGTACTTGAACGTAAAAATGTCTATGATATCTACGAAGTAAAATATTATTCTGTTCCTATGAGGCTGAAGGAAATGCAAGAGGAAGAGAGGCAGGTCCGCGCAATCAAAGGCTTGCAGGTCGGAACGATCGGATTCATTGCTGCTTCCGGTTATGAAGAAATGCCTGGCGAATATACGTGTATTTTGGCAGATGAATTATATAATCTTTGATTGATAGAAAATAAATTAAGGGATGGCTCAAAACTTTTTTGCCATCCCTATTTTATCTTTAAAAGCCGGCTTTCTTTAATTCTTCAATCATTGCAGATCGACGTTTATAGAGGCGTTTCCATTCGTTCGCCATCTGCTCCGCCATTTCTTTTCCGTTCGGATATGTTTTCATATGCTTCAGCCGTTTCGCCAAGCTTTCATAGGCAGATCGGTTTCCCGCATGGTACATCTCCTGATCGAGATATGCAAAAAAGACGTCCCGTATTTCCTCGGGAAAATGCGGTTTTAGAATTTTCTCGTATTTTTGAAGTCCGAACAAACCGGCTTCCGTTTCCAATTCACTCAAAAGCTCCCGATACCGCAACTCTTTGATGTAAAATATCGTTTCGTCCTCCGCACCCCTTGGGGCATGCCCTCGGCTGAGCCTATAGGCTCGTCGAATAGTCTGCCAACCGCACGACTTTCACGGGCTGCCCCTAAAGGGGCTTTTGTTTATTTGCCCCCTTGTACTAGCTGACCCGTGAACGGGTCAACATACTCCTTGATGCTCATTTGGTCGTCGGAATAATCTTCCTGTAGCTGATTTTGGATGTATTCCTGTATCGCCTTCTTATTCCTTCCGACTGTACTCACATAATAGCCCCGGCACCAGAAATGCCGGTTACCATACTTGTACTTGAGATTTGCGTATTTCTCGAAGATCATTAAGCTACTCTTCCCTTTGAGGTATCCCATAATCTGTGCTACGCTGTACTTGGGTGGAATTGATACGAGCATATGAATATGATCCTTGCATGCCTCTGCTTCGATTATTTCTATGCCTTTATATTCGCATAGTTTTCGGAGCATTTGTCCTATATCTAACTTTATCTTTCCGTAAATGATTTGTCGACGAAATTTGGGAGCGAATACGATATGGTATTTGCATTCCCACTTCGTGTGTGCTAAACTACTAGTGTCAAGTTTCATCTGGACTTGATTCCTCCTTTGGTTTCTAAGTGTGGTTGGCAGACCTACTCTTATTCTACCAAAGGAGGATATTTTTTCTAGGCATAGCTAAAGCTTTTTGGAACCACCGGCACAGCCGGTGGTATTCTTATACAATAAAAACGGCACCGCCAATCAGCAGTGCCGTCTTTGAAATTATTTCAGACCAAATCTCTTGTTGAAACGATCAACACGTCCAC
>CALAXC010000050.1 GCA_937894775.1 uncultured Clostridia bacterium
CTTGTGAAAATATTTTTTGCGTTTTTTGTTGGCAAATTTATTTTTTACATGTTTTTAATACAGAGTAAGGGAAATTACAACGAGGTAAAACTTATGAAAATACAACCAATAAATAATTATGCACAATCGAATATATTAAATCAGCCAACATTTAAGGATATTGAAGGCGCTGATTTTTCTTGGCAAACCAAAAATCTAATGAAAAAAATCCATATCCAATACAATATTTTTGTAATTTTTGTTCAATAATTTTATCCACAATTTTTACATACAAATACAAAAATAAATGGATAATTTTATTATTTATTCTTTGTGTTTTTTCAATGCAAAAATATTCAAAAAATGCTTTTGTAAATCTTAGATATGTTACTGCAAATAACCATAATGTTTTTAAAATGGCAGATAATGACAGAGCAAAAAACAAAGAAATTATAGTATTAACAAAGGCTTCAGATATTCTAATTGGAGTTTTATTATACCAACACGAAGGACTTAAAGTTATCCCTATTTCAAACAGAGATAATAACTATGCCTTTGTTAACAAACGCATTGAAGAAAACAAACACGGATATCAGCGGCAAGCCAAGGAATTCTATCTTCTTGCCGGAAAAGTTATTTGCAAAGAATGCGGGAAATATATGAGCTATCAAATTTCAAAAAACTTGAGAGATCAGATACATTGACTGAAAGTGTTGTCAGCAATGCATCAAAATTTTGTTGAAAAGTGTCGTAAGGGAAGGTTTGATCCGCAAGACATTGCACAAATGTTTTTGAGACGGTTTCTTCCGTTAGGCTCGGATATCCTTTCTGGACTGCGATGGATACGATCCCCCGAACAAGCTGCAAAAATTGCTCTGAATTGATTTCAGGAACACGGCTTCCCGCTCGATATCTGCTCAAAACAGCAGCAGATAATCCGGAAGCATCTGCCAGATCTTTTGCTGTGCATCCCAACTTAGAGATATATTCATTTAACTGTTCGTTAAAAGTCACGATTTGTACCTCCTTGGGGTTATTTAAAATCACCCAAATTCTTTCAAAATCAAAATTATTCCTTTTTGCGTTTTTTTCTCACCACGATAGTGCCAACGATCACAACGGCAATTACACTCGTCAAAACAGCAAATAACACTATCCAAAAACGGAGTGGTGTTTCGTTCTCTCCGGTGCTTCCCATAGCATCTGTCGATTCACTGTCTCCGGTGACGACCGAAATATCCGTGTCTAACTCTTTTGCCGATGTAAAGAAGGTGGAAAAGGACGAGGTGTAAAACGATATGCTCTCAATCGTGCCATCTTCATACGTACCATATTCAGCCTTGCCCAATAATTCAATGTTACCGTCTTCGGCAATATGATAGACGTAAAGATCCGTGCCTCCGTCAAGAAGACCTTTTTCGACGCTAACGGTGACACGCACCGGAAAACCGATCTCCTGATGTCCTTCAAAATACAATGGGAAAAGTCGTCCTTCCGGCAAAGAACCATAACCGTTTTGTGTTGCAAGAGAATTTAACAATTCATCGGTTTTGGAATCGGATCTTCCCGGCTCGGCAGATGCAACGATTGTACGCACATTGGTCAAGATTTGTGCCAATTCTTCCTCCGGCAGTTGTGCATAATACTTCTGTTCTTCATCGGTCATTTTGCCCATTTCCACACGAACGGAGGAGGTGATGGTTCTATCAGGCTCATTAGAGAGCGGAATATCAAAATCGGAATTGCGGTCTTCCGGCAAAAGCGTCATATCAGCCGGAGGAAAGTCCGTTCCGGGCTGATTATTCTGCTGCGGTGGCTCGGTCTCAGACGATCCCGGATCGGTCGTTGCAGGCGGCTGCGTTGTATTTTCCGAAGGAGTTGACGTGGTTCCGTTACCGTTACTGCCGCTTTCGCCGCCGGAGTAACCGCCACCGTAGATGGCATATGAGCCGTTGAGGTAATAGATGCCATCCCCGGCACGAGGCACATTGGAAACGCCGTCGTTAGGTGTGCCTTCTCTCCCGTCACCCTCATAGCCCGTTCCTTTGCAACTTGGACATTGACCGTCGTGATTTCTTGCATATATGCACCATTCGTTGTTGTGCCAAACCACTCTTTCTCCGGTGCAATCCGGGCATTGGTTGTAGTACTGCCCTTGTGTACAGGGGCCCCATCCCGGACCGCCCTGACACTGGCCGGTGCCGTTACAATTATCACAATCAATTGTGTCATCGCCCAGACGCTTGCCGGTGCCTTGACATAATCTGCATTTGCCTGTGCCGTTGCAATCGCCACACATTTCTATTGTTTGTCCTGTGCTGTTGCATCTGCCGCAGGGGAGTTTCCCGTCTTTGCAATCCACGGCATCACAGGTGTATATTCCGTCACCGCCACAGCAATGGCACTGGTGAAGAATCTTTGCCTCGACGGGGAAAGCCGTAAATGCCACAATGAGAGTGAGACTGATAACAAGTGAAATCAGTGAAATTGGTTTCTTCAAGTAAATACCTCCTTATTAGATCTCCTTATGTTAAGATTATAACACATTCATCTGATTTTTTCACCGTTTTCCAGAGTTGTCAATGACATTTGCGGAAAGTGTATTGTGTTTATTTAGCGTATTTCTTAAAATTAAGCTATAAAATTATGTTGTATCGCAACGGCATAAGAAAGGCGGAACACAAAAATGAAAACAAGAAAAAATATTGCAAGATTACTTAGTTTCCTTATGGTGCTTTCTCTGCTCTTGGGCATCTCCGCAGCACCGGTATACGCAGTCGGCGGCGAAGATTCCGGTCAGCCCCAGAGCGGCGCAGAAATCAGCTTTGTACCGCAGCAGGGAGCATCTTTGACGAGGAACGGCGGTATCATCACCTTTACAGATTCCGAAAGCGGGTCCATTGGCACAGTTCAGGTCTATATGGGCGACAGCACCGATGCGTACACTGAATATCTGCCCACCGAACTCCCTGAGGCGCGCCTTGCCATCCCGGAGGGAACAACAACCGTAAAAATCGTTCTGGAGACGGAAGGTGAACTGCAGGCTCAGCTTAGTTATGGCGGAGATATCCGAGAGGCAGGTGCGATCAGCGGCCCGGTTATTAACGAGGACACATACACTTACACGATCATTGTTGCGAATATACCTGAAAACGATAGCGGTTCAAAATTTGTTGGAATTACCGTCGAATTCGGCACAAATCCCGGCGGCGGTGGAGACGGCAGCGATGCCCCTGTAATTTGGGACGGGCCTCAGGTGGAACACCAAAGCGATCACGGTTTTATCAGTGTCAAATCTATAGAAATAGGGTCAAAAACGTACACTTACCAAGGCGAGGGGAAATTTGCATATAACGGCGTTGTGAATGAGCTGCTCGAATGGCGCGGCTATAACAAAACAAGCATTGCGGAAGAAGGCGGCATTGTTGTGTACGGTGATGTATTTACCGAAGAGAATGTGGATGTTTTCTATATCAACTTTGAGTTCAACCCTGACTACGGTTATCAGGCTACACATGTCAGAATGACCGAAGATGATCCGATCCCATTGTCAGACGCCGGCTTTAGCGCCGCCGAAGCCATCAGGACGTTCCGCTTCGCAGTGTATCCTGATGCGCATACGCACTTCTCCGTTGTCTTTACGGCAACAGAAGATATTGTTAAGGCTAATGCCGCAAGTATTTCGGAAGGCGGCGTTGAACTGGCTGCCGGCGAATTGGATGGTGGCTCTGCCGTGCTTGAAGTGAATGGAGCCAACATCACGAACCAAGGTGATTTTGAAGCGGCAGCAGAAGGATACGTCGTTTCCGAATATCTGGATATTTCGCTATACAATGTTTTTTATAAAGGAAATGCAGAGGATGTTTGGAGTACTCCTGTTGAGAATTTGGATAATCCCGCAGAAATCACTCTGAGGCTCGAAGATGGTATCAACACAGATACAGTAAAAATCGTTCACGAAAAAGGCGAAGGAGACTTTGAGCTGCTGGATGCAGAGTACAATCCCGGGACACAAGAGATCACTTTTTCCACTTCAAGCTTCTCCAATTATGCGATTGCTTATGAGGAACAGGCACAAGACCGTTACTTTATAGATTTTACCAATGCGCCGTGGACGGTTGATGGCGTAGAAGTCGATCTTGAGGGGCGTGAGCCGGGTGCCGAACTGATGGTATGGATAACGACAGAGGATGTCATTCCCTTGACAAATTTTGATCCGGATACGATGGATGCCGTTCTTATCGTGGATGAAGACGTTACGCTCCGCTTGAATGTGGATGAAAACGGCAACACCAGACTTGCAGATGTGGACGGCGGCGTTGAAGTATTGCCGCCTTACGGAGCGACTTTGACCTTTGCGGTAGTAGAAAAGTCCTCTAATCCCGGCGAAAATGTTTATTATATAGATCTTGGTACCGGCTCCTGGACTGTTGGTGATGTAACCGTTTCTGCGCCTGAAGGTATGAGCGGTGTGGTATCGCTGCTTGATACAGAAACTATTCCTACGGAAATGTTGGCGAACTTTGATCCCGAGACTATGGATATTACCCTAACAGTAAGTGACGGTTTTGTGATCTATCTGGAAATCGACGAAAACGGCAATACCACATTGGCATCTACCCGTGATGGAGTAGAGCTGCCGCCTTACGGAGCGACTTTGACCTTTGCGGTAGTAGCAAAACCCGGAAATATGGAAATCGTTGACAAGACAGAAGAAAATGCCTGCAATGCAGATTTGGCAGAACTTACGGACGATTTGATTAGTAAGTTATTGACAGATGCAGAAAAGACCAGACTAGAAAATGGAGAAGAAGTAAAGGTTTGGTTGGAAGCAACGGACATTTCTGCAAGTGTGAGTCAGACAGATAAAGATTTGATAGATTCCAAGAAGGGAAATGCTACGATTGGAATGTATTTGGATATAGATTTGCTTAAGCAGATTGGCTCAGACAGTCCTGCAAATATTACAGAAACGAATGGTGCGGTGACAATTACGCTGAAAGTGCCGAGTTCACTTATCAATTCAAATTCATCCGTAACAAGAACATACCAGATGATTAGAGTGCACAATGGAGTAGCCACAGTCATTCCTTGTACTTATAATGCAGCAAATCAAACCATCTCTTGTGAAACCGACCAATTTTCAACATATGCTCTTGCGTATGTTGATCAGCAGAATAATTCTGGAGGTGGAAATACCGGTGGTGGAAGCACAGGTAATCCTGAGACCGGTGACAACAGCAATCTTGGATTGTGGATGATTCTCTCAGTATTGAGTTGCTGTTCAATGATTGCTTTGCTCGTTATTGATAAAAAGAAAAAAATCGCAAAATAATCCAATCACTTTCCCCGTTGGGAGCGCAGATTTTTCTGCATTCCTAACGGGGCTTTTTTGCGTTATATCAAGTCTTTTATGGCTTCTTTTAATTTCATAAGTGCCTTTTCGCATTTTTTGTGTGCGGTATTGGCAGAGCTATATTCGGAACACAAGGGGACGGTTCTCTTGTGATAATGGAGGCTAAAAAGCGAGGTGAAAAATCACCTCGCTTTTGTTATGTATCATGCTGTTTTTGTCAAAAATTTTCCTTTAAAAATTGCCCAAAACCCAGTATTTATAAGGCGTTAATCAACTTTTGTGTTATTATAACACGAGCCTCGATTCTTCTCACAATTCCTGTTGCTTTCATATATAAATCTCCTCTTTTTACAATTTTAATGTGATATTAGTATCACACTTTTTGTAGAAATTATGAGTAGAATTTCCAATTGTTTTTAAAATTTCAAATCGAGATGTGAAAAGGGCGATGACTTTTTCGAGTCACCACCCTTACAATGAATCCTTGCTTTTTATCTTTCCTTTAATATGTTTGATCCCTTTCACATCTCACGGTTACCCGCTGTTCGCCGCCTTTGGTACAAGTGAACAATGTGAAATCCCAACCGCCTGACTGCATATCCGATACGGCGGTTCCGTCTAAGGTTGTAATTTCACAAACCTCATATAGATGCGACTTCCCGTAAGCATCAATAAATTCAACTTCATCGCCAATCACCAACTTGTTTAGCGAACCAAAATGGCTTTTATAATTGTGTGCGGCAATTATAATATCATTTGTATCAACGCTTCCTGTGTATCGGCAAGGAGCAGATTTTAGGCGGGTATAATTCCATTCATCATATACAGGAAGTTCCACAGACAATTTTTCAATAATGACCTTACCGCAAAAAGCATCGCCATTCACCATAATCACGGGCTCATTTTCTTCTTGTTTATCTTGTATATCTTGCTTATCTTGTATGTCTTGTTTTTCTTTATTTTTCTCTAAATCATCATTTACAACAACATAGTTATATTTTTTGCATTGTTTGAAAAAACAATGTTGGTGTGTCGCCGTAAATGTTGTACGCATGTTGATGTGCTGCGTATTCGCGTTGGGTGTTCTCGGCTTCCGCGTCGAATTGCGCGTCCAGTTGTGCTGACTACTGCGGTAGCCGCGCCCGCGGCGATGCCGCTCTGCGGTCTGGGTTGTTCGGGTCGGTCGGCTCCTGATGAAAGGATATAACTTTTTACATCAAGGAAAAAGTTTCGCTAACCTGCAAGGACAAAGTGATAAACACTTTTCAGATATGCGTCAAAAAACGTACATATCTGTTTCGTTGCCTTTCACATCATGGCGGGGCGACATTCCAGCGACACAATAGATTTATTATTGTGTCCAAACTAAGAACGCAGGGGATATCTGGACTGGTAGCCCGCTTGGTATCATGGTGACGGTCCTGGATATCCAAATTAATTCTAAATAATAAAGAGAGAGAAAAAAATGATTTTGGCAGATATTTCAAAAATAGATGTTGGACAATGTCATACTTTTGCTGATTTTGCACGTGATAAGTTGCCAATGCCCGGTGAAAAAAAACGGCTGGATGAAATTCTGAACAAAGAAATTTTGATTGTTGATTACAGAATTACAAAATCAAAAAAAATTTCAAAAAAAGCTTGCAAAAGACGAAGAACTATTGTATAATAGAAATGTATGCTGAATTTTCAAGAACGGAGTGTGAGTATATGAATTTCTTATCAGCTGTCAACAACATCCAAATGCTTGCAGGCGGTTCGATCCCCGGTAAGGATCTGCTGAATGCAGCACAGATCATCGGTGTTACCATCGCCGGTATCGGTATTGTTT
>CALAXC010000051.1 GCA_937894775.1 uncultured Clostridia bacterium
CTTCCAACCGAAGTTGTATTTACCGCCCATACCTGCATGAGGACATCCGTCGCTCATTGCGATAAACACGTCATCCTCTTGCAGTTTAATTGTGGACTTGTATATTTTTTTGCCGCCGATGTTCATTTCGGTCTTGGGATAATCGTAAATATCGTAATCTCTTATGACGATTACGTGAGGATTATCGTACTGAATGATCTCGGCTATTTCATTATTCAAAAGATGAATAATCGTAAACGTGGAGTACGCCACGCCTCGCACCGAGCATACGGGCAAGGTTGCGGCAATCGTAGACACGCATTCCTCAATAGGAAGCCCTGCCGCCATCATCGTTGAGATGATCTTGGAGGTCAAAGTGGAAAGGATACTTGCCTTAACACCCGATCCGAGACCGTCTGCAAGCACGATTACGGTAGAATTCTCATTTTCCTCTACGACGTCTACGTGGTCGCCGCAAAGCTCTTCGCCGACATGATTGATGCTTTTATATCCGATATCTGCACACAAATCATTCATCGCCGATAGACTCCTTTAGTTTTGTCAGAGCGATCTTGGTCTCTGCCGCGGTCTCTCCGAGCAAAGACGCGATCTCCTGAACGATCCTCATCTGCTTTTCAACAACGGTATCGGCTACCTCAACCGTCTGCTTATTGATCCTTGCCTTCTTCTCTCTGTCGGCTTCCTCGTCAGTAATATCACGCATAATACCGATCAGCATACGGGAATCGGAATCGTAAACCACGGTCTGTTCCACATATTTCTTATATTCGGCAAGATAAGTACGCTGATCACGAACGGTTCTTCCACTGTTTCTGACCTGCACGAATACGGTAGGATCGAGAATACGAACAACAGGCTCGCCAAGCACATCGGATGCCGCACGGATATTCATAATTTTTCTTGCTGCATTGTTGATCTGCTGAACCTCAAGATTCTCGTTAAGAACAATAAGTCCGTTGGGAGTATTCTTAACGATGGTATCCGAGAAGCTTTCTGCCTTATCCTTAAGGAACGGCAGACACATAGAAATCTCAGCCTTGCCTTGAATAATGGCGATTGCTTTCTCACGGCAGGAATTATATCCGCAAGAGCCGCAATTCAGCTCATCGGAAGGCTTGAATTTGCCCATCTGACGAAGAACCGCCATAATATCATTTTCTGAAGGTGCCTGTAGCTTTTTCTCGATCATAGAAAAATGCTTCTTCAGCTCCATAGGAGCAGGCTGATCCACCTCAAAATCACGCTCACCCGCATAATCAGCCACCGTTACGTAATCCTTAATCGGCGAGGTGCTATGGTATTTTTCCATAACGGGACCGCCAATACAGCTGCCAACGCAGGCCGACATTTCAATGAAGCACTTGTGCACTCTTCCGCTTTCGATGTCGCAAAGCATGGCAATGCAGTTTTCAACGCCGTCTACCGCCATGTAGGTGTATTCGGGATTGTCCTGCGCAAGAGTCTTTAACACGCCGCCCGTGGTGGGGAAAAAGCGTGCACGGCTTTCGGGGGTCACCTCGCACCCCTCCTCGATCTCGATGCCCTCGGCCTTCAGCCAGGTTGGAAGCTCCTCAAAGGTGAGCACTGCGTCAACGATTCCGGGGTATGCCTCCGCCTCGTCCTTCTTGGCAATACACGGTCCGATAAACACCGTCTTTGCACCGGGTATGCGCTTTTTGATATCGGAGCAATGAGCCTGCATGGGCGACATCACGTCGGCAAGATACTCAAGCTCCGCAGGAAATTTCTTTTGAATGAGCAGATTGATGGAGTGGCAGCAGGAGGTGATGATCACATCCCGCGATTCCTCA
>CALAXC010000052.1 GCA_937894775.1 uncultured Clostridia bacterium
ATGCTATCGTCAAAGCGGTTGCCATCGGACTTCTTGCTATCCCCGCGTTTCTCATCGTGAAGATCCTCGGTCTGTTTATCGTATTTGTTGCTATCGTGGTGTACTTCTCGGAATCCAAGAAAGTAACCAAGATGATCGCGGCGAAGCGAAAGAAGATCGAGTACGAATTGCCCCGACTTGTCGGCTCTATCGAAAAGACGATGAAGCACCAAAAGGGAGCGATCTATGCTCTTGAAGCCTTCAAGGACACTACTTGCCCCGAACTCAAAGAGGAGCTTGAGATCACCATTGCGGATATGCGCTCGGGTAACGAGGAAGTTGCACTCACAAGACTTGAAAGCCGTGTGGGTAGCACGATGATGAGTGACGTAACGAGAGGTCTGATCGGTGTTGTCCGTGGCGACGATATGGAGGTATATTGGGGAACGACCGCGCTGAAGTTTGCTGACTATCAGCGAGAGCAGCTTAAGGCGCAGGCAAACGCAGTACCTCGCAAGGTGCGTAAGCTCTCAATGGCACTTCTTTTCTGCTTTATCCTTATCTATGTGGCGGTGCTCGGACAGGTGCTCTTGACTTCGATGGGAACGCTCTTTTAAGGAGGTGCAACCGTGTTAAAAACACTCAAAAACAAAAAAGCAGAAGGCTATATCGACGTAGCGGTGGCGGTTCTCGTCATCGCTCTTGTTTTAGTCTTAATTATCAGCATTTGGTCAATGGTCACGCTCAAGCAGGATATGACGTATATGTGTAACGAGCTTTTGGAGGTAGCGACCGTAACGGGACGAATTGGTCCCGAGGTGCAAGCAAGGTTTGCAGAACTCTGTGCCGAATCGGGTTTTACCCCAACGGTAGAGTTTTCGGCAACCTACTTTGACTACGCCACGGGTAAGGTTCAGCTCGGTGACGTTATCTCCGTAACACTCACGACCGAAATGATCTTGCCGGGATTCGGTGGTTTTGAATTGCCTTTCGATGTTTCCGTAACGCAATCGGGGCTTTCCCGTATGTATTGGAAATGAGGTGAGAGCGTATGAGAAAACCTTTGAGAAACAAAAAGGGATTCAGCTACGTTCTCACTTGCGTTTGTATTCTTGTTGTGATGATGCTTGTGGCAGTTGCTATGCAGTACGCCTTTATCTATCACGTTGCAAGGGAACAGCAGAACGAAACGCAGCTCAAGCTCGACAGTTATGTAACGCGTTATGCTGTGAGCAAATACGATGCCTTGAAGCAGGGAGAGCCGTGGGATGATTATATCGACCGCGACGATCTTGTTGACGGAGCATATACCTTGCTCGGCTTTCCGCGCATCATTACTCTTGAGTACCGAGAACCCGTAGCGGTTGACGGCAAGTACGTTATGTCACGACCAACGATCGTAGCAACAGCAGAGAACGCCTTTGGTGTACTTGTGGAATACGAGATCAAGATACCCTTTGAGCTTTTCGATAGAAAGATCACAGATATTACGGTTCCCATCACCATCCTATCCCAATTCAAACAGAAATAAGGAGGAAACGAATGAAGAAAAGCAAAGCAAATGTCATCTGTGCGGTGATCGGTATTGTTGTTACGCTTGCTCTTGTTGGCTTG
>CALAXC010000053.1 GCA_937894775.1 uncultured Clostridia bacterium
TTGGTGATACCGCTGACGACCTCGTCGTAGTTTATGCCCGTAAGAGCCTTTCTGCGAAGCGGCGACACCTGCGCGCGCACGTCTATCTCGCTCTTGTCGGAGAGGTTGCGGCGAATTTCCTTTACGGTTATCTCGATACCCGTCTTGGCATCGAGGAGCTCCTCTTTTTTATCGAGGAAAGCCTTCACCTTCTCCTCAAGAGAATCGAGAAATCCTATATGGCTATCAAGGGGATCGTATTGCATAAAGAGCTCCGGGGGCTCATACGCATAACTCCAATCACTTGGTATACCTAAAAGTCTTGTGCAATCCTCGTCCTCGTCTGTCTCGGAAAACTCCATTAAATATGTATCGTTATATTGTTCGTAGCCCTCAACGGCGGTATTGAAATCGTCAATTGCCAGCTCGGGCTCCCCATCGTGATAACGCACGTCTGCTTTCAGATGATATTTTCCTTCCTCGGTTTTAAGAAAAACGTACAGATAACCGGTGTGGGGAAGCCGATTTTCCTTATCGAGCGCTGCGATATCGGAGAGCCTTATCTGACAGAAGAAAATCTCATCCTCGTAGAAATCTCCATCCCACGCAAGGGGAACGGTGGGCGTTCCGAAGAACTTACTTGCTCCGAGGTCGTAGCCTTCGGGAGCTTTTTTCACCGTGATCTTAATTGCTTTGCCCATATGCTTCACCCCCTATTCGACTGTCTCAAAGTATATCTCATCGGTCGCATACCAACCGGGACCGTCGTCACTGGTTTCGTATTGACTTGCTTCAAAGCCGATGATGCCGCCTATTCTCAAATGCTGCGGCTCGTGCTTTTTCTCACCCCTATCGGTTTTGGAAAATGCCGATATCGTGATACCTTTTTCATCGATCGACAATATCTCAAAGCTGCGAAAGGCGTGGAAAATACCGAACAGCTCAATCGTGCTGTATTCGCCCACGGCGGCATCGATCACGACTTCTTCGGCAAAATTTCCCGATGAAGGTCTGCGCGCGCCCATATCGCTATATCTTTTAACTTTCAGTTTCATAATCAGCCATCCTTTTTCTTGCGTTCCGCGCTTTCGAATTATTCTATATTCTCCATACGAAAGCTCTCCTTGCAATCTTGACACAGCCACATATCAGGTGCTATGTCGATCATTACGTTATCACCGTACTTGGAAATAGCACCGCCGCCATCCAAGCAAACAACGTTTTCACTTCCGCATTTCGGACATTTCACTTTTTTATTTAACGTTAAATTTGAGTCCATCGTCATAATATTCATCTTCGCCCGAGAAGCACTTGGTTTTGCCGACCTCGTGATCGTCAATGACAAATCCGATCTTTTGCACCTCAAAGGCAGAGAATTCAAGGTCTTTGGCACTTAAATATCCGTTCATCACGCCATCGATCCACACGCACTCGTCATAGTGGCACCATTTGCCGTTATAGTAGCAGGTTCTCGCGCCAATGCCGTGCTCTTTGCCGTTCAAGACTTCACCTTTGTACTCGGTACTAAAACTGCTGTCGCCATCGGTCAGCTCTGCCACCCTTGATTCGTCCATATCTCTGTATCCGGGGAATCCGAACGCAGTAAAGAATATTTCAAGAGCTCTCTTGGCATCCATTGCGCCGAACCCGTCCTTCATAAGAAGTCCGTGCGCCTTGACTGCATATTCTTTGAAGTTGTACGCATCATTGATCATTTCAATGAGCGCACTTCTTGCCTTGCCGTAGAGCAGTGCCTCAAACAGCTCGGCATCACGGCTTCCGTTTGTCAGCGTACCGAGCTTACCGCCGCTTTTTGCCTTGTCAAACATATTTTCAAAGCCCTTATCACCTTTGCAGAGCTCTCTGATTGCCGGGATAATATCCATTACAAAACCCTCCTTAAATAAAATCACCAAGAACCGGTGACCAAGGCTCTTCCATGACGTTGATCGTGATGGTTTCATTTCCGAACTTACGAACAAACCCGAGTCCTTTTTCGGCAGTTATGGCAGGACGATAGTCCTCATCAAGATAGCGAATACGCATATCATCGTCAACGTATAACCATCTGAAGGAGTATCCCGTGTCGGGACCGGTATATACGTTTTTGGAGAAAGGATACTCGTTTCCAAGATCATATCCACCGGGAGCATACGGAAGCATTTTATACGTCAGCTCGCTTTTCTCACCGTTTTCGGTTTGCTTTGTAACCTTGGCGTACACGTTCAATATTCGTTTTGAGGTGCATACCTTCATAATATTGCTGACCTCATAGGTAAAGGAATCTCCCTCAATTTCACCTCTGCGTTCTTCGACTATCTTGAAGATGGCAACGCCACCTCGGAGGGGCAAAGTATGAATTTCGTCCTTTCCGCTGTCAAGATAAGAGCCGTCAACAACGAAGGAAACCGTGTCATCGGTTACGTCAACGATCTCAAAGCTACTGTCCGAGGGAGCTTGTGCATACAGCTTTTCCATCTCGGCATAAGGAATTTTGCCTTTTCTGATATCGGTGCGGTAGGCGGATTTGCCCGAGCCGCCGAAGGTTTCGTACATACGAATGATCGTTATACAAGGTTTATCCATAATTCTTCTCCCGTTTGATAAATCTATGTGTTTGAGCAGATCTTCGACTCCCACTCCCGCACTAACGGTTCTGCCGCAATCAAGGCAGACGTTTTTTTCGGGGCGTCGGTCAAATGGATTTCCATTATCGCCGCCAACCGCCCCGATGCGGTGTGAGCCGCAATAGGGACACTTTAATTTCATTTTCGACGCCTCCTTTTTATGATCTGTCAGACGATGCTCAATGCTTTTTCGTATAATTCAATAAGCTCTTGCAGCTCTTCGATCAATTTGTTAAGCGAAGCATCGTAATCCACATGGCGAACCATTCCGTGCTCAATCGCATAGTTCTGCCACGCCGCCGCGTCAAGCCGTCCTCCGGACAAACCGTCAAGATCATAATTCGGTGTGGGATAGGGCTCGGCGCCAAGAGGACCTTGTTCCTTTAATTTGTGTGCCTTTGCCAAAAGCTCATATAAATTGTCATTATACGGTGCCAGATCACCAAGATCGCGGCAGCAATCCTTTATGTTCGACCTTCTCCGACCAACAAAGGGTATATCCGTACTATCATCGGCGAAAATGGGTTTTCCGTATTCATCTACGCCGATCACAGCCGTTTTTGTGGGATTTCCGTTTTTATCAAGAGTAAGCACCCACGTATCGGTTTCGGAAAAATCGACCACGCCTCGTTCCTTGTACTCCTTGATCTTTTTATAGTTTCTTTCAAGAGCATTCTGATAGCATTCCATCATTTTCTGCCGATACAATAAAGCAAACTCCGGATTCCTTGCGGTCTCTGTCCATTTGCGAATCAAGCAATACGTGCGGCAACGCTCCCAGACGATAGAATTTAAATCTTTTTCCCATTGATCGGCTTCTTCACAATACTCAAGCAGCTTTTCGTATTCGCCCTCCAAGAAGTTACAAGCGTCGATGTACTTCCATCGATCATTTACGGCTTCATCCTCGGGGTCTCTGAATCGGTTATAAGAAACGTAAGCCTCACGGGCTTCCGTGGTCAAGCCCGCCGTTTCCTTGAGAAAGCCGTCACGTACGCCCATGTATTCGGGAATACCGTCAGGGGAGATGCGATCGGAACACCCCGTTTGAATCATTGCAAGCTCTTTGATCGTAAAATACGGCGAAGCAAATACCATATCCGCTTCGTTTCCCAGCGGAAAGTTCCCGTCAAGACTGCCGTCTTCCTCCTTCTTCACCTCGTCGAGCCACTCGTAATAATAGTCATCGTGACTTATTGCGTCGGATTTTGCAGGCTCTATATGACGGCGGATGAACAACTCAGCAGCACGGCTGATACGGTCTGTTAGAGAATCGCATAACTCCTTTTTAGAGGAATCGCTTTCCGCAATTTCACGGTAAGCGGCGATCCACTCATCACGAATCGTTTCGATCTGCTCTCGCGTGTACTCTTTGAATCTATCGTAATCAATTTTCAAAGCAATTTCCGGTTTCATAGGCTTCTCCTTGTTTCAATCTTCCTTTAAAAGCAAGCTTATCCTCACGGCAGTAACGGTGTCATATGCTACACTGTCTCCGGTCATAGTACGTCCCGAGTAATCGATTGTGTACACCTTCATACCATCATCGTCTTTGTATCGTAAATACAACATATCATTCACCAAAGCGCAGACTTGTGAATTCATTACCCCAAATGGCTCCATTCCGGCAAGCTGCGCGATGGTATATTCATAGCAATGTGTCTCCTGAAATCCGGAACGGTTGGAGCCGCCAACTCCCATATATCCGCGAGCAATCCTCACCCCAACAACCTGTTTATTGTCTTTAACAAGAATGGTTTTAAGGGAGAGGATTTCTGCATCCGGCAGTTTATTTGTCGAATTGGTGTACAAGACCTTAACCAACTCTGCATAATATGATCTGTCAGATGTGGAGAAGTATTGGAAGTTTGTTTCCGATCCCAACGCCCTTGCATTGCCATATTCATCCCTATAGTAAAGCTGATTGCCCACCACGGCGCATAGGGTTCTGCACTCATCAAGCGTGATCAGATCTCCGCCCGCCAAATCCGCAATCGCATATTTTATAATCTCCTTAGGCTCGGAAGACCCGCTGGAGCTTGCCGATAGGCCCTTGTGGATCTCTATACCGACGACCGCATCGCTATCCTCGACCAAAAACTTTTCAAGGGCAAGAATTTCATCCTTATCCAAGCGTCTCACGTTCACATCTCCTTTTTTCTTACCGAGTAATTTTTACCGTACAGCGCATTGGCAAGACGAATGACGGTAGGCAGGTTCGTAATAGAGCGAACGTCCTCTTTCGCAAAATCCCGTCCTGTCATCTTCTCCAGCACCTCGGTGTACTGTGTATCGAGCCTTGCGTGCTTCTTCTGAAGCTTGTTGCTCATTCTGCCGTCCACGACCTCATCAGTCATCATCTGCGCCCAGCCCCTGCCACGCATAAAAGCTTCGTAGCGTTTGTTTTCGTGCTTGCGGAGGTTGTCTGCGCATATTTCAAGAGCACTTTCCAAAGCTGAAACATCGCCCTTTCCATCCTCTACAAGCTCTAAGTCAAGGAGCCACAGCTTATACGGGATCGATACCGCAAATGCGTCGGAATAATCCTTGTAGAAGCAAACCTGATTGTATAGGTCGGTAAGTGCTTCGGCATTATTCACGCTATCTACCGCCGTAATGCCACGGTTGGCGGCGTTCACCGCAACAGCGAGACAATCTCGGTAGGATGCACCGATACGCAGTCCCTTGTAGGTATCCTCGTAGCTGCCGAAGGTCTTGATTTCAAAGGAACAGATCGGCGTGCTTTCAAATTTGCGATTCTCGGGGTTATATTTCCAATCCGAAACGCAAAGGTTCGGTGTAATTTGCTCGTCGATGCTCTTATGATCCACAAGGGCGTGAATGAGGGGGAGACCACCATCAATGCCGTATTTTCGACGAATATAAAGTGCCGTTTCCATATTCAGCGTTTCGCTGCCGAGAGAAACAACGATATATGTAGGTTCGATACCGTTCAGTACCTCGGTGAAATTCGAAGTCTTGATGTCGGCGCTGTGAAACTTGATATTCCACTTCTCCGCAAGGGCGGGTGAGGTCTTTTCAAAGATATCCTTTGCTTTTTCACCGTTAAGATCGATGACATTGATATCCACTCGCACATCGTCACCGAGGCAGGAGCACATCGTCAGCGTGCGGAGAATTTCAAGACCGATATTACCACCACCAACAAGGAGGATCGAGAGTTTTCCGTCCTTCACCGCATCGTAGAGAGGATAATCGGTGGCAAGAGCTCTTGCAATCAGCCCTTCCTCGTTGATAAGCCTCACGTTGAAAGTTTCGTACAGATGGTCGAAGATAACCTCGGAGATCTCGTTCTTGGTGTAGAGCCACATATTGACCTTGTCGGTTCGCTCTTTGTTGTATCGCTGATAAATGCGAAGTCCGGCTTCGAGGTTTTCACTATCGTTTGTGTCAAGCAGATAATAATTGCGCGTACGGCGCAGGCTGTGCTTGATCTGCGTTATATCATCGTTTATTAAATAAGCGCCTATCTTCTTGATACGAGCAAGCGATTCCGCATCAATATCATCCTCAGAAATTCGCAGAGCAAAAGCGATGACTATCTTTCTGTCTGTTTCGGCAACGTCCTCGGCGATGCAAAGCGTACGTTCATTGATTGCGGAGAACAAATATGTATCACGAAACTCCGAGCGGATTCGGTAGATAAGACGTACAAATTTTTCGGAGAAGAAGGACAAAGTAATACCAACCGTGAAAAGAGGTGCAATAATCAAGAGCACGAGAAGCACCGTTTTATATATACCGATATATGCTACATTAAAGCTATTGAAATTCTCAAGTAGGTCACCGAGATTTGCATTCAAAAGCATGGCGCACATACTCTCAAACAGAGTAAGTCCGATTGCATAGGCTTCTTTAGCAAAGCTCGGATAAATGGCGGACATCAGCATCAAGAAGACACATACGCCAAGCACACGAACTACACGCTTCAGATCCTTTCTGTTCAGTATGACAAGCACAACCCCAACCGCAAAGATCAGCAGTGTCAGTATCGCGCATATAGATAATATCACTTCACCGTTCATAGTTGCTCCTTTTCGTCTCTCTTATTTGCCGAACAATGCATCGAAAGCATCATTCGCCGCGGCAACATCGATTTTCTTTTCTGTTGCTGTGGGTGCAATTTCATTAGATTTAGCTTTTTTAGCGACTTTTGCGGCAACCGGGGGTGTCGCCATTTGTGCCGCTCCTCTACCGAATATCGCATCAAACGCCTCGTCCACAGACATTGTATCATTACTTGAGGAGTGTACCGTTACGGAAATTGCAGGATCATCATCAATCTGCAAGCCGGGAACAGACACGGTGTTGCCAATGGCCTCAAGTTGTTTCTTGAGTTCAAGTGCTTTTGTTCCGTCAATATCCGTAGCTATCGTTGTCGGTGCTTTGTCAACCATGCCTTTTGTCTTGGCAAGCCCAAGCCCCAACGTTTCACATAATATTTTTGTTGTCATTAAGGGTTGGTTGCCAACCTTTTCTAAAATAAAGCTGTATTTCTTGTCAGCCATTGCGATTTACCCCCATTTATATTTCAGCCTGCACACAGGCGTCATCGTCAAAGTAGTAATCCTTCATCCATTCAATTGCCGGAGCATATCCCGCTTCGGCGGCACAAGAGATCCAATTAGCCGCTTCATTCAAATCTTGTGTACGCCCACGACCAAGCTGATAGCAGATGCCGAGCTGATACATAGCGTAGGGCTTGCCCATTTTCGCTTGTTTGATTAAGGTACGAAGCTTTTTTGATTTACTCATTGCTGCATTTCCTTTCGAAGAGTTCAACAGTCCGATAGATGAAGTTTATTATTTTGTTCCTGTTGCCAACTCATCCACATTCTCCAATGATACAATATCCCCGATATCGCAATCAAGATGTTCACATATGCGAATGAGTATTGTCATCGATACTTCTTCATCGCGGCGCAACTTGGTTAACGTGTTTGGGGCTACGCCAATTGCTTTTCTCAAATCACATTTGCTCATTTTTTTGTCAACAAGGAGCTTCCAGAGTTTGTTGTAACGAATTTGCTTTGCCATAATAACCTCGCATTTATAATCTTATAATTATAGTATAGCATATATTTCTCACTTTTTCAATAGACTTGGAAATATTTATAGCATACTTTCGCAAATTCTTGCGAATTTATAAAAATATCGCTACCCCGAAGGGTAGCGACCTTGTGTTATTCAGTTAATGTTTCAATAGCAATTTGCATACCGAGTTTAAAAGCATATTCAAATATCGCTTCCTCCGCGCAGCTTGCATACTCCCCCCAGCAGTCCTCGAATTTCTCAAATATTTCTTTCTGCTCGTCCGTTAAACCTTCAATCGAAATCATTTCCTCCTTGTCTATACCGACAAGGTAATCGAGCGACACATTGAAGAAGACGGCTATATCAGTCAGCACCTCCAAGGGTGGAATTCGCAAATTGTTTTCATAAGCGCAAATCACAGACTTGCTTCGGTTCAATTTCTTGCCCAAGGCAGCTTGCGATAAGTTCCTGCCCATTCGTAGCTGTTGTAAACGCATACCAAAGTCGAACATCACTGCACACCTCCCGATGTTTCATATCAGTAATATTCTAATACACTTGCGTTTCGGACGAGTAAACGGTATAATTATAGTGTACCGTTTGAGTGGATTTATTCCTCAAAATTGTTTTGCGAGGTGAAACATAATGAATGCGAAAGAAGTTACGAAAACAACAAAAAAAACTTGCAAATGGAATAAGTATATGTTAATATTTTGGTGGATGAGTTAAAAAAATATAACTATTCTCTTTCAATTTC
>CALAXC010000054.1 GCA_937894775.1 uncultured Clostridia bacterium
AAGATTCTTCTTTGGAAGTACGTTTTTTCTTAAGAAGTGCCTGTGTTCCAAGTGTACCACCAACACCAAAGAGTGCGCCAGTTGCACCGATCAACAGCCACATACCGTTTGCAAAGATAGAACCAACTACCTGGGGAACATCGGCAACGGCGGCTTTTTGGTTCTTCGACTGCTTAACGGAAAGATAAATGCTATCGGCATCTTTATCGAAGTTATACTTGTTCAAATCGTAGCAAACAACTTCACCGAAGCGGTGAACGGGAGCGTAATTGGACCTGGGCTTATTGTTGCTGTTGCTTACGGAAAATTCGTCTGCCAAGAGGGGCTTGCCTGCTTCGTAGCTCTTGGTGTAGTAAAGAGCATTCCAGCGCTGAGCCGCGAAGGCGTTGAGATCTCCGGGGATATAGGAGCCTTTCTTCTCGCCTTCCTTCTGCGCTTCCGCTTCCAGAACGGCATCGTACTTGATAAAGCGGTCGCCGTCCACGGTCTCGATCATATCTACCATCGCGGTGGGGATGTCGTCGTAATCGGGATGGTAGTAGTTGTAGACGGTAATACCCATGGTGATCGCGGAATAGAGCATCATCGCACCACCGGCGAGATACAGGATCGTCGTGAGGGTGGTGCCGCCGCCGTAAAGCACCTTGGAGTAGGAGTAGCTGTCGTTGAAATCGTAAGTAAAGGCGTTTTTATTGGCTTCTTTCGCCGCAAGAGCAATGTCGTCCAAAGTATCCAGATCTGTTGCCAGAATATCATCCGCAGTGTCTGCCCATTGATTCAGCATATCCAGCTTTTCCGACAAAGTGGTGTAATTATTCACACTAAAATTTTCGATCGTACTTTCCAAAGCGCTATTGATACTGTCCAGGTTATTGTTGATCATGTTGTCCACCAACTGCCCGTAGGTCACATCGCTTTGACCTACGACCTGAGTGGCAAGATTATCAACACTCTCAGCAGCTTTTTTGAGCGCATCTACCATTGCCAGATTCGCCGATCCACCTGCCGCATCCGCTGCATTTACCATATGCGTTTTGTAATAGATGGTACGGCACAGGGCGTACACCGTGATACCGAGACCAATAGCACCGGCACTGACGGCAACCGTTGTATGGGTTGTGGCAGCATCGCCAAAGAGAATTTCTTCCAAACTGTATTCGTTCATTTCGTTAGCGCGGGAGGCAGCGGTAGTCAGCGCAAAGCTGCCGTCAAAGATACTGCGATCCACACCTGCATACAGGTTAAAGGGTTCCTCGGCATAGATCTCTTCCTCTTCAGACAGTTTTTCTTCGATGACGTCAGGAGACATCTCACTGATGCTGTAACGGATCACGTCGTAAAAGTGGAACACCTTGGTCAGAGCCGCCTGACCGGGGTTCAGCGCCACAGCGAGGGGATAAAGTTTAGAATCCGACACACTGCTCTTATACTCCTTACAGAAGTCGTACAGGCTCTTGCCGTCCAAATACTCGGCGTCTCTCATCAGAGTAGCGATCAAGGCGATCTCTGCAAATTCGATCTCTTCATCAGTGAACTTGTCGTCTTCCCAGTTAAACTCTTTCTCTACGGTTTCAAGGCGCTTGAACTGCTCGCGAAGAGAAGTCAGAACGGCAGAGATGTTAGGAAGCAGATCATCAAGATCTTCGTTGTCGAACGCCGTGGGATCTGCATTCATTTCTGCAGCTGCTTCCGCAACCTTTTCTACGTAGGTCAAGCCGTCCTCGTTGTAGGAAACACCCATTGCCAAAAGGGAACGGATGTTTTGCAGCGCATAGACGTTGCCCTGCATAAACAAGGTAGCAAGATCTTTCACGTCAATGCCTTCATAAAAAATATCACCGAGAAGTTCTCCCTCGAAGGGGTGGGGTTTCTGAGCGGTCTTGCCTACGGTTTCTACGGTGTAGAAATTGAGCTGGCGGTAGGCAACCTCTGCCAAATAGTCGCCGGAATCGTACGCCTCAAGGAAATAATCGATTGCCTGCAGGTAAATATTGCCCATGGAAAGATATTCGTCGTAGCTCTCTTTGAGCATTTCCTGATAGTTGCCTTCGCTATAGCCGCCCTGCATTTGCATCACGGAAAGATCCGTAATGGCCTCTTCAATATTGGTCGTGGTCTTATATGCAAGCCAAACACCGATCTCATCGGTATTTTCATTCAGGTTTTCATTCAGAACCACATAATCCTTAAATTCGGTGTCTTTCAGAATTTCTTTTGCTTCGCTGTAATCCTCGGCATAAACCAGTCGAAGCTCAGACAGGTATTCCTCTTCTGCTGCCGCGAACACTGAAATATTTGACGTTAAAACAAGACTTACAATTAAGACAAATGCTAAAAGCCGTCTAAATACTTTACTCATTCTCATTTTCTCCTTTATTTCCTTTTTTCTTTTTTTGTATGTAAATAATGATGGCTGCTAAAATAGCAATACCTGCGATAGAACAAATAATTACAATCGAACCATCTCCAAATAGGGAGGCAACCAATTCATCGTCATGAGGGTCTGCCTTATTCAGAGCCGGGAGGATCACGGTTTCCTCGCTGAGCTTCTCCTTACACTCCTTGCAATAGACAACCTTTTTGTAGGAGCCGTCGGTATCCTCAGTGGGCTCAATACGTTTTTCCTCCACTGGTTTTCCCGGAGTATGATCTTCAATTTTCAGTCCACAGTAGTCGCAGTTGTGATCGGCATCCTTGCCGTCCTTATGATTATCGGGGTTAATATCGGTATATAGTACGGTATTTCGCAATTCGTCTTCGCACTCTACACAATAAATCACTAAATGATAAGATCCTTTTTCCACACAGGTAGGAGCTTCCTCGTCCTCTTTTTGAACCTCTCCTTCCACGTGAGCAGTGATATTTTTTGCACCACATACATCACACTTGTGGTCACCGTCGCCATCTGCATCTTTGTGCTTACCGGTAGCCGGATAAACCTTTTCCACAACTTCGCCGTCAGCACCGCACAAGCTACATTCATAGTACCCTGTAAGAGCACCGTCTTCGCCACAGGTAGCAGGCACGTCCGTCGTCTTTTTCAGTATTGAATAGTCATGACCGGCTGTGGTTTCACGGTTCATAATCAAATAGAGATAGTCGCCGCCCGCGCTCTTGTTCAGATCGATGTTCTCATTGGTAATCACTTTGTCTTCGGCGCGCTTCACGGTGACTTCTTCTACGCCGCACTTGAGGTAAGAAACAATTTTTTCCTCAACACGCAAGCCTTTGAGAGGATTTCCCGTGTTTGCCGAATCGGAAAAGTAGAGATACAGCCATTTACCACCCGCATTACTATTCAAGTCAACGTTGGATGCTAACGTATATTTTACAGTTTTTCCGTCAATGTCCAGTCGTTTGCTTTCTTCGGGGTCCTTGCCTTCAAACACAACCAAGTCGGTCAGCGCATCCTCTGCCTTTTCTGTACGCTTATAACCCAGATACACGAAGTTTCCACCGGCAGATTGGTTCAGATCGCGGTCCACAAAACCATCTACACCATACTTTACCATATCGGCAAGGGCCGCGTGTCTTGTAGCACCCTCGGAAACAAAAACTTCACTAATATAGGGCTTTAATGCTTCAAGGCTTTCTGCGGTATAGTGCTTGGTGTGAATATAGAAGGGAGTCAGCTCTTCCTCCGCCGGATCAAAGTATTCGCTAAGTTGTTTGGTCCAGCCGTACAGTTCGTAGCCGTAAGCGGTGTTCTTGGAATCACCGTTTTCATCGTAATCCTTATAGGAAAGCTCTTTATGCTTCATTGCCTGCGCAGAAATATCTGCGAAAGGATCTTTCACGTTCGCCGAGCTTGCGGTCAGCCAACCATTCTTGATAGGGTCGCTGTCGATTGTGATATCGTAAATCGGCTCGTTATCCACAGAGGTGGAATAATAGAGATACATTCTCGGAAGTAACGTGTCTTGCTGATTGTCTGTGCC
>CALAXC010000055.1 GCA_937894775.1 uncultured Clostridia bacterium
CCTATATAATGCTGACAGGCGTCCTGCATCTTTGTTACAAAAGGAAGTCCGCCGTCTGTATAAACGGGATTTTTGATAAAGTCGGGATAAATCGGCATCGGTTCTACAACAGGATTGTTTCTGTCACATTCTTCGTAATATCCGTATTTGATCTCAAATATTTTTTCACCAACGTTTATAGTTTTATATATCTCGCCTTCTTTTTTTGTTATCTCTTTAAAAATATTTTCTTTATCTTCATAAATAATTTTAGAAATCTCTGAAAAGATGTTATTTATAGGTTCATAGGTAAACTCAATTTTATTTTTTAACATAAGCAAACTATTTTGAAAATTAGAAAGTTCTATAACTCTATCATCATAACTTTTAGATTTTAAATATCCTATTGGAGAATATGTTGATATACACTCGTTTCACGGGTATAAGTTTTATCCTGAAATTTCTTCGGGTGGTGGGAAAGCAAACAGAATTTCCTATCTTGAAAAGAAATATCCTGAGCATGAGTTCAATTTTCTTCATGTGGGTCAGAAAATAAAAGCTTTTGAAGATGCAAGAAACTTTTCCCGAAAAGTTTCTTAAGTCGCCCTCCGCAGAGGGCGAAATATCCCCCTGTGCTCCAAGCAGGCGGCGTCCCGCCGACTGTTTGGACAAAAGCGCACCGTCCCGAGCGGGACGGTGCGCTTTTGTCACCTTTATTCATCCGAAATGTCAAGTCCTTCAAAGAACTCGTCGTATTCACAGCCATAAATCTTCTTCAGCGCAATAATAACGCTTACCTTAATATTTAATTCACCGGATTCATATTTCGCATAAGTTGTTCTACCTATATCGCAACCTCTGCGTTGCAATTCTGCACATAATTTTTCTTGCGAAATATTTGCCCGATCGCGCAAGCGTCTAAGGTTAGCACCCATATTCAAATCACGTCTGATTTTCTGTTCCAAAATATTATCCCCTCTTTTTGACCAATATTGGTTGCAATTTCTATTATTTTATGATATAATTAAGTCAAATATTGACCGTGATATTGGTCAATTTTGCAATAAGGATAATAATTATGAAAAATTGCACCTTTTTTGGACACAGCGATGCACCACCGGATATAAGAGGGATACTAAAGGAAACGATCACTGAACTGATCGAGCAACATCAAGTGCACGAGTTTCTTGTTGGGAATCACGGAAAATTTGATTCGATGGTGAAATCCGTACTTAAAGAATTACAAGACATTCACCCACAGGTCCACTATACAGTAGTTTTAGCTTACTTTCCAAAAGAAAAAATCCTCGGCGAGAATACTCTTCTCCCCGAGGGAATTGAATTATGCCACCCGAAGGCAGCAATTGATTACAGAAATAAGTGGATGCTCGACAGATCAGAATACGTTATATCATACGTTAACCGATCATTCGGCGGAGCGCAGAAGTTTTATAGAAAAGCCGTCAGACAGAACAAAAAGGTTGTAAATATCGCGTATAACCGATAAATTTCGGTATTACGGTACAATTCATTACAAAATATTAAACAAAGCCCCCGACAGACGGCAAATCTGTCGGGGTGATTTTTCAGTTTAGAGTTTAGAGTTATGATGCCCTGCGGGCAGTTATGAACTTGCTGGCAAAGCATAACTCTAAACTCATAACTCTTTTTTATTCTGCCTTAAAATTCTCCTTACCAACTCCGCAAAGCGGGGAACACCGATCGTCGTGATTTTTACCTTTCTCCTATAGGGAGATACCCTATCTCTTTCTTGACGTTCGTATATGCAGGTCGGATGATCTTGCCCGCGTTCTGTATCTCCTCGAGGCGGTGTGCGCTCCAGCCCGCTATCCTTGAGATGGCAAAGATCGGGGTAAACAACTCCTCGGGCAGACCGAGCATTCTGTATACCATTCCCGAATAAAAGTCCACGTTCGCGCTGACACCCTTATACATCCGTCGCTTTTCGGCTATGATCTCCGGAGCGAGGCGGGCAACTGTCTCGTAAAGAGCGAAATCCTCCTCCAGCCCCTTCTCAGCCGAGAGCTTTTGCGCATATTTATGAAGTATCTCGGCTCTCGGGTCGGAAAGTGAATATACGGCATGTCCCATACCGTAGATCAGTCCCGAGCGGTCAAATGCCTGCTTGTCAAGAAGCTTTACAAGATGATCCTTCAGCGCGCCCTCGTCACGGTAATCGACGTTTGCCTTGATATCGTCAAACATCTGAACGACCTTGATATTCGCGCCTCCGTGGCGGGGACCTTTGAGCGAACCGAGCGCCGCAGATATTGCTGAATATGTATCCGTACCCGAGGAAGTCACAACATGCGTTGTAAAGGTCGAATTGTTTCCTCCGCCGTGCTCGGCGTGCAAAACGAGCGCAAGATCAAGAAGCTTGGCTTCAAGCGGAGTGTATTCACCGTCCTCACGGAGGATATAGAGCAGGTTTTCTGCAGTTGAAAGCTCCTTTTTCGGATAGTGGATAAAGAGACTGCTTCCGTTATGGTAGTGCATAAAGGAATGATACCCATAGACAGCAAGCAACGGAAATTCGGCTATGAGCTGCAAACACTGCCTGAGCACGTTTGGCGTTGAAATATCATCGGGATTTTCATCGTAGGCATAAAGTGCCAACACGCTGCGCGAAAGCATATTCATCATATCCTTGCCGGGAGCCTTAAGGATCATATCGGATACGAAGAATTTCGGCAGATCACGGTATGCGGAAAGCTGCGCATTAAAATCCGCAAGTTCCTTGCGGTTTGGTAGCTTTGATGTCAGAAGCAAAAATACCGTCTCCTCAAATCCCATGCGGCCCTCATCAAGGAATCCGGATACAATGTCCTTGAGATCGATGCCTCGGTAATAAAGTTCTCCGCGGCAGGGGATCTCATTTCCGTCTGCGTCCTTCTCCTTCGCTTTGATACGGGAGACCTCGGTAAGCCCGGCAACAACACCGTTGCCGTTTATATCACGCAGTCCTCGCTTAACGTCATAAGCTTCGTACATTTCGGGCTTGATCCCGTTATTTCTGTCGGAAAGATCTGCCAGATCCTTGATATAATCTGTTATTACAGAATAATCTTTCATTTATTCCACCTTTATCATCCTATATCCAATACCGATATGTGTTTGTATGAACTGTGTCGACCCCTCGGCTCTCTCAAGCTTTTTCCGAAGAGTAGCCATAAATACGCGCAATGATGCGACGTCCTTCTCCCAAGTGCTCCCCCATATCTTTTGCGTAATATAAGTATGTGTCAGTACCTTGCCGATATTCTTCGACAAAAGGCACAAGAGCTTATATTCTATCGGTGTCAGATGCATTTCCTCTCCGCGTATGTAAGCGCAACCGGCGGCATAATCGATCTTAAGCTCACCATTCACAAAAACTGTTCCCGAGGATTGATTTCCGCTCGAATTCAGTCTTCTTTGGCTTACCCTGATCCTCGCAAGCAGCTCTTCTACCGAAAACGGCTTTGTAAGATAATCATCGGCGCCCGCATCAAGAGCATCGATCTTATCCCTGTCCTCACTTCGTGCGCTGATAACAATTATCGGCATTTCCGACCAGCCTCTGACTTTACCGATGACCTCCATACCGTCAATATCGTAAAGACCGAGATCAAGCAGGAGTATATCGGGATTATGTGTCGACGCCTCAAGAAGCGCATCATTGCCGTTATGTGCTGTGATATATCTGTAACCGTGAGCTTTAAGCGTTGTTGTTATCAGATTTCTGACGGGAGGATCATCCTCAACGACAAGTATGAGCGGTTTATTCATTGATCTCTATCTCCTTTGTCTGTAAAGTAAAGCAGAAAGACGCGCCTCTCGGATAATTATCTTCGACCCATATTCTTCCGCCGTGCGCCTCTACTATGGAACGGCATAGCGCAAGTCCGAGTCCGAGGCTTCGTCTGCTGTCCGATCTGTTGTTATCACCTACATAAAACAAATCAAAAATTTGTTCCTTCATTTTATCGGGTATACCATATCCGTTGTCGCTGACAGATACGAGAACTTTACCGTTATCTTGCTTTGCGGATATTTCTATGGTTGAGCCGCAGTCGGTATATTTGATCGCATTGTCCACAAGATTGACGATCACCTGAACAATCAGCCTTGCATCCATATTGGCAAGCATCAGCTCATTTTCAAGCGAAACCTTTATTCTATGCTCGGTTTTTCTTTTATTGACGTGCTTCAGCGCTTCATCTATAACATCGGACATAAGTTCCGCTGTCTTGTTGATCTTCGCTCTTCCCTCACCCATACGGGTAATTGACAGAAGATTCTCAACAAGCGAGATCAGCCAGACCGAATCATCGAAAATATCCGAATATATCTGTCTTCTTGTTGCTTCATCAAAAAAGCTGTCATTTGACAAAAGATTACCGGCATTTCCAGAGATCGACGTCAAAGGCGTGCGCAGATCATGCGATATTGCACGCAAAAGATCGGCGCGCAAACGCTCGTTTTCTGCCCGTACCGCCGCCTCCTCCTTTTCACGGATATTTTTCTCGTTTTCAAGCGCGAGGGCGCATTCTCCGATAATGGACACCATTATACTCTGCTCAAACGGGTCGGCTTTTTTTCCGGGAACAACGCCGATAACGCCGTAGACCTCATCTTTTATTCCAATGGGGAAATACATGCACTCCGCACTGTAGAGCGATCCCGGCGCACCCGTTTGAATATTATTTTCATAAGCTCTGAAAGCGGCAGCCCTTTCGTCATCATTAATATATTCCTCAATACGCTCCTCCTCGTCTCCGAAGATCAGAGCTTCTCCGAAAGTGCCGTTCCACGTCGGGTAAAGAATGACCCCTCGGGAAGTAAGTTTCCTCACCTGCTTTGATGCGACAACAAGTATCTCGTCGGCATTCTTTGACTTTGCAAGCATTTGATCGGTATCAAGCAATATCTGCGTTCTGTACGCTACCTGTGCTGAAAGCTTTGCCTGCTTTTTCATTCGTGCGGCTATGCTTCCGGTTATAAGCGATGCCATAAGCATAACGATGAACGTAAGCGGATAACCCTTGTCATAAGCAAGAAAAGTAAATTTCGGCTGTGTAAAAAAGAAGTTGAAGAGCAATACACCCGCTGCGGAAGTCAGCGCCCAGCAGATCTTGCTGTCGATCAACACGGACGTCACGAGAACAGCCAGAATATATATTGTTACAACGTTAGCCTCGGTAAATCCAAGATAATGAAATCCAAATCCTATTGCCGATGCCGCACCAAGTATCAAAGCACTGATCGCAAGCTCTTTTATCAAGCTAATCAGGCTCTTTCGGCTGAAAATATGCTTCTTCCTTCGCTTTCCTTCGATACTGCTGTCCGGAATAATATGTATATCCAACTCGGGCGCAAGCCGAATGATCTTTTCGGTCAAAGACTGCTTTTTTATCAATCCTCCGCGAGATACCGTGCTCCTGCCCAAAACCACCTTGGTCACTCCCGATATCCTTGCAAACTCTGTAATTTGCAAGGCAATATCGTCTCCGCAGACCGTTGTCACAACTGCCCCGCATTCCTTGGCGTATTCGATATTTTCCGCAAGCCTCCGCTTATCCGCTTCAACCATCAGCTCTTCTTCCGGCGTTTCAACATACAGCGCAGTAAATTCCGCTCTGAAAGCCTTTGCCATCATAGCAGCCGTTCCTATGATCTTTGCGTTAGACGGCGACGACGACAGGCAAACGAGTATATGGTCGTGTATATTATCCTTCGTTATCTTCCTGTACCTCATCTGTCTCCTCTTCTTTCCGTGCCTCTCGATTCTCCTCAATAAAACGGTCTATCTTTGCCATAAACAGGTATCCCATTACGATAATGGCGATCGAAGCACAAGTCAATAAAACATATCCAAACGCCTTAAGCATCCAACATCCCTCCCTTTTCAATTTATATTATACATTAAGAGCTTTTAAGGGTATATTAGAATTAAAGCAACCGGTATTAAGATAGTATTAAGAAAAGCGACAGCTCCGTTCGCATAACGGTGGAGCTGTCGCTTATGATCACTCTTCCTTCTTGAAATTCTCCTTACCAACTCCGCAGAGGGGGCAGGTAAAGTCCTCGGGGAGGTCTTCGAATTTAGTTCCCGCGGGGATGCCGTTATCGGGATCGCCTACGGCTTCGTCGTACTCGTAGCCGCAGATCTCACATACGTATTTCACGCTCTTCTCTTCCTTTTCATCGTTTTCGGAAACTTCCGCGAGCTCGCGGGCAAGCTTTTTGATCTCCTCACGGTTCGCGTCGGTCATTGCCGAGCGGATCGTGACGGTCGTGTCGGTGAAGGCAATATCCTTGCATTCTCCGAGCATAGCCTTCATCTTCTTTGCCGCCGTCGGTGCCCAGCTTCCGTTTTCTATTATACCCACGGTGCGCTTCTGGTATCCGTGCTCGGTGAGCGCGTGAATAAAATTGTGCATAAAGGGAAAAATATCGCCCGAATAAG
>CALAXC010000056.1 GCA_937894775.1 uncultured Clostridia bacterium
GATGACGCAGACGAAAAAGTGCCGAGCGAAGCAAGGCAGGATCTACAAAGAAGTAGCGTACCTTGTTCGCTGAGCTTTTATATTATCTCCTGCGTTCAAGCTCCTTCATTTTATCTCGCACCGCTTTTTTGAATGTCCTTATTCCTGCTGAGAATAAAGCTTTAAGAGCTCCGCCTACGCGAACATATAGGTTTATATCGATGTCTACCGTCGGTTTATCGGTAAGGAAATCGGCTCTTACCGAAAGCTCTTTGCCCGATGGCAGCTTTTTTACGTTTTTTATATTATCAATAAGCGGAAAAAGAACGTTCACCGACTGCGTGATTGCTCCGTATAATATTGCCGTCGTTGCGGCATCTTCGGACGCTACCGTTATATGCATTCTCGAAAATTTTACTCTTACCGCCCTCGTAAATGTGCCTATAAAGTTTTTTACAAAGTTCGTAGTTATCGAAACTATAGAAATAAGATCGTTTTTTTCGATAGGCTTTTCTTCTTTTTTCTTTTTCTTTTTCGGTTTGCTCTTTTTCTGCAAAGAATCCTTTATTTTCTGAGCCTTTCTTTTGCTCATAGAATGAGGATACTTTTTTTCTTTTTTCTTTGACGGATAAAGTCTTGTCTTTACGAAAAACACCTTCAGATATACCCTTAACGAATCCTCGTAGGTTATTCTGAGCGTGATTTTCAACGAGAGAAGAAGCGCAAGCAGAACTATTATTGAAAAAATAATTATAAGTGCGGGCATTGTCGCTTCCTTTCTTTTTTCTTTTATATATTATTGAGCCGAAAAATAAAGTTTATTCTTTTACTCTTCTTCGCTCGTTTCGGAAACTTCAGAATCGATAGTCACCTGATCTGCATTTTCGGGGATCATAGGCGGCATATCGTTGGGAGCGACCATAATTTCGGTTTCGGGAAGCTCGGACAGCGAGCGCAGACCGAATACCCGTAAGAATTTTTCTGTTGTTGCATAAAGCATCGGACGTCCCGGCGCATCAAGTCTTCCGCAAGAAGCGATAAGCGCCTTGTCGGTGAGCGATGTCACCGCATACGATGAGTCAACACCTCGCACCTGATCGATAAAGCTTTTTGTTACGGGTTGATTGTATGCGACTATCGCAAGAACTTCCATTGACGATGCCGAAAGGTTTCCGCCTCTGCGTATTCCAAGCGCTTCTCTTATGTAAGGCGCATACTGTTCTTTTGTGCAGAACTGACAGGTATCGTCAAAGGTAAGGAGTGAGATGCCACGTTTCGATCTTTCTGAATTATAGCTTTTTGCCATATTGGAAATAAATGTTTTAGTGTCGGTCAGGCCAAGACCTAAGACCTCGGCTATTTTTTCGTATTTTACGGGATAGCCTGCGGCATAGAGTATAGCCTCGATAGCGCCTTCAATATTTTTTATCTGTTCAAGTCCATCGGTATCGGCGGGAACTTTTTTATTTTCTTCTGCCATAATTTACCTCGTAAAAATTATTCGCCATCGAGGAGCGAAGCTTCTTCGTTAAGATATTCGCTTTCCTCGATATCTGCTGTGTTTTCGTTGATTATAAACCGTGTTGATGCGTCAAGCAGTGCGTTTTCGCTGTTCCATTCTCCGTTTGCTGTATCGGCAACGATAAGCTTTCTGACCTTTATCAGCTCTAAAACTCCCAAAAACGATGCTATCATATCGGGGAGCGTTGCCTCGTCGATGAGTATCTGCTCAAGCGATGCAGCGCCTCTGCTTTCGACTTTTTTTATTATAGAAACTATTTTTACCTCAACGGGAATTATCGGCTTGCTTATCATCGGCTTAAATGCGGTGGTTGCTGCGTGCTCAAGCGCATTATTATAGGCGATTATCCTTCTTACCGCTGCACAGAGTGCCGTTACGTCCTGATCCGATACAAAGGTCTTGTCTACCGATATTTCGTCGGTATCCTTTACCATTCTTCCGCTGTAAAATGCGTACATCGGTAAAAGCTTTACAGCCGCTTCCTTTGCCTGCTGATAACGTAAAAGGGCATCTGTAAGGGTAGCTCTCGGATCTTCCTCCTCGTCATTCTCTTTCGGAAGCAGCATTCGGCTTTTTATAAGCATAAGCTCGCTCGCCATAACGATAAATTCCGAGGCAAGCTCCATATCAAGCGCCTGCGCCTTTGTAATGTACTCGATATACTGATCGCAGATAAGCGATATAGGAATATCGGTTATGCTTACTTTATTCTTTTGTATGAGTGATAAAAGCAGGTCGAGCGGTCCTTCAAACTGCTCGAGCTTGTAGGTAAGCGTGTTTTCCATTTTTTCTCCGATTTTTATTATTTATCGAATCGCTAAATAAAGAAGAGCTTAAATAGCAGATTCACAAAGAACAGGGTCACTTTTCCTATTATGTTTATATTTAACAGGTTAAATACAAGGAATACTCCCAAAAGTCCCCACATAAAGTACTGTTCGTATCTCTGAAACCACAAAAGTGCTTTTGATGGGAGAAATGCGTAAAGTAATCTCGAGCCGTCAAGAGGCGGAACGGGGATAAGATTGAATATTGCAAACGCAATATTGTAAAATACTCCGAGATAGAGTATCTGATAGAGGTATGCGAATGCCGTTACCGTCCAGGTCGGAGCGGTCAACGGTATAAACTGTGCGAGCAGGAAGAAAAGCTTTATAAGAGCTGCAAAGATTATTGCCATTATAAGGTTTGATGCAGGACCTGCCACACCGACGAGCGCCATATCGCGCTTTGGCTTTTTGAAGTATCGGGGATTTATCGGTACGGGTTTTGCGTAACCTATTCCCAATACGATAAACATAATAAATCCTATCGGATCTATGTGCTTAAGCGGATTTAAGGTAAGTCTTCCAAGGCTTTCCGCCGTCGGATCTCCGAGCTTTTTTGCTACGAGTCCGTGTGCGTATTCGTGAACCGACAAAATAAGAATTATTATCGGTACAGAGAGAAGAAAGGAAATTATAGCGCCCTTTATATCTCCCGTCATAAGAAGATCGAATATCATATTTTTTCTCCGTTAGTTCTGATTTATATATCGTTTCTTACGAGATCCTCAAAGCTTTCGCGCTTTACCGCGATTCTCGCTTCACCGTCACGCACCAAAATTACGGGCGGGCGGGGAATACGGTTGTAGTTTGATGCCATTGAATAGTTATAAGCACCTGTTACAAGGACTGCAAGGATATCACCGCGCTGAGCCTTCTGAAGCTTCATATTTTCACCGAGAAGATCTCCCGATTCACAGCATCTTCCCGCAACTGTAGCCACATAGTCTGAGGGCTCATTTGCCTTGTTTGCGATAAGCGCCGTATATTGCGACTGATAAAGCGCGTATCTTGGGTTGTCGGGCATACCGCCGTCGACTGAGATGTAGTTTCTGAAATTAGGTATCTCTTTTACCGAGCCTACCGTATAGAGCGTTGCTCCTGCTGCCGCAACGAGTGAACGTCCCGGCTCTAAGATAACTCTGGGAGCGCGTATCTTGTGTGTTTCACAGAAGGAACGAACGATACAGCCTATCTTTTCGATAGAATCTGCATAGCTTATGGTAGGATCTTCTTCAACGTAACGAACACCCAGTCCGCCTCCGAGATTGAGCTCGCGTATCTCAAATCCGAGCTTTTCCTTGATCTCTGCTATAAAGCGAACCATTATATCTGCCGCATCCGAGAAAGGCTCGATATCGAATATCTGAGAACCGATATGACAGTGAAGACCGATAAGATCTACATTTTCGGTATTTATTGCCGCATTTACTATTTCAAGCGCCTGTCCCGTAACTATTGCCGAGCCGAACTTTGAGTCGACGTTGCCTGTCACTACAGCTCTGTGAGTGTGCGGATCTATTCCCGGTGTTATTCTTAAAAGAATTCCCTGAGTGATTCCTCTGCGCTTAGCCTCTGCTGACACCGCACGGAGTTCCTCGTGATTGTCAACGACGATGCGTCCTACACCCATCTCCAAAGCGAAGCTTATATCTGCGTCGGTCTTGTTGTTTCCGTGAAAATATATGCGCTCGGCAGGGAACTCTGCGCGTCTTGCGGTATAAAGCTCGCCGCTTGAAACACAGTCGATCCCCATACCTTCTTCCTTTGCTATGCGGTACATCTCGGTAAAGCAAAGAGCCTTTGAAGCATAGAGCGGAAGCGCGTCTGCGCCAAAGCTCTTAGTTGCTGCTCCGAGATATTCGCGGCATCTCGCTCTTACTGCGTTTTCATCTATGATATAAGCGGGTGTGCCGAATCTTTGCGCAAGCTCGACAGCATCTGCTCCGCCTATCGTAAGATGTCCCTTTTCATTTACGTCAAAATGTGGATAAAGTATCATTTTATTATTCTTCTTTCCTGATTTTTAATTTTTTAGTCCTTTTGGAATAAAGGTTATCATAGAGGGATCGAGATGATCTGTTATATCTCGCTCTATGAGAGTTATTTTTTCGGTTTCGGGATCATATTCAAATATACTGAATGCCGAGTTCTTAACAAATGAAATATCCGACATTCTTTCCCAACCGTAGCCCTGTGAGTAACATTCTACCGCGCGTATCGGTGATGCGTGAGAAGCTAAAAGCAAGGTAAGTCCGTCATTTTCGGCGGCTATCTCCTTAACTGCTTTAACTACTCTGTAATACACCTCTTCGACCGATTCTCCGCCGGGACAGCGAGCGTTTGAATAGTCATTTCGCCAGGTGTGGAATTCTTTTTCGTATTCCTTTGATATTTCGCTTACAAGACGTCCTTCCCATACTCCCGCGCAGATCTCGCGGAGTCCCAACGTATCGATTATCGGTATGTTTAAAATACGTGATGTGGGGAGCGCTGTGTTGTGCGCTCTTATAAGGTCGCTTGAATAGATCTTGTCGATCTTTTCGCGTTTTATGATGTATTCTGCGGCACGTTCAGCCTGAGCATATCCCGTTTCGGTAAGATCTACGTTAGTTTGTCCCGCAAATCTGCCCTCTGCGTTAGCTACGCTCTGCCCGTGCCTTATAAATATAAGCCTTGTCATATTTTTGTATAGCGGAAGACGGTCTTCCACAGATCCTCCTTACCTTCTCCCTTAAGTGCCGAAAAGGGTATTACCTCGTGACCTTTTATGAGCGGATGCTCGCTTATCGCCAGAAGATTTTTCTTTCTTTCGGTTGCGTTGAGCTTGTCGGTCTTTGTCGCTACAACGCAGAAGGGAATATTACTTTCGGTAAGAAATGAGAGCATAGTTTCGTCATCTTTTGTAGGTCCTATTCGGCTGTCGACGAGCTGAACTACAAGCTTCAGACGGTCGATATTTCGGTTTGATGTGAAAAATCCGTCGGTGAGAGCCGAAAATTTTTGCATATCTGCAGGACTTCTTTTTGCAAATCCGTATCCCGGAAGGTCGACAAGATAGAGCTTTTTGTCGATCTCGTAAAAATTTATAGTTACTGTTTTTCCCGGTGATGAGCTGACTCTTGCAAGTGATTTTCTGCCGAGCATAGAGTTTATGAGCGAGCTTTTACCGACGTTCGATCTTCCCGAAAATGCCACCTGAGGTGTGGGATCCTTGAGAAGCTGTCTGGGTTCTCCCGCACTTATCTTTAAAATTACGTTTTGTGTATTTATTGCCATTTTACTAATTTATTACCTTTCAGTTACCACAGAGGTATTTACTGTATTCTGTGAAGTGAAAAAAGCTTCGCTTTTATCGGTCGATTCACTGCTTTGCAAAGAATTATTGCAAGTCAGAGCGGGAACGAGCGCGTTTTTGAGAACGTCGGATATGCTTTCGCAGGGAATAAAACGAAGTCCCGCTAAAGCTTCGCTGTCACATTCGTCAAGATTGCGCATATTGTCCTTTGGAATAAGCACTTCGGTTACTCCGTAAGAATACGCCGCCATAGTTTTTTCCTTAAGTCCGCCTATTGCGAGGACCTTTCCTCTGAGCGATACCTCACCTGTCATAGCAACGTTGCGCTTTACCGCTCTGCCCGAGAGAGCGCTGACGAGCGCCGTAACTATAGTAACTCCTGCCGAAGGGCCGTCCTTTGGAACTGCTCCCTCGGGGAAATGTATGTGGATATCCTTTGTTTTATAGAAATCGGGGTCGATACCGTATTCCTTTGCGAGCGAACGTGTAACGCTGAGGGCTATTTTTGCCGACTCCTTCATTACGTCACCGAGAGAGCCCGTAAGTTCAAGCTTTCCGCTGCCGTCGAGTATTGCTACCTCGACCTTAAGAACGTCGCCGCCGACCTCGGTGTAAGCAAGACCGTTTACAACGCCTGTTTCGTCAAGCTCGGATATCCTTTCGGGAACTATCTTTCGAGCGCCTAAGTAATCGGATATATTTTTATCGGTTATTTTAATGCTCTTTATGCTTGAATCCTCTACGATGCGCTTTGCTGCTTTTCTCGCAAGCTCGGCAAGCTTACGCTCGAGTGAACGGACACCTGATTCTCTGGTGTAGAAATCTATTATCTCATAGATCGCTTCGGAGCTTACGTTGAGCATTCGTTTGTTAAGTCCGTGACGTTTAAGCTGCTTTGGAAGAAGGTGATTCTTCGCTATTGCCAGCTTTTCGGTGCGGGTGTAGGTCTTAAGCTCGATAATTTCCATTCTGTCAAGCAAGGGCTTCGGAACCGTATCGAGCGTGTTCGCGGTAGCTATGAAAAGACATTCCGAAAGATCGATCGGCATTTCAACGAAATGATCTCTGAATGCGCTGTTCTGCTCACCGTCAAGTACCTCAAGAAGCGCAGATGCGGGATCTCCGTGAGAATCTCTTGTAAGCTTGTCTATTTCGTCAAGAAGCATAAGCGGATTTTTGCTCTTTGCTTCAACAAGGGCATTGATTATTCTGCCGGGCATCGCTCCGACATAGGTCTTTCTGTGACCGCGTATGTCGGCTTCGTCACGTACTCCGCCGAGTGAAACTCTTACGTATTTTCTTTTCATCGCTCTTGCGATAGATGAAGCGATAGAGGTCTTTCCGACACCGGGAGGGCCTACTAAGCAGAGTATCTGATTTTTAAGCTCGGGATTTAACTGCTTTACCGCAAGAAATTCGAGTATTCTTTCTTTTACTTCGTTAAGTCCGTCGTGGTCGGCGTCAAGGATCTTTGCCGCTGCCTTTACGTCGAGTCTGTCGTTTGTCGAAGCGCTCCACGGTATTTCAAGACAGGTATCGAGATAGGTGCGGATGACCGAAAATTCTGCCGAGCCGAAGGGCATTTTTGTCATTCTGTCAAGCTCTTTGAAAAGCTTTTCTTTTACCGAGTCGGGAGCTTTGAGTGAATATATGCGGTCTGCGTATTCTTCGGTGTCGTCTTCCTCGCCAAGCTCGTTTTTTATCATTTTTATCTGCTCGCGCAGGTAGAATTCTTTTTGGTTGCGGTGGAGATTATGGCTCACTTTTTTATGTATCTTAAGCTCGCACGCAAGAAGCTCGCGCTCTTCGTCTATGATCGACAAAAGGAGCTCGATTCTTTTTCGCGGGTCGAATGCTTCAAGCACTTTTTGCTTGTCAGAAGGCTTTACTAAAAGATTTGAAGCGATAAAATCCGCAAGCAGAGCGGGGTTTCTTATTCCTTTTGCCGTTGAGATCATATCTGTGCTTGCTGACGGAAGAAGCTCTGCCAAGCTCTCGGTCTGCGAGAGGATAGCGCGGCAATATGCCTGACTTTTTATAGATTCCTCGTCGGTCATCGAGATCGTTTTTGCAATTACGTCGGCGCACATATAGTTTGCAAAGGTGTGAAATTCGGTAATGCTCGCTCTTGAATAGCCCTCGGTGATTATTCTCATATTTCCTTCGGGAGTCTTTACCGACTGCTTTATTTTGGATATAGTTCCCACTCTTGCAAGAGCCGAGGGGGTTACTTTACTTTGAGAAAGATCGGTGATAGCGCATACGATCACAAGAGAATCGGTTTCAAAGGCAGCTTCTGCCGCTGCTGTGGAAAGCTCGTCCTCAAGTTCAAAGCTTAACGTAACAGACGGAAAAGCGACTGATCCGCGAAGAGCTATCACAGGAAGCGTGTGCTGTTCTATTTTTTCTATATATCTTGCCATTTATTTATCCTTTCGGTGGTTAGTTAGTTGGTTAGTTAGTTAGTGTTAGGTATTATGTCGCTTTTTGAAAAAAGCTCCGCAAAAACTTTCCTGAGGGGAAATTTTTAGCGCACACACATAGCTCGCCCAAAGCCATCGGGCACTATGTACATCTTGCAAGCATCGATCAAGAAAAGTTTTTAGTCAAGTTTTTTTCAAAAAACTTGCGGGGAATGGGGCAGAGCCCCGAAAAAACGGCGCTTTTCTTTTTGCGAAGCTTTTTCTTTTGCGCCTCTTGT
>CALAXC010000057.1 GCA_937894775.1 uncultured Clostridia bacterium
CGGTAAAAACGAGCCGCCACCGCCCGTGTGCTTGTGGGTTATAAAATCCGTAAGAAGGAGGTTAAGAAGTGAAGAAAAAACTACTGATTATTATTCCGTGCGTTGTTCTGCTGATCGCAGCCGCTGTATGCGGAGTTTTATGGTTCTTGAACAACGATAACGTAAACCCAAGCGGATCAGCGGAAATGCACGAACAGTTTTTGACTGCAATGGACGATATGTGTTCATCGGGAGATACGCTGAAGGAGCAAGGTCTGTCCTTGCAGGCAGAAAGCTACTATGCGTTTGCGGGCTGCTCTGTTTCCTCTCTGCGTTATGCGGTGGAGAACATTCTGTGGCTCAAGGGCGAAGGAAGTGATTTAGCCTCTTTTACTGCGGATAGTCCGTATGCCGGATGGGATGAGATCGCTTCGATCTGTTACGCTTCGCCGTATCCGTATTATTTTGAGGGCTTGGTCTTCCACGTACAGGCAAAGAATGACGAGGCGAAGGAATGCTACACAAACGCGCTGTACAATCCAGCATATCCCGAGGACGGCGTAAATTTTTATTATCTTAAAGAAATGAGCGTGGATGAGCTTTACAAGCTGCGCGATACGCTCCGCGCAAAGGAAACCGAAATATACGCAAAGTATGCCCCGACCTTGATCGAGGCAGAGCGTGATCCCTATTTCTTTGAAACAAGCTATCTGAGAGCAAAGAGCGCAAAGGCAATGGAAAGCGGAGATTACGCCGCAGCTTCCACCTATGCGAAAATTGCGGTAGCCAACGATCCGTTGGATTCCGAGAATTTCAAAAATGCCGTGCTTTGCTGTATCGCTTCCGACGAGCTGAAGGAGGCAGGCAGATATCTTGATTGGGGCTTGGTTATCGCCCCCGAGGATGAAGGGCTGAATAGCCTGTATCAAATATTTTCACAGTTGGGAGGTGGTGAAGGATGAAGAAACGATTACTTGCCGTCTTGTGCGCCGTATTCCTGCTGTGTACGGTATTTCCCATCAGCGCTTCGGCTGCCGGAAGTATCGAGGGCGTGGACTATGACCGAATCAAAGGCACGGCGGGTGGCAAAGAGGTCATTTTGACACTTGGCGATCTGCAATTCCACGGAGAGCTGACCAACGGCTCTTTGAACGACGAAGAACGAGATAAGATCATCCGTCAAGCAATGAACGATATGAAGATCACAAGCGGTATGCTGATCAATGCCGAATCCTTAATCGACAAAGCACAGAACATTCAAGGCTTCGGCACGGGCGACGTGATCAACGCCGCCGCTAAATTGGTAGGTGTTTCCGATCTTCTCGAAATTTACAACTACTTTATGGGTTCGGGAAAAGATCCCGAAAAGATTGCAAAAGATATTGCCACCTCACAGGTCACCGATGCCGCAAAGGAAAAGCTGGAGGACGTGCTTACCGACGGCGGTACGCTCGTTCTCAAGGGAGCGGGAAAATTCGCATTTAAGTTATTGTTCATTCTTCCCGACCTAACCGAGATCGGTCTGGACGCGCTTACCAAATATGAGGACATCAAATATACCGTGACCTTGGGTACGGAGAAGATGGTCATGTTGGAGGCGTTTTATCAGGAATGTAACAATCGTATTGAGGAAAAGGAAAAAGAGCTTGGCGGTTGGGTGATCCGATTTGACAAGGCAACCGCTACCGATACGTTTACATTTTGGGGCATCAGCGGTTTAATGTCCGAATGGACGTTATCGGGCGAGCTGGTCAAAGGAATCAGCGGTGCGGGTGACGGCGTTACAGGCAATTACGAAGGAACGCTGACGCTCTCGATGAAAGCTCTTGATATGGCTGAAACCTTTGATAGAAATTGGGTTCAAAACACCACCGAGTGGCCGAGCATTATGAGAGTGTTAAAATCAGGCGACAAGCTCACCGACACACCGCAGCAGACAACAAAGCTGGAACGCACGATCAGCGGAGATTTTAATTTGTATATACCCGGTGAATCAAGCGGCATATATGAGCCTGCTGTGTTTGGCTCGTTTAACGGTGCAGATACCATTGACTTTTCTTTTAGCCGTAAAGCAGAAAGTTCGTACTCCGGTTATACGGACGGCTCTAATACCCTTATCTATGGAGCGAATTTAACCTCGAGCAATGTAAATACGGTGTATTTTGAAGGATACCATACATTTCCCACAATAATGGGATCTGCGGGAACAGGGCCTGACACTTGGGCTCAAAGTACCGGCGATCTTGATATGAACGTTGGCACTGTATGGGATCCGCTTGACGGCGAGGTTTCTATGGAAATCAATTTTGGAAGATAACGGAGGAATGATTATGAAAAAACTTATAGCTTTACTGCTTGCGCTTATGATGGTATTTGCGCTTGCAGCTTGTAATAACAACGATGATCCCAATGGGGATGATCCCTTAAACCGTGATCCCGGAACATCACAGGGAGGCACACAAGGCGGCGAGGATAACCCCGGAACACAGGGCGGTGAGGACGGATCGGCAAAACTTGATAAGTTCAATGAAAAAGTGAAGGCTATGCCAACATCGACGGATAAGAACGAGATCGCAACCGCCATTGATGATGTTTTTGGAGTAAAAATCGACCTTCCCGATGGTTCATGCTCTGCACAGACATATTCTGCTGAAAGCGGATCTGCTTACGTGGTATATGTTTCAGGCTCGAACATGACGGCATCTGATTACTATAACAGTCTCAAAACCAAGATGACTGCCGACGGTTATACGGCAATAGACGAAGATTTAGCCTTCTATAAGGCTGTCGATGGCCTCATGTACTCTGTAGGTCTTGACATCGAAGGCAGAGATTTTTACATTGGCTTCGCAGCGGACGTTTATTCCGGTGGCGATATCGGCACACCCGGTGGCAATGACAATCCCGGCACGCAGAATGATCCTATCACGACAGGCGGTGCAGTCGGAGTGAACGCACCGACATCTTATGAGTTACCGACTAATGTCAAACTCGTAATGGAAGACCAAACCGGCGGTACAACGACGAGCATCAAAATCGGAAACGATTATTATTACTGCAACGTATCTAAAGCCGGAACCTCGGAAAAGTATTTCAAATATGATGCAGAAAATGACAACTACGTATTTTACACGAGATACGATGGTGGTGCATGGCAAATTGATGATTTCTATACCGGCAATAATGCGAAGTATGACCAAATGATTAAACAGAGCTTTGCATATATCGCTTCGGCAAACACCTACGCGAATAACGATCCAAACAATGGCAGTACCACGATTGCTTCGACAGGCAGATCGCAGAAGATCGCAGGATTTGATACCAAAGAATACACCACATCCGGCGGATATATGTCCGAAACGTTTTGGCTCACCGATTCGGGCATTTGTCTCGGATACAGCGGTTCTTATGCAACCGAAACAGCAACCGAATGGGATACTTCCGTAACTTCTTTCGGCGTTGATCTGCCGTAAATAAACCCAAATAACCCAAAACACCCACACGGGCGGTGACGGTCAAAGAGCAC
>CALAXC010000058.1 GCA_937894775.1 uncultured Clostridia bacterium
AAGGTAGGTATCGAACGAGGAGAACGCCTGCGCGCCCGCCCACTCGTTCTGCATGATGCCGAGGAAGTTTACCATCTGGTTGCAGAGCGTTGCAAGATGGCTGGCAGGGGCAGAGGTGATCTTACCGGTTACACCGCCAAGACCTTCCTGTATAAGCTGCTTCAATGACCAACCTGCACAATATCCTGTGAGCATAGAAAGGTCGTGAATATGAATATCGGCGTTTCTGTGAGCATTTGCTATCTCGTCATCATATATCTCGGAAAGCCAATAGTTAGCTGTAATAGCGCCCGAGTTGCTGAGAATAAGACCTCCAACAGAATAGGTAACTGTAGAATTTTCCTTAACTCTCCAGTCGGTGTTTTTAACGTAACTGTCAACTATATCTTTATAATCAAGAATGGTTGATTTCATATTGCGGAGTTTTTCTCTCTGCTTACGGTAGAGAATATATGCCTTTGCAACGTCGGCATAACCCGCCTGAACGAGAACAGCCTCAACACTGTCCTGAATATCTTCTACAGAAATAACACCTTCTTTTATTTTGGGTTCGAAATCTGCAGTAACTTTAAGGACAAGAAAATCAATTATCGAGGGGTGATATTGTTTTTCCTGTGCCTCAAATGCCATTTTTATAGCGTCACTGATTTTTTTAAGATCAAAATCGACTACTTTGCCTTCTCTTTTTAAAACCTGATACATTGTTTCTCCTTTACATTTGTCATTAAATTTTTCTTCGCATAAAAATTATACAACAAAAAATGACAAATGTCAATTGTGAGATATCACAATATATTGGGTATTTTTTAGGTAAATAATACTACATATTGTGTAAAAAGGCACAAAAACGGTACAATGATTAAATACCTCTCAGGTTGGTTACAGGAAGCACTTTCCTTGTATTTTCAAGGATTTCGAGCATTTCAGATGCTGAATATGCAGAATAACCAACCTTTATAGTGTTTCCGGAATCTACATATGTTTGAAGAAAATATTTTTTTGCCGATTTTATTCTATTCGCTATTTTTACTATGTCTTCAATTGTATGAAGTTCTCGAACAACTGTGGTTCTGAATTCATAATCCGGTGCTTTTTGCATAATTATATCTATGCTACGGTCGGCTTTTTCGATGTATTCGGAATTAGCATTGATTCCTGATGTGATCGCATATTTTTCTTTACAATTTTTTATATCCATAGCTACATAATCTACAAGCTTCTGATCGAGCAGTGATTCTAATTTATCAGGAAAACTTCCGTTTGTATCAAGCTTTACCAAAAGACCGAGTGATTTTATTTTTTTTATGAATTCGGTTATTCCCGACGAGAGGAGCGGCTCACCTCCGGTCACACAAACACCGTCAAGGACGCCTTTTCTTTTACTTATGTAGGAAAAAAACTCGTCTTCAGAGATGCTGTCGACCTCATTAGATAAAATCACCAATGTTGCATTATGACAAAACGGGCATTTAAAATTACAGCCGCCTAAAAATACCGTTGCGGCAAGTTTTTCGGGATAATCAAGAAGGGTAGTTTTTTGTAAGCCTTTTATTTCCATTTACAGTTCTCCTCGAATTTTTTAATAAGTCGTATATAAGGACTTGATTTTATGATTTTTTTATGCTAAAATATAAAAAGTAAATTTAATTTACTATTTTAAACTTGGGGGACAAAATGCAGATAGGTGAAAAAATAAAAAAACTTCGCACAGCAAAGCTTATGACACAAAACGAGCTTGTGGGCGGAGAGATTACTCGAAATATGCTCAGCAGGATCGAAAACGGCGCGGCACAGCCATCAATGGCAACTGTAAAATATATTGCGCAGCGGCTCAACGTTTCGGTTGGTTTTTTGCTTGCTGAAGAAGAGGATGAGATCCTATATTTTAAATCTGCTGAAATAAACAATATCAAAAAAGCATATGTAAATAAAGATTACCTTCTTTGCAGAGAAATGTGTATAAATTCCGAATGGAAAGATGATGAGCTTATCTTTATTTTATCCGAATCCTGCATACGGTCGGGAATAAGAGCATTTGCCCACGGTGCGTTGCGTCAGGCAGTAAACTTTTTTGACGAAGGTTTGGAAAATTGTTACGGTACAATTTATAATACAGATCATATAAAAAGCTTAGCGCAATCATATTTTGATTATATGTGCCTAATATCTCCAACACTTGATTCAAATTCAAGCTATACCGTTGAAACTAAACAACTACCGTTTTTAAAAGATCCTTTTTCTGTTTATTCTTCAATTTTTTTGTATGGAGAAGCAAACGGATATTCAAATGTGCCAATGTTAGAGGAACGTCTTGAGCTGTTAGACGAAAAAAGCTCTTTTTTTGCACATATAAGCGCAAAGCTTCTGATCGAAGAAAAAAATTATGAAGAAGGGTATAAAGTGCTGGAAAGTATTTTACTGAAAGATAATTATGAAGTTCCTGAACCGATGCTTTATTTTATATTCGGTGATCTTGAGATATGCTGTAAGGAGATCGAAGATTTTAAGGGTGCTTATAATTATTCAAAATGTAAGATAGATCTTATGCAAAAGTTACTCGGATAAATTATCGTTTTCAAATAAAGCGGAAGAATTGTTTTCTTCTGCTTTTTTGTTTTTTTGCGAAAAGAAGCGTGTGAAAAAGTCATAGAGAAGATTAAATATAAATATAGCGATGATATATGCGACAACGCCGTAAATAATATCTGTGAGATAGCCTACTATCATAACCATAACTTCAGCGAAAGAAGAGGGAAGTCCTATTTCAATATCGGTAATTATTCTTGAAAAAACGCGGAACAGCGCCACTATCATACCCGTATACGTCGCCGAACGAAGTAAAGGGTTATACCAATTTATAAATTTTTTAATGGGCAATATATTTTCAATTTTATAATTTTTCGAGTGCGAAGCTTTTTTGTTATCAGATAAAGCAAGAGCGCGAAGATAACTCTTTGCTGTAACCGATGCAAATATAGATACAAAAAGAAGCTGAAGCAATTCCGCGATAAGATAAAAACCCAAAAAGAGAAGATCTGCTATTATTTCGTTTTTTGTTCCTATAGTTCCATATAGAGGTATATTTACAATAAGTTTCAAAGGTATTTTCGCAATAAGAATAATCAAATAAATAACTATGGAAAATGCCGTTGTTTTTTTATTAAGAAGTACCATCGAGAAAATAATCAAGGCATATACCGAAGTAAAAGCAATTATATCAAAAAGATCGGATATATATTTGACGGTCAAAGATAGGGGAGAGCCTTGATAGAGTGTATTATTTTCAAGATTGAAATAAATTGGGGATAAGCAAAATATGTTGATCAGGGTTGCCGTAAGGCAAAAAAGAAAAATGAAAATCAAAAAAATCGGAATTGCTTTTTTTTGATCAATCTCCTGCGGTAAAATTTTATTCATATGTAAAAAAGTTGCCTTTCAGTTTTTATATTTTAAATATTATAACATAAAATGGTTTTAGTGTGTATAAGTTTTTGTAAATATTTTAAAAACTTTGCATTTTTTGAATTTTCCTCGCATACATTTCTTCTGAATAAAAAAATTAGGAGGATAATATCAAATATGAAAAAAGCAAAAGAATTCGGATATGAAGCTATGATATCCGAAATAAATCTCATAATGGAAAAATATTCGTTTGTTTCGGTTACGGGACTCTGTGACAGTATTTTAGGAAGAACCATACCGATTATCAGCATAGGCGAGGGAAAAACTAATGTTTTTTATATAGGCGGAGAAATTGCAAGTGACGCTTTAACACCGTTTTTGCTGATGAAATTCGTACGTGATATTTCGTCACTCTACAGTGAACGTGCGTCAGTATTTGGATTTCCCGTCGAATATATTCTTAAAAACTACAAATTTACTGTTCTGCCTATGTTAAACCCCGATGGACGGGAATATTGCATTTACGGAGTTGATAATGCTAATCCTATTAAGGACAGGCTTATTGCTATGAATAACGGAGAGTCAGATTTTAAATCATGGAGAGGAAATGCTCGTGGTGTGCTTCTTAGCTGCAATTACGGAGTTGAGGAAACCGAATACGAGCTTGAACAGGAAGTAGGGAGCTTATGCAATTATTTAAAATACGGATTGACTCCGGATATGATGTTTGTTTTTTCGGGAAGTATTGAACAAAAAGATCAAATATACTATGCTGACGGAGAGGTGGAAAATAAATCCGCTATAGCGCTATCTCAAATGAGTTCGATAAAACGTTCTTTCAGAAAGACCGAAAAACCCGAGTTGTTACTTGCTGACTGGGCAATCGCGAATTTAAATTGCAGAGCGTTTTCAATTGAGCTTGAGATTCCCGGAAGATCGGGATCGATCAAAAACGGTATGACGGAAGATTTTTACTTTACTAAATATGCCGCTTTGAGAAAACTGTTGTTCTGTTCACCCTTACTTAGTAAAATACATTGATCAACTTTTAATAATAAACCGTTTTATTATCGATAAAATGATAGTAAGGCGGTTTTTTTGGGTTTTTAAATATATTTTTGCTTTTGCAAAAAGTAAAATCATTTTAAATAAAAATTCACAAATTTGTTTTATAAAAATCAAAATAAGTGTTTACAAAACGTGAAAAATGTAGTAAAATATAATAAATATATTTTAGTTCTACTCAGCGAAAGGAAGTTTATATGGGAACGCCAAAGTATAAAAGGATTTTATTAAAGCTTTCAGGTGAGGCTTTAGCTGAAAAAAACGGTATTCTTGATTTTGATTTTATTTCTTCGGTTGCCGAGGTAATAAAAAAATGTCTTAACGATGGCGTGCAGGTTGGCGTTATTGTCGGCGCAGGGAATATCTGGAGAGGAAGACAGGGCGGAACAATGAACCGAGCAAGAGCCGATCAGATGGGTATGCTTGCTACAACTATAAACGCGCTCGCTCTTCAGGATACTTTTATTCAATCGGGAATCGATACTGTGGTAATGACACCGATAGAAATGAATCATTTTGCTGAACCTTATACGATAAGAGGTGCGATTCAAGCTCTTGAAAAGGGAAAAGTAGTAGTTTTCGGTTGCGGCTTAGGTGCTCCTTATTTTTCAACAGATACCGCAGCAGCACTCAGAGGGGCAGAAATTGAAGCTGATGTAGTTCTTATGGCTAAAAATATTGACGGTATATATAATGCAGATCCAAGAAAAGATCCTACGGCAAAGAAATATGATGAGATAACCTATGCAGAAGTTATCGCCAAAGAGCTTGGCGCACTTGACCTTACAGCGGCTGCATTCTGTATGGCAAACGATATAAGCTCCTATGCATTTGAACTTAAAGATCCTATGAACATATATAGAGTTGTAATGGGCGAAAAGATAGGAACAGAGCTTCACAGATAACAGAAATTAATAAATATTTACATAAATACGGAGGATTACTTATGAAACTCGACACAAAAGAATTTGAAACAAAAATGCAAAAAGCTATCGCTGCTTATCAGGAAAACCTTTCGGTTATTCGTGCAGGTCAGGCAAATACAGCCGTTCTCGGAAAAGTAATGTTTGAATATTGGGGAACTCCTACACTTCTTACATCTATGGCTGATGTTCGTGTGGTTGATTCAAAAACGGTCACAATTACACCTTATGATGCTACAACTCTTAAGGCTATGGAAAAAGCAATACTTGCTTCCGACGTAGGAATTACCCCTACTAATGACGGAAAGATAATAAGGCTTGTTTTCCCTCAGCTTACCGAAGAACGTCGTAAAGAGCTTGTAAAGCAGGTTCAAAAAATGGGGGAAGATGCAAAGGTTGCCATCCGTAACATAAGACGTGACGCAAACGATCTTTGCAAAAAGTTGAAGAAAGATTCAGAAATGACGGAAGATGAGCAGAAAACTTCCGAAAAGGCTATACAAGATCTTACCGATAAGTATACAAAGGAAATTGATTCGGTAACTTCCAAAAAAGAAAAGGAAATAATGCAAATCTGAATTTGGTTTTGTCAGGGCGGGTTTTTAGGCCCGTCCTGAATTTTTGAATATATCAAACACAAAGGAATTTAAAATGAGTTTAAATCAACCGAAAAATCAACCCGCCCAAATCAAGCATATTGCTTTTATTATGGACGGTAACGGACGGTGGGCACAAAAAAGAGGACTTCCGCGCGAATACGGTCACCGTAAGGGCGCTGAGGCTTTTAAAAAAGTAATAGAATATTGCGGTGAGCTTGGGATAGAAGCGAGTACTTTTTATGTCTTTTCTACCGAAAACTGGAAAAGGCCGGAAAAAGAAGTTAATGCACTTATGCAACTTCTTGACGAGTACCTTGATACTTGCCTTGATACTATTACAAAAAAAGATGATAACTTGAGATTTATTTTCATAGGTGATAAAACACCATTTTCTTCTGCTTTACGTGAAAAAATGAATTTTCTCGAAGAAAAAACGAAAGAACGCAAAAGAATAATAAATCTTGCTATAAATTACGGTGGAAGAAGCGAATTGACCTATGCTTTTAATAAGCTTATAGCAAGCGGTAAGCGAAAAATCGACGAGGATGATATTTCGGGAGCGATATATACCAATGAATCTCCACAGCTTGATATGATAATCAGGACAGGCGGAGATATCAGAATTTCAAACTTCCTTTTATGGCAATCTGCCTATGCTGAGCTATATTTTACAGATACGTTGTGGCCTGATTTTGGTAAGAAAGATATAGATAAAGCTATAAAAGAATTTAACAACCGCAATCGCAGATTCGGTGGAATATAGGTGATAGATATGTTAAAAAGAATTATTACATCTGTTTGTGGAATAATTATTGTAATACCGGTATTCGTGTTTTCATATACGTGGATATTCCCAATAGTACTTGCTGCTGTTGGTGTAATATCAATATTTGAAATAGCACGTTGCTTTAAGATGCATAAAAAAATTGCTCTGCTTGTGCCGCTTTATATTTATGCCATAGCTTTTCCGTTTTTACAAAGGATCTTTGAAAATGATCTTGATGTAGCGGGAATGGCTATGATAGCTGTAATTTTTTATGTAGCATATATTTTTGGATGTGTTATATTTTCCAAGGGAAAACTTGCGTATAACAATGTTTGCGCTCTTTGTTTAACGTCGTTTTATATTCTTTTGGCGCTTAATATGATAGAGTATATTCGTGACTATGATAAGGGCGAGTATATTTACTTGTTCATTATTGTTGGTGCGTGCTTTACGGATATATTTGCTTATTTCACCGGAATGCTTATCGGTAAACATAAGCTAGCGCCCGATATAAGTCCTAAAAAGACGGTAGAGGGTTCGATAGGTGGTATCGTATTCTGCGTATTAGGCTTTTTGTTGGTAGGATTCTTAATAGGTAAGTTTGGAACAGATTGCCATCCAAACTACATATATCTTGCCATAAGCGGATTTATAATATCTATAATTTCCCAAGCAGGGGATCTTATTATGTCTGCAATTAAAAGGCAATATGATATAAAGGATTTTGGAAATATTCTTCCGGGTCACGGTGGAATGCTTGATAGACTCGATTCGGTTTTTGCAGTTTCACTGGGTATTCAGGGATTAATAGTATTCAGCTCGATGACAGGAATAACTTTGTTTTGATCAGCTAAAAAATGAGGAGGCTTCTATGCAAAAAAATAGTGCTACCGATAAAAAAATATCCGTTCTTGGAGCTACCGGTTCAGTTGGGGAGCAAGCGCTTGACGTTGCAAAGAAATTGGGAATTCAGGTAACCTCTGTATCAGCTAATAAAAATGTTAAAAGAACAGAAGAGATAGCGAGAGAATTCAGAGTTTCTGCTGTGGCTATGGCTGATCCCGATGCCGCTTCCGAATTAAGACTTAAGCTTGCCGATACTCCGATAAAAGTTTATGTAGGAGAAACCGGGATTTGTGAAATGATAGCAACCGATCCCTCCGAAACGGTTGTAAATTCAATAATTGGCAAAGCAGGCCTTATGCCGACGCTTTCGGTTATAGATAAAGGTGTCCGCTTGGCACTTGCAAATAAAGAATCTTTAGTTGTTGCAGGCGATATAGTCAAAAACAGAGCGAAAGAAAAAAACGTCGAGATATTACCTGTTGACAGTGAACACTGTGCTATTTTTCAATGTTTAAAAGCGGGAAATAAAAAAGAAATAAAAAAGATATTACTAACTGCATCAGGCGGACCGTTTTTTGGTTATAGTACAGAGCAACTTAAGGGTATAACCTTAGAAAGAGCTTTAGCACACCCTACGTGGAAAATGGGGGCGAAAATTACTATAGATTCTGCTACCCTTATGAATAAAGGCTTTGAGGTCATCGAAGCGGTACATCTTTTTGACGTATCGGTCGAACAAGTCGAGGTCATTGTGCACAGAGAAAGTATAATACATTCGATGGTTGAATATATTGATAACAGCATAATCGCCCAAATGTCGGTACCCGATATGCGTTCTTGTGTTCAATATGCTGTTTCATATCCTGAAAGAGGCGGTACCGTTATAGATGAGCTCGATCTTTTTTCTTTAGGTAAGCTTTCTTTTGCACGCCCGGATGTGAATACCTTTACTTTACTTGCGTGTGCTATCGATTCAATAAAAGCAGGCGGGGCTTTACCCGCTGTACTTAATGCTTCCAATGAAATAGCTGTGGATGCCTTTCTTAATGGAAAAATAAAATTCAATGAAATTTCAAACATAGTTTGCCGTGTTGTGGAATCTATGTCTTATGCAGCTAAAGCCGTTTCTTTAGGATCAATACTTGAATTCGACAGAGAAGCGCGCGACTTGACTAAGAGCTTTTTGTAATACCGTAACTGTATTTTAGGAGATAATATGGGAACTTTTTTAACCGTTATTTTTTATATATTTATAATGGTGCTTGTTTTTGGTGTAATGGTTCTTTTACACGAAGCAGGACATTATTTTGTCGCAAGACGCTGCAAAATCGAAATAAAAGAGTTTTCAGTTGGAATGGGCCCTAAAATTTTGCAAAAAAAGTCAAAAAAATACGATACAGTATATTCTTTACGTCTTTTGCCCATAGGCGGATATGTTAATATGGTCGGTGAAGACGAAGAATCCGATAATGAGAATGCTTTTTATAAGAAACCTGTATGGCAAAGAATGCTTGTTACTGCCGCAGGACCTTTTATGAATATTCTTCTCGGAGTTTTGCTTACTTTAATTGTTGTTTTGGCTCAAGGACCACTTGGTTCTACTGTTGTTGCGGAATTTGATGAAAATGCCGTTTCTTCCGAAAAGCTTGCTGTCGGAGATGAAATACTTAAAATTGACGGAACTTATGTTTTTACAGGAAACGAAGTTTTATATGAAATTATGAACAAGGGTTATGAGCCTATCGACGTTTATGTAAAACGCGATGGCGAAAAAATAGAGCTGAAAGATGTAAGCTTCGGTATAGTTACCGAAGAGGGAGTAGCTTTCGGTAATATGGATTTTAAGGTAGCCCGTGAGGATAAAAATTTTCTAACCGTTATTAAACAAACGGCATCAAGAAGTTTGTCGACGGTAAAAATGGTTTATGACTCTTTGATAGGATTGCTTACGGGACGTTTTGGAATGAATGCAGTCTCAGGTCCTATCGGTGTTGCGCAAACTGTGGGAGACGCAGCAAAGACCGATATCGTGAGCTTTTTATATATCGGAGCAATCCTTACTATAAATCTTGGAGTATTTAATTTTATTCCTTTTCCCGCGCTTGACGGCGGTAGATTTTTGTTACTTTGTATCGAAGCCGTACGCCGTAAACCGATCAATAAAAATATAGAAGGATATATAAATTTTGTAGGGCTTATTATATTGTTTGGATTAATGATATTTATAACCTGCAAGGATATTTTTAAATTATTTGGGTGATAAAAAATGATTTATAACGATATCAGAAGAGTATCGAAAGAAGTCAGGATCGGTAATATTTGCATCGGTGGAAATAATCCGATCGCTATACAGTCTATGACGAATACCGATACTCATAATAAAGAGGCAACTCTCACGCAGATCCGATCTCTCGAGTCTTGCGGATGCGATATAGTAAGAATAACTGTACCCGATCAGGAAGCTGTTGAAACAATTTCTTTTTTAAAGAGTAACGGTGTAAAAATACCGATAGTTGCGGATATACATTTTGATTACCGTATAGCAGTATCCTGCGCAAAAGCGGGAATTGACAAGATCAGGATAAATCCCGGAAACATCGGAGATGATATCAGGGTAAGAGAAGTAGTAAAAGCTTGTAAGGAATACGGAATACCTATAAGAATAGGTGTGAACAGCGGTTCACTCGAAAAAGAAATACTTAAAAAATATCAGGCGCCTACTGCTGATGCTCTTTGTGAAAGTGCTATGTATCACGTTTCACTGTTGGAAAAGTTCAATTTTGAAGACATCGTTATTTCTATCAAAGCTTCCGATCCTTATCAAATGATAAGCGCTAACAGAAAATTAGCTTCACTTTGCAAATATCCTCTGCATCTTGGAGTAACAGAAGCAGGATTAAAGGATATGGGCTCTGTAAAAAGTGCAATAGGCATAGGCGCTTTACTTTGCGACGGAATAGGCGATACTGTTCGAGTATCTCTTACGGACAAGCCTGAAGAAGAAATAGATGCGGCAAAAAACATATTCAAAGCCATAGGATTAGACGGTCAAAGCGGATTGAATATCATTAGCTGTCCTACTTGCGGAAGAACTAAGATAGACCTTATATCTCTCGTTAAAGAATTTGAACAGCGCGCAAATTCCGAAGGAATAATGTCAAAGCCTATCAAGGTCGCTATAATGGGTTGCGTGGTAAACGGTCCGGGCGAAGCAAGAGAAGCCGATATAGGTATTGCAGGAGGAAAAGGGGAGGCGGTTCTCATAAAAAAGGGGGTAATAATTGAGAAGATCCCCGAAGAAAACATTGTGGACCGTCTTATACAAGAAATTAAAAAGATTTAAAAAATAAGGATATAGGGTAATGGCAAAAACTTTATTGCAATTATTTAATAAATACATACCGGAAGATAATGAAGCCGCTATTTTAAATAGCGGCATCGTTTCACGTTCAAGAGTAGACAAAGAAAAACGCTGTTTGGAAGTATATGCGGATTTTGAGCGGATCATTTCAAAGCAAGAGCTTTTTTCTATAGAGGAAAATGTCAAAAAAGCTTATTCTTTACAGCTTTGCAGAATTCGTCCTCATTATCCTCAAAATTTATTTTATGAAGGATATATAAAAGAAATACTTTTGGAAACCGAAAGAGAAGGAACGGTTGCAAGAGGCTTTTTCGGTAATTACGATTATTCATTGTCGGGTGAAAAGATTACTATAAGAATACCTTTTACCGAATATGGAATAGACCTTTTACAAGCCGCTGATACTCCTTCAATAATAGAAAAAATAATCAACCGTGAATTTGATTTGAATTTTTCTGTAGTTATCGAGCAAGACGGAAACGATATACTTGAAATGTCGCGAGATTATAATCAGCGTCTTCAGGCTATTGATAAACAAATAGTTTCAGCAAATGAAAGATACTCATCATATCAAGAGCATAACGGTGGTCAGAATTTCTCCGAAAGCGAAGAGGAAAAACTTCCAAGACTTGCCTCGGTATACGGAGATACGATAATTCAAAAGCAAGAAAACGGTATCCTGCAAATAGGTAGTTCTGTTTTTGATATTTCCGAACCTCAATATGTTATAGGTGTTCCGTTTGATATTTCACCTGCTCTTATTTCTTCTATAACAAGACCCGTGAAGAATGTTATTTTTATCGGTGAAGTCTTTAACTATACCGAAGAAGAATCTCGAAACAAGGATAAGATCAATGTTTCGTTCGGACTTTTCGACGGAAACGCATCGATATTTGTAAGGCGTTATTCAATGGAAATAGATGACGCAAAAGAACTGAAAAAGACTGTGCCCAATGGCAGTACTATAGCTGTAAGGGGTTATACCAAAGGTGAGCGGAACGATGAATCTGAACTTTTTATGAATTATTCGGATATCGCGATAATTTCAAAAAAAAGCAGAGTAGATGATGCTTCCGAAAAACGTGTTGAGCTTCATTTACATACAACAATGTCAACCATGGACGGTCTTATTCCGCCTGACGTTGCCGTTAAAACCGCTTATAAATGGGGACATAAAGCGGTAGCAATTACCGACCACGGAAACGTTCAGGGATTTCCTGAAGCGATGCTTGCAGCTGAAAAGCTCGGAATGAAAATTATATACGGGATAGAAGCTTATTTCGTAAATAACGCAGCGCGTGTTATATATGGAAATTATACGGGGGGATTTGACGAAGAACTTGTTGTTTTTGATATAGAAACAACCGGATTATCTGCTGCAAACTGCAAAATTACCGAGATAGGTGCGGTTAAAATAAAAAATGGAGAGGTGCTTGAAAAATTCAACAGTTTCGTAAATCCACAGTGTCCTATACCTGCTGAAATAGTTGAGCTTACTGGCATCACCGACGAAATGGTTGCAAATGCCGATACTATAGATGCTGTGCTGCCAAGATTTTTCGAGTTTGTCGGAGATAGACTTCTTATCGCTCATAATGCTGACTTTGATACAGGATTTATTCGTGTTGCGGCAAAAGAACTTGGATTAGAATTTAAAACTCCTTATCTTGATACTTTAGGTCTTGCGCGGGCAATAATTCCCGATCTTAAAAGCTATAAGCTTGATAAACTTGCTAATTATTATAAGCTTGGATCGTTCAATCATCACCGCGCGTCAGACGATGCGGAAATGCTTGCAAATATTTTCTTTAAAATGCTGGAACAGCTTAAAGAATCGGATGTTAAAAATTTCAAGGATATCGAAACCGAATTCAACGGTAACGCAGATCCGCTTAAGCTCAAACCTTATCACCAGATAATTCTTGTAAAGAATAAAACGGGACTGAAAAACCTTTACCGGCTTATTTCAGATAGCTATCTTAAGTACTATAGAAAAAGTCCAAGAATTCCTAAAACGGAACTTGAAAAATACCGTGAAGGATTGATAATAGGCTCTGCTTGCGAAGCGGGAGAGCTTTTCAGAGCGATTCTCGAAGGAAAAACAGATCAGGAAATAGAAGACATCGTGTCCTTTTACGATTATCTTGAAATACAGCCTATCTGTAATAACAGATTCTTACTCGATGAAGGTCAGGTCGCAGATGAAGAAGGATTACGGGAATTAAATCGAAAGATCGTGGCTTTGGGTGAAAAATATAACAAACCCGTTGTGGCGACATGCGATGCACATTTTCTTAATGATGAAGATGAACTTTACAGAAAAATATTGCTCGGAGGAATGAAATTTAAAGATGCCGACCGTGACATCCATCTTTATTTCAGGACCACCGAGGAGATGTTAAAGGAATTCGATTATCTCGGTGAGGAAAAAGCATACGAGGTCGTAATAAAAAACACTAATCTTATAGCCGATATGATAGAGGATGTCAGACCTATTCCTAAGGGAACTTACACTCCTAATATGGAAGGTGCGGAGGAAGATCTTCAAAACCTCTGCTGGACAAAAGCACGTTCTATGTACGGTGAAAATCTTCCCGAAATAGTTGAAAAAAGACTTGACAAAGAGCTTACCTCAATAATCAAAAACGGTTTTGCTGTGCTATATATGATAGCACAAAAGCTTGTATGGTACAGTGAAAGTCAGGGATATCTTGTTGGATCAAGAGGATCCGTAGGTTCTTCGTTTGTAGCGACTATGGCAGGTATTTCCGAGGTTCCCGTTGTCATTATGGACAGCGACGATATGAAGACCAGCGAGATCGCGCTGATCGAAAACGTGCAAAGACAGGACCTCAACCCCGTAGAGGAGGCATTCGCATATCAGGCACTGATCGAAAGATTCGGTCTGACGCAGGAGGAAGTGGCGCAAAAGGTAGGAAAAAACCGTTCTACCGTCACCAATATGCTGCGCTTGCTTGACCTTCCCGAGGGTGCTCTGGAGCTGCTCAAGAAGGGCGATATTTCCGGCGGTCATGCAAGAGCTCTTTTGGGTCTTGATGATGAGGTACAGATCGTGGATCTGGCGCAAAAGATCGTTGAAAAGGACTACTCCGTACGAGAGGCCGAGCGTATCGTGCGTCTTTTCAAAGCAAAAGCGGAGGCTGACGAGCAACCCGAGGAGCTCGACGAATCTGATGCCCAGCGCAAGGGCTATATGAAGGATCTGGAGCGTCGCGTCATGAGAACGCTCGGCAGAAAGGTTCGTATTGCG
>CALAXC010000059.1 GCA_937894775.1 uncultured Clostridia bacterium
AAAAGTGCCGTAATACATAACACAAAGGGAAAACTAAAATTTAAGGAGCCTACTATGGGTATGTCAGCATCGCAAGCACGTTTGCTTGCCTTAACATCTAGAATACATGACGTTGAATATCAAGCACAGAATATTCAAGCAAAAAAGTTGCAATTAGCGAATTTCTCCGATGCAGCTTACGATAAATATTTAGATGCGCTTGAAGGAACAACATTAACAATAAAACAAGCTGATAATAGTGTTATTCCTGCGACATTCACTAACTTATGTTCAAGCCAAGCTGTAAAAAATTCAGCATACAAAAATTATTCAATAATGGATGATCAAGGTCGTTTAATTGTAGAACAAGAAGTTTACGATAAGTATACTAAAGGTGGCGCTTCTGATGCATACGAATTTGCTGCATTAATGTTGGATGTTGATCCTAAAGAATTGGATGGCGCTCTAGCAGCTGCAGAAAAATCAACATTTGATGATTTTAAGGGAAAAAACCCAGATACCACATTAGTAAATAGCTATAATAGCTTAATCAGTTTATTTGGAGAAGAAAATACAGGTATTAATATGGCTGAAAGTACTGCAATAACCGCAATAACTATAACAAGAATAACTGCAAGCAAAGCAAAAATAACTGTAAGAATAGTAGTTATTATGCTGAGTGTCTTCTCTTTAGTCTTACCCTTATTTTTTGAAAAGAAAGATTCACCCGCGCCCGCTATTGCACCGGAAAGGCTCTTTTCTTTACCTGTCTGCATAATTACGAGAACAACAACTACGACCGCTAAAAGCATCATTATTATTCCAAGTGTTATTTCCAATCCCATTTTAGACCTCCAAAATCGTCCTAATTTATTTATTTTTTGTTTTATATACAATCGTTAGCCTTGATATTATAACACATAAAAAGAAAAAATGCAATAGGCTTTTGACATTTTTTAAAAAATATTTGATTTGTTTTTGATTTTACTTTAAAAAGAGAGCTTCAAGCTTGAAGCTCTCTTTTATTATTTTCGAATTTATCAACCGATCGCATCTCCGCTGTTACCGCTCGAAGAAGAGTTTCCTGCGATAACAAGGCTGCTGTAAAGTGTATAACCCTCAACGTCTACGGGGTTGTTGGGATACTCACCGTTTACAGGCTTATTACCCTTACCCTTTACGTACGCCCACTTACCGTCCTCGGAAACCGAAACTACGGTTATATTAGCTGTACCTGCGGGGATCTGTGCGAGAATGCAAGAATTGTTGAATTCTTCTGTATCCAAAACCTTAAAATCGTTCGGAACACCGTCAGCCAAGGGGAACTTACGAATTATAATATTCTTTGCCTTAAGAGTGGTTGCATCCTTTACCTGTGTAATAACAGGAGCTTCTGTCTGGTTTTCACCCTCACCCGTTACGGTCTTCTGAGGAATAAAGTTTACGGCCTTCGCGTTGGTTGTTATAAGATCGTTAGCTATGTAGCCTTCAACAGTTGTGTTATCTTCCTTTGTGTACTTGATCTTACTCCACTTAGAGTTCTTTGCAGAACGTGTAAGAGATGCTCCGAAAGGCGCTGTATCGATAACACTTACGCTCGACTTGTCACTCGCTTCCTCACGGATCTTTGCTGTGTAAAGCACGTATACAGTATCGGAAACGGTTTCCATAGTAGTGGATGTATTGCTTGAGTTACCACTCTGATTATTTTTGTCCGTAGAAGGAGCAATCGTTTCACCGTTCTCATCGGTTTCGGGGGGATCTGTCTCACCAAAATCATCAAAATCAACTACGAATCCGCCGTCATCACCGTCATCACCGAGGTCATCCTCCTTATTGTCACAAGATACGAGAGCGACAGAAGCCGCAAGAAGCATAGCAAGTATAAGAGCAAGTGTTTTTTTCATCTTTATTTTCTCCTTCACAAAATTTATCTATCCTGATTTTTGAAATTTTTATAATAATATTTTTTCGTTGCATAACAAAAAAGAATGCGCACGCACATTTGTATAATTATTATAACATAGCATTTATATTTATGTCAAGAGGGGAACATAACTTTTTTCAAAAAAAATTCGCCTTTTTTCGCTATTTTTGATATTATTTTCCGTGAGGAATTCGATCCATTTATATTTCTTGAAAAACACAAAAAAAGAAAAAACAAAAGTATATTTTGCGAAATTTGTAAAACAATAATAAAAGCAAAAAACACTTTCAAGGAGCTTTTATGCAAAATAAAATACTTAAATTCGAAAATACAAGTATCGTTTCAAGCGCGTCCGTAGTAGGAAAAAACGAGCACAGCGGTCCTTTGGGAGAATACTTTGACATACACGATCCGAGCGACAAATTCGGAATGAATACCTGGGAACAAGCAGAAAGCGAAATGCAACGTCTTGCGTTTAACACAGCGCTTTCAAAATTATCTCTGAGCGAACGTTCGATAGACGCAATTTTTGCGGGAGATCTTCTCAACCAATGCGTAGGCTCTTCATACGGATTACTTGATTTTGATATTCCCTATTTTGGACTCTACGGAGCCTGCTCAACAGCAGCAGAAGGCATTATGCTCGCATCCGCACTCGTTTCGGCAGGATACTTCAACCGTGTAGCCGCAGTAACATCATCGCACTACTGCTCTGCCGAACGTCAATACCGTTCTCCGATAGAATACGGTGCTCAGCGTTCTCCTACCGCTCAATGGACAGTTACGGGCGCGGGTGCTTTTATGATATCCTCGGGCGGAAAAGTAAAAATTTGCGAAGCTCTCCCGGGAATAGTGATAGAAAAAGGGATAACCGACGCATCAAATATGGGTGCGGCTATGGCTCCTGCCGCCGCTGACACTATAATCAGATATTTTTCCTCGTCGGGATATTCTCCGTCGGATTTCGATATGATAGTGACAGGAGATCTCGGAGCCGAAGGCGGCTCTATCCTTTGCGAGCTTCTTTTGACAGAAGGACTTGATATTCGAAAAAAATATGCCGACTGCGGCACTCTTATCTATGACCTGAAAAAGCAAGACAAGCACTCAGGCGGTTCGGGTTGCGGATGCTCCGCGGTAGTACTTGCGTCATATCTTATTCCTATGCTTGAAAAAGGAGATCTCTCGGACATTTTACTCATAGGAACAGGAGCGATGATGAGTCCGTCAAGTATTCAGCAAGGATATTCGATCCCTGCCGTAGCACATCTCTTGCGCTTTTGCGCACTATAATTAAAAAGGACTTACGGTATGAACATTTTTTTGAAGCTTTTTTTAGCATTTACAGTAGGCGGAGCATTTTGCGTTATAGCGCAGATATTGCTTGATAAGACCAAGCTTACACCCGCAAGAATTCTGGTAGGATTCGTAGTCTGCGGAGTCATTCTCGGTGCTTTGGGCATATACGAAAATATTATAGAATTTGCGGGCGCGGGAGCTACCACTCCGCTTTCGGGCTTTGGAAATCTTATTGCCCGAGGCGTGCGTGAATCGGTTGATAAGCAAGGGCTTATCGGTGCGCTTACAGGGCCTCTCTGCTCTGCCGCCGCAGGTATTTCGGCAGCGCTTATATTTGGATTCTTAGCATCTTTGATATTCAAAGGAAAAAGAAAATAATGATCAACCCGCATAGCGAAAGCTGTTTCAGTTTCAGCCATATCCATTATATTACTAAATAGGTCGCTATAATTTTTATCATACCCTGTAGGGACCGGCGTCCTCGACGGTCCTTTTTAGGCGGTTTTTCACGCAATTGCAAGAGTATAGACTCGGCTTGAACAAAGCGAATGCTGTTTTTTATTCAATCGTACCCTAACATATTTTTGTCCGACCAAGCATTTGCTTTATCCGTTCATTTTGGACCGTCGAGGACGCCGGTCCCTACAAGCACATATTTCATTACACCTTATTCCCCTGTCTTTTATTTTCTCATCGGGTAGACTCTATCCCCCCCTTCCGTGATGTGAGGTCGTTGTACAATAAAAAATACGCTCGACATTCGCCTTAGCAAAGTCGAGCGTATTGCATCAAATCACATCAAAAGATCTAAGATGCTGACATCAGCTCATTATTTATCTTTTTTTACGTTTTTATGACACTCGCAGTTCATCGCGCAGGAAGAACATTGATTACCGCAAGAACACTTTCCTGCTTTTTTATCCTTAACTATCGACGTCACAGCAAGAGCTACAAGCGCCAAAATTACAGCAAGTACAATAATTGTAGGCCACATACTTCCTCCTCAGATAAACTTATTTTCAGTCAAAGCTACGATCAAAACTTGATCTTTTGCTTTTTTTCATTTTTATTCGGTCTTAAGATCATATAAAGACCGAAGCACAGAACCGCTGCAGCACCCACAAGACCGATTATGCTCCATGCTATTCCGTTTGCACCGAACCCGCCTACAAAGAGCGTTCCTACCTGATATATCACAAGCGAAAACGCATATGCGAGGACCGTTTGATATCCTACGGCAAACCAAGTCCATTTTGCGCTGTTCATTTCTCTCTTGATCGCTCCAACCGCAGCAAAGCACGGTGCGCAGAGAAGATTAAAGACGAGGAACGAGAATGCCGCAACCGCCGCTATCGCAGGAGTCGGACCGAGCGAGGTCTGGAACATACTCCAAACCTCTGCTCCGTTCTCGGAAACCTCCGAAAGGCCGTAAAGAACTCCAAGAGTAGCAACGATATTCTCTTTTGCTATAAGTCCGGTTATAATAGCTACTGCCGCCTGCCAGAATCCAAATCCAAGAGGAACAAAGAGATATGCAAGAGGCTTTCCTATATACGCAAGGAGCGAATTCGATGCGTTTTCAACAGCACAGAAGGCTCCGCCCTCAAAGCCAAAGTACTGTAAAAACCAAAGAACTATTGCTGAAAGCAATATAACGGTTCCCGCCTTTTTAATAAACGACCACGCGCGCTCACCGATAGTGCGAAGAAGATTTTTAACGGTGGGCATATGGTATGCGGGAAGCTCCATAACGAAGGGTGAAGCATCGCCTGCAAACATCTTTGTTTTCTTTAACATTATTCCCGAAAGAATAACAGCAACTACTCCGACAAAAAATGCACTGACCGAGATCAAAGAAGCCGCAAGAACGTTTTCTCCGAATATAACGCCCGAAATAAGCGCAATAACGGGAAGCTTTGCGCTACACGGGATAAAGCTTGTAGTTATGACCGTCATTCTTCTGTCGCGAAGATTTTCGATCGTTCTGCTCGCCATAATACCCGGTACACTGCATCCTGTTCCTATAAGCATAGGAATAAACGATTTTCCCGAAAGCCCGAATTTTCTGAATATATTGTCCATAACGAACGCGATTCTCGACATATATCCGCACGCCTCGAGAAAAGCGAGAAACGCAAAAAGGATTATCATCTGAGGAACGAACCCAAGGACCGCCCCCACTCCGCCGATTATACCGTCCCGGATAAGAGAGTACAACCAAGCAGGAACAGTGGGATCCCCCGCTCCGTCAAGCAAAGCCATATCAACAAGCTCGGGAACAGACACCCAACCTGACATAAATTGCGGAAGTGTTCCGTCTGCCGCCGCCAGACTGAATGAACCGAAAAGTCCTTCGTTCATAAAATCGACGGTAAATGCGCCCACCGAACCTATTGAAATAAAATAAACAAAAAACATTATAAGCGCAAAGATCGGAAGCGCAAGCCACTTATTAGTAACTACTTTATCGATCTTATCGGAAGTCGAAAGACGTCCTGCGTGCTTCTTCTTATAAACACCTTCAAGAACCTTTGCCACGTACAAATAACGCTCGTTTGTAATTATACTTTCCGAATCGTCATCAAGAGCCGTTTCAACCTCAACTATATCATCCTCGATATGCTTGAGTATCTTCTCATCAAGCCCGAGCTGTTCGATAGCCTGCTGATCTCTTTCGAATATTTTAATAGCATACCAGCGCTGTACCTCTCTCGCCTGCTCGTGAACAGCCGCTTCCTCTATATGTGCAAGCGCATGCTCAAGCAAGCCCGAAAAGATATGCTCTATACTGCAGACCTTGTTCTTTGCCGCTTCTATAGCAGCTGCCGCCGCCTCGTCTATACCCGTTCCTTTAAGAGCGGATATTTCGATAACGGGACATTTAAGTCTTTGTGAAAGCGCATCAATATTTATCTTATCTCCCTGCTTGCGTATAACGTCCATCATATTGATCGCAATTACTACGGGAATACCAAGCTCCATAAGCTGAGTCGTAAGATAAAGATTTCTCTCTATATTCGTTCCGTCAACTATATTAAGTATTACATCGGGACGCTCGACCGCAAGATAATTTCTGGCGACGACTTCCTCAAGAGTATAAGGCGAAAGACTGTATATTCCGGGAAGGTCGACGACTGTCACCCCTTCATACTTTTTCAGCTTTCCCTCTTTCTTTTCAACGGTAACACCGGGCCAGTTTCCAACATACTGATTAAGACCGGTAAGCGCATTGAAAAGCGTAGTCTTTCCGCAATTAGGATTACCCGCAAGGGCGATCCTTATGTTTTCTGCCATGACTTTTTTCCTTTCTGTATTCCAAAAACAACTGTTAAGATTGAGTTAGCTTAAGCTAACTCTTTTTGAGTAAAAACCCGAGGGGACACTCCCCTCGTTATTTAACCTTTGATCTGTTCAACCTCGATCATATCGGCATCAGCCTTGCGAAGCGAAAGCTCATAGCCTCTTACCTGAAGCTCCATTGGATCTCCAAGCGGCGCAAATTTACGAATATATATCTGAACGCCTTTCGTTATCCCCATATCCATTATTCTGCGCTTTATCGCTCCCTGACCGTGAAGCTTTACGACCTTGTAGGTCTGACCGACCTTAGCATCTTTTAAAGTATTCATTTTATTCTCCTATTCGAGTTAGCCTATGCTAACTGTACATAGTATACACCCTTTTCCTTAAATTGTCAAGTACTTTTTTTGATTTTTTTGAAAAACTTTTTTACTGTTTACAAATCCGTGTTTTTGTGTTATAATAATAAAAAGAATCAAAAAGAAATTCGGAGGTGAGAATATGCCCATTCAGGAATCGGGAGAAATGTATATAGAAACTATTTTTATTTTAACAAAGGAAAATGATAACGTACGTTCTATCGACGTATGCGAACGCATGGGATATTCGAAGCCGAGCGTAAGCCGCGCTATAGGAATACTGAAACGCAACGGATATATAACGGTAGATTCTTCGGGATATATATCGCTGACACAAAGCGGTATCGAGGTAGCCGAACGTATGTACGAGCGTCATACCATTCTTACTAAGTTTTTAGAAAATCTCGGAGTACCTCAGGATATCGCCGTTTCGGACGCCTGCAAGATGGAACATATTCTAAGCGACGAGTCCTTCGATGCCATGAAAAAGCACCTGAACGGAAACTCTTGAATCCACTTGTAATTTTCAACACTTTTTTAAAAGAAAATTTGAAAGCATTATTGACATAAATCGACTTATATGCTAAAATATTAAACGGAATTCCGAAGGGGAGTTCCGTTTTTTAAGTTTTTATTTGTGTTGAAAAATACACTCGGGAAATTTCCCTAAAACTTTATTTTTTGCTTATATAAATACTAATAATATATTGAAAGAGAGACACAGTAAATGTCAAAGAAATTTGAGATCTCAGATCTCGTATTCACCTCACTCGTGGACGTGCGAATGATAAAGCTCCCTGCTGATTCTGAATACCGCTCAAGCGCCGCACATTCTTCCCTGATAATAAGAAAAAGCGGTTGCGCGATATACAGGCTCGGATCAAAGGGATATTTATCAAATCCCGACAGCGTTCTCTTTATAGCTAAAGGAACAGAATACAGCCTGACGGTTGAAGAATCGGGCGACTGTATGATAATAGAATTTGAAACAGCTCCCGAGCAGCAGGCAATATTTACAGGCGGAACTATCTGCGAATATATAACCGCAGGAGATAAAAGCATTTTCAAAATCGCAAAAACTCTCCGTCAGTTTTACGGACTTCGCGGCCCTGCGTACTACTCAAAGTGTTTTTCGGAGCTCTATTCTCTCATTACACAGATATCAACAACGCACGCATTCAATCATTCGCTTGCGGGAAAATACGGAATAATACATAATTCCGTTAAATTCATCGAAGCAAATTATTTCAGACAAGATCTCTATACTCCTATGCTCGCAGAGCTTTCAGGTATAGGTGAGACATACTACCGAAATATTTTCCTTGCGGTATTCAATATGCCGCCCGCACACTATATACAGCTTTACCGCGTAGGCAAAGCAAAAGAACTTTTGCTCAACAGCGACGCAACTATTGAGGAAATAGCGGTAGCGGTAGGATTTGCAAACGCATCTTATTTTTGCAAGGTATTTAAAAACCTTACAGATATGACTCCTTCTGAATTTGCACAAAAATGCCGTTCTATCGGTTAAACACAGTAAAAAACCATTATAGAAAGCCAAATTATGAAAATTCTTGCACTCGGAGATGTAGTCGGCAAAAACGCCGTCAATCATCTTGAAAAAAATCTATGGAGCTTCAGAAACAGCATAGGCGCAGATCTTGTTGTTGTAAACGGTGAAAACGCATCCGACATATACGGAATAGATGAAGCGGACGCAAAAACGATCCTTTCCGCAGGAGCCGATGTAATAACACTCGGAAATCACGCATTCGGAAGAAAAAATATATTTTCTATGCTTTCCGATAATGAAACGATAATCCGTCCCGCAAACTATCCTCCCCTAACACCCGGCGGCGGATATACGGTAATCAACATATGCGGCTGGAGAATACTCTGTATAAATATTTTGGGAACAGCTCTTATGGAATCGCTTGCCTGCCCTTTTGCTACCGTCGACAAAATACTCGAACGTGAAAAAGGAAACTATGATTTTGCAATTATGGATATTCACGCAGAGTCAACCTCTGAAAAAATAGCTCTTGCCCGCTATTTTGACGGAAGAATACAGATAATGTTCGGAACTCACACTCACGTAGCTACCGCAGACGAGCAAATACTTCCAAACGGGAGCGGATATATCACCGACATCGGAATGACAGGCCCTGTAAACAGCATAATAGGTTCTGACGTTTCACTCGTTATCGAACGCTTCAGAACAAAAATAACCTCACGTTTCACTGTTGCAGACGGTGAAGTATCGGCAAACGGAGCTGTATTTGACTTTGATACCGACACAAAAAAAGTAAAATCCGTATCCAGAATAAAATTCTGATATCATCATATAAATATTTTTAATACTGTAAAAAAAGGAGCCTTATGGCAGAAAATCTGAATACCTACTCAAGCGCGGCTCTCGCATATCTCGGAGATTGCGCATTAGAGCTCTGCGTTCGGGAATATCTTGTAAAAGAAAAAGGAATATCCTCTTCGGCAAAACTAAACAAGCAGGCTCTTGATTTTGTAAAAGCCTCGCGTCAGGCAGAGGCTATGAAAAATATTCTTCCGATATTGACCGAAAAGGAAAGCGACGTATTTCACCGAGGAAGAAATATGGGACATTCGAGCACTCCAAAATCGGCAACCGTCGCAGAATACAGAAACGCAACTGGAATGGAAGCTCTTTTCGGCTGGCTGCATCTGTCAGGCAATAAAGAACGTATCAACGAGCTTTTTCGTATAGCTTATGAACTTGACAAAAATGAATAAGTCAAAAGGCTCTGTTAAAAGCAAAGTTTTAACCGTCAGCGCAATACTGTCGGTGCTGATAGCTTCAATTCTCTGTTGGCTTTTGCTCGAAACGATAGTTCTAATAAGCATAGACGATACTATGTACGCAGGCTGGACCGAGCACGGGATCAAACATTTCTTTGACAAAAACACCGATCACTACCTGAATTTCAACGGCAGATTTATCATTCATCTGCTCGCGTCTTTGATACTTGTCTTTGAAGAACATCTGTACGCGATCATATTTCCGTTCTTTATTTCGGTAAGCACTTTTCTTATAACGTATATAGCGAAAAAAGAATGGCAGCTCTACAAAAGATTGTTTGCGGCAGCTTTTTCACTCTTGCTCTATATGTCACTAAGCTACAAATTTTTAACGCCCACCGCACTTTGGATAGTAGGCGGATTTAATTACGTATTTCCGCTGCTTGCGGTAACAGGCTTTTACTTTCTGTTCCTAAGACAGCGCAAAAGCACTCAAGCGATGCTTTGGCTGTTACCATTCGCCTTTGTATGCGGTGCCACTACCGAGCAATACGGAATGTATACGGTAGGACTCATTACGCTTACCTATTTTTTTGATACAATTGAAAACAAAAAGCTTGATAAACGTGCTATCGCATATTTTCTAACAGCGGTCGCAGGCTTGATGACGGTAATATTAGCACCGCCCACTCTTAAAAGATTCAGCGAAACAGCCGATCGATCTTTGATCGAAGGATTTTTATATAACTGGAGCTTTATCGACGGAAAAGAAAGCGAAAATGCAATATTACCTATTTTATTTACACTTATTCCCTCGCTGTTCGCACTTTACAGCTTATACAAAAGCAAAAAAACGAAGAAAAAGCCGCTCTACAGCCTTATCCTTATATGCGGTCTGCCCACAGCAATACTTTTATATATAGCTTCAAGCTATAAAAACCACACAGTTTCGGCAATACTCACCGTAGCATATGCAATAATTTTTACAACTACGATGCTGAGAAACAATGCAACGCGCGAGCTTGGGAAGATATCGCTTTGCGGATTCGGTACATTCATTATGATGAGCTTTACCTCTATGGCATCAAGCAGAACCTCTCTGCCCTGTATTTTATCATTTATTATAGTTATAGCGATAATGTCTGTCGAGATAATAACAGAAATAAAAATAAAATTCTTAAGCGGAGCTATTACGGTTGTTGCGATCGTATTATGCTGTATCAATTACGGAAATTCTTATACAGAATACAAGCGGGAAAATCTCGTCGGTGAAAAGCTATACAAAGAAATGATCACCGCAAAGGAAACCGAAAAAATAGAATTTGATTTTGACGAAACTATTGCGATAAGACCCGCCAACTATCGGAATATGAATTTAACAGACGTATATCCGCTTAAATACTATAAAGAAAAATTTGATATTCCAAATAACGTAAAATATATTATATCAAGCAAAAAATACACAGTTCATAATATATCTGTAAACGGACTTTATTCACAGCTCCCCGCAGTCAGAAAAAACAGCGAAATATATGTTCCGCTAACGCTTGACTGCTTAGCGCTCTGTATTGAAAAGAACGTGAAAACAGAAGAAATACATACCGAAAACGGTAACTTTATCGGACTTTCGGCAAACGGAAAAATGCTCGAATGTTCAAAGGATGACGTTTTGGAAGTAGGACATCTGAAACTTGTAAAAATCGACGTTTTAGTTAAAAAGTGGGGGTACACCTACACATACGACGAAAGCGAAAATACTTTGATATTCTCAAAGCAATAAACATAAAAAAGAGCCTTTAAGAAAAAGCTCTTTTAAAATAAAATATCTAAAGAGGAAAGAAAATTATGACAAATCCTATTATCAAGATCAACGTAAAAGAACTCGGCTCAATGACCGCTGAGCTCTATCCCGAAAAAGCTCCGCTCACCGTTGCAAACTTTATAAAGCTTGCAAAAGAGGGATTTTACAGCGGACTTATATTCCACAGAGTTATAAAAGGCTTTATGATCCAGGGCGGCGGATATACCGAAGATATGCAGGATACCGATTGCGATTCTATACGCGGTGAATTCCGTACAAACGGTTTTCCGCTCAATGATATAAAGCACACAAGAGGAGTTCTCTCAATGGCTCGTACAAGCGCGCCAAACTCGGCATCGTCGCAGTTCTTTGTAATGCATAAGGATTCGCCACACCTCGACGGCCAGTACGCAGCATTCGGAAAGCTCACCGACGGTTTTGACGTTCTTGACGCAATAGCGAACACAGAAACAGGCAATTACGGCTGGTATATGTCCGACGTACCCACTACTCCTATCGTGATCGAAAGTGTAGAAGTTGTTTCTGAGTAATTTAAAAAAATAAAAAGCTGCCGCACGGCAGCTTTTTATTTTTCGATTATTTTCAAAATTCAATTTCAAATATAAGAATACTGTTATACTGTTTTATTGTTTCGTTTATCATTGAAATTCCACCCTTGATACCACACAGATCATCTATTGCACCTGCTATAGATTTAGACATAGTTACAGTAGAAAAGCCTCGAATTTCCAAAACTTTTGATTGAACGGAATTGCTATCTTCAAGCCGCATTTGAACCAATCTTTTAATATTATCATCGTGCGCAAACCATTTCAATGTCGGCATTTCAGGAGATTTTCCACCTCCAAAAAAAGTCGTGTTTTTTCCGCTTTGCATTCTTCCCTTACTTGACGATATGCCACCGCCTAAAGAAACATTCGCATCAATAGATAGATTCTTGGTATTATTACTGTAATCGGTCTCCACAATTTCAACGGAAAAGCTCTTTGCACCCAAGTTATAAGCTATATGCTCTAATTCGGCTATTTTTTCTTCAGTAGTCTTTTCAAAAAACTGATTTGAATTTATAAACTTACGTACATCAAAATAATCTTTGCAATATACATTATCTATCTGAGAAATCGGAATAAAACTTATTCCGCATTTGGCAACGAATTCTGCGTACATATGTAATACGTCAACATCCTCGTGCTTCTCCATCCAACCTATTGCACCGTCGCAAGTAATAAAATTTCGATTTGCAGAATCATCAACAATTTTAATAATATTGGGCAAACGAAAATCCGCATTAAAAAACTCTGACTCAATTACAGGAGTATACTTTTTAGCTTGTGACTCATGAATATTCTTTTTTGTTTGTTCAGCGATAGCTTTTGCGCCTTCGGCAGCTTTTTTACTTATATCTGTTGTTTTTTGCCAAAAATTTGATAGAGTTTCCTTTGCTTTTTCAGTCTTATTATTTTCCTTTTTATTCATAGCAATTCTCCTCAAAATGTATTAATTCTTTTCATCAAAGAAAAATATTATTTAATACTTCACTCGCCGCAGGCGAACTTAGTTGTCGAGCCGACGTGTGAGACACACGAGGGCTTCAACGTGGGTCAAGAGAGCAAAAGGTCTCAAAACCTGTCAAAAATGGGGGATGTGACAACAAAAGGTATATTTATTATTTGTGGGTGAAAAAGTTTTGAACCTTTACTTTTTCACAATTGGATAAACTCGCAATGCTTTGATCAACAAATCTTTTTGATAATTTCAGACCTGATATCCAAAGATGAGATAAAAATAATGATCTCCCACTTAAATCAATTCCATCAAAACAAAAAGTACAAGCTTTTTGTTGTTTTGCCTTAATTTCTCCCTGTATACTCTCGTTATGAAAGTCAATCTTTATGTAAATAACATCTTCATAACGAAACGATTTTATCATTCTTTGGCTAATTAAGACAACTCTTTTGGATGTAATCTTTATACCGTAACTGAAAAAGAAACAAAAAACAACGATTGTCGAAACAAGTGGTATCGCCCCAATCAAAATAAGTTCGACAATGTGTTCAACAATTCCAACAATCAAAAACCAAAAACCAATGGGAAGCGCAACCGCTATAAGCAACTTCATCAAAAACGGCATCCGAAAAAAATGTCTAACTTTTATTGTTTTCATATTTTTCTCCTTTCGTCTTGTTTACTAAACTGCTGTAAATTGTATTTTCGAGCATTGCTCAAAACTCACATTTTTCCTTACCCGTTTTCTTTTGCGGTGGTGATGGACTTTACAAGCATACGACGAATGACACCGCATTCTTGCAAGAGTTCTTTTGCAATTTGTTCGCTTATCGCATTTGAGCCGACAAGCATTTCAATCCAATATTCCGTTTCGCCACATTCTTTGAGAGCGATATGAAATTTATTTATAAAATCAGCTTTACTTGCTGCATAATTCGCTTCGTGGATATTTGCACCGATAGAAGTGGCACTTCTTACAATTTGATTTACAAGCACACCTCTGCCTTTGCGAGTATCCACCTCATCGCAGACGGCGATTATATGCAAAGCCAAAGCTTTGGCTCTTGTACGAAGTTCTGAATCTTTCATAGTTTTCTCCTTTGGGATTTCTGGTGAAGCCTGATAAGGTGAAGTTACTCGCTGACGCTCATAGTGAAGTTATTCACTTCGTTCACAGTGAAGTTTTGCTCGCTCCACTCGCAAAGTGAAGTTAAGTTTGCCCCACTTCGCCGTCAGGCGAAACTTCACTCAC
>CALAXC010000060.1 GCA_937894775.1 uncultured Clostridia bacterium
TATACCACCCCTGCCCTGCGCTGTCAAGCGAATTTGCACATTCGTCGAGTAAATCGTCTCATTCGTCGCGTAAACAGAAAAAACGCCACCCGAGTGGGCGGCGCGTTGGTTTTATTCTGAGGGTACAGTTTCGTCTGTTTGAGATTTTTTCCGAAGCTCTGCCTTTCGGGACATTCTTCTTGTAATGAGCGAACTTACACAGCCAAGGGCAAACTCCGCGGCAAAGATCGAAACAAGGAAAACAACGCCATCTTCATACCATCTGTCATAAATTGCCATATCCACCAGATTAAGCGTAAGGTCAAGCGACGCGAAAATAAGCGCGGGAAGCAATATCTTTTTCAAGAGCTTATATGACAGTATTCCAAAGGCAACGCATAGCACCGGAACTATAAATATAAGTGAAAAGTAGAATAGTATTACCCGAGCCTCAGAGTAGCCCGTGATCTTTCGCATTATATAAGGCAAAAGATATACTCCCAAGATAATTGCCAAAGGATAATACTTTTTCAAAAAAGAAGGCTTACCGTCGTGAGCGTGAATTTTCTCGGTTTCTATCCTTTTGACACACTTTACGATAAAAGCGGTAAGCAAAGAGACCGCTACGGATATACTCATAATAACCGCGATGATCACCGAATTTGCTATAAGGCTGCCTGTCTTCACCGCCAGTGTAAACATCAATACCCACGCAACAAAATGTATAGCTTGCGGAATGATGATCCTGTTAGTTATCAGATAGGATATTACTCCGTAGATCAATGATATTGCCACAAATCCTAACGGTAACGTAACGAGTGCACCTATACCTGAAGCTTGCGCTACCAATATACATACGATAAATAGTATAGCCAGAATGCCGCACAGGCACAAATATTTCAGAAAGTTTTTTATTCTCATATCTCCCCCGTTATTTCTAATTGCAAATATTCTATGAATTCAATATATCGTATATTTTTTCCATTACTTCATTCCTATGTGGTATTTTATTGTGTATCGTTTCTTTCACCCTTTATCTTCCTTATTAAACATATAAGAGACGAAAGTATCGGTAGCGCACACAAGGCAATCGTAATTGCAAATACTTCATATACGTTGAATGAAAAACCCAAAAGCATAATATGAGTCAGCAGGACAGAAATAAACGTACAGACAAAAATATATATATTAGGGAATAGGAACATTTGTGTATCTCGGAACATCTTCACTCCGAGCGTTATTCCCAATATCAGCAAAGCTACAATCGTTCCAATAAACAAAGCTATACCCCAAACACCGATTACTCCGCCCGAAGACGGTGAAACAGATATACATATCATCGATAACACAAGTATTGGAAATGTCAAAAAAGAGTATAGTAGTAGAAGAAAATAAATTTTTTTGTTGCTTATAATGCTTTTTTTAATATTTTCTATAATCATCATTGCTATTACTCCTTTCTATGATAAATATTTAATAACTTGTGATATTCTTTTTCTCATTTTTCTCAATGAAAACTATTTTCTCTATTATACCACCCCTGCCCTGCGCTGTCAAGCGAATTTGCACATTCGCCCTGTAAATCTGCTCATTCGTCGCGTAAACAGAAAAAGCGCCACCCGTGTGGGCGGCGCGTTGAATATCAAATTGTTGTATGATTAAGTGGAAACCTTATATTATTTTCTAACTGATCTCGTTATAACGTATGTCAAGCCAAAGCACGCTGCCTTAATAGGTAAATAATTCATAAAAAGGGCCATGTCGGGCACAAAGATCGTGTACAACAAATAAGAGAGAAAAACATATATAACCACCATTAAAGCATCATAAATAACATGTGTTCTCGCCATACGATATGAAAATATAGCAGAAAGGATTAACAGTGAAGGAGATATCGGTATCCAAACAGTTGCAATTATCCCTACCAACCCAGGATATTTTTCAAGAGGCCCCAAGAAAGCATATCGTAATAGTATATCAAAAAAAGGAATCAATATGATAACGACACACGGCAGGCAGTATCCCGTTATTTTTCTCTTTCTGCAAATGCACACCAAAGCAAGAGAGACTGCTCTGAGCGCTACCAAAAAGCCAAGCATCAGAACCGCAATAGTATCAGATCGAACGATAAAGCAGGCTATGACCGAAAGAGAGCTATACAGTGCAAGTAACAGTAGCTCGTAGCGAATATCATATTTCGCCAAATTACGCGAGAATATAGATAAAAACACCAATGCCGAGGGAGATATAATGAGAAACCAAAGGATCGCAAGCTGGTAGTAGCTTAAAATGTTGCCCTGCCCGACTAAGCAAAACAGCAATATATCAATAACGGGAACAAGCACCACAGCGGCACACGGCAGGCAATGTCCTATTATCCTTTGTTTCTTGCTGATTGTCTTTAAGTCTTTCATTTTGAGTTCTCCTTTCGCTCTATATTCTTCAAGTTGGCGTACCAAAGCAGGAGGGCTATTACCAAAGCAAAGAAGGGTATCATGAACAATTTGCTTTGTTCTATCAACAGCACGAATATGATAGATATGATAGCCGATAAGATAAGCGGATTTGCAATTCGCTTTTCCGATGGCGCTTCACAGTGAGGGCAAATCAAAACCTTGATACTCTTGTGCTCACCTATAGTGATCTTTTTGGGTTGTGCATCCTGTGGATGAAATTTCTTCTGGCAAGACAGGCATACAATGTTTGTGTTTGTTGTAAGGTAAGCTATGATACCCGACGCAACAGAAAGTGCAGACAAAGAAATCACGAAAAAAATACATTCATGGGCTGCAAAAGAGCTCAATATTGTAAGAACTACATCACCAAAAGAGGCACACTTTTCAAAAGGTGTATATACTACCAGAATTGCAACATAGCGAGATAAAAGCATAAGAATGTTTGGTAAAATAATTTTTCCTGTTATACGGTAAGCAAATATACCCATAACATTCGCAGATGCGATCAGTACCACGCCGGCGACGAGCATAAGAATAAAATTCAAAAAGCCATCCATCATATTAAATGCCGCAAGCGTCCATATAAAAAATATGATAGCGGGCAAGATGCAGGAGAGTATATAAAAAATCCGCGTTTTTTTCATAAGCTCCTCCTTTCCTTATCTTTCCCTTATTATACCACCCCTGCCCTGCGCTGTCAAGCGAATTTGCACATTCGTCGAGTAAATCTGCTCATTCGTCGTCTTGGCGCTATTTACAAAATCATGAATTCGTGTTATAATTTATGTGTATATTACCAAATAAAAATTAGGAGTAAATTATGGTACGTATCGCAATATGCGATGATTCTGCAAAGGATGTGTCCTCGCTGAAGCTTCTTTGCGAGAGCTGTAGCACGTCAGAAATTTTGGAGATCTCTACCTTTGAGAGCCCCTCGGAGCTCCTGTCTGCTCACGCCGCAAAAAAATACGACATTTTGCTTTTGGATATAGAGATGCCCGAAATGAACGGAATCGATCTCGGGAAAGAGCTGCGCAAGACCGACGCGAAAAGCATTATCATTTTTATAACCGCATATCCGCAGTATGCAATAGATGGCTATGAATGTGCGGCGTTCCGGTATATTCTGAAGCCTTGCGACAAGGATAAGCTGAATTCCGTATTGAATATGGCAATCGAAAAGCTCGGCGCTCTTAGCAGGTCTCACACCATCAGGATACATAATAAAACTCTGTCGTTGCCCTTGGAGAGCATTGACTATATCGAATTCTGCAAGAGGCACACGGTCTATCACACGAGCGACGGAATTTATACCACCACCGAGCGATTTGCAGACGTTTGCGAGGCGCTCGGCAAATACGGATTTTATCAGGTTCATCAAGGGTATATCGTTAATTTTGCTAAGGTAAAGGACTTTGATAACTACAGCGTTATCCTTAAAGCCAACGAAAAAGTTCCGATAAGCATACGAAAAAAGAAAGAGGTCCTTCTTGCATACGCAAGATACGTGGAGAGTTCATTATGAGTATCTTTTTGTCATTCCTCATTGCCCTTATCAGCGCTTCTCTGCTGATATATACCTTCGTATTATTCTTCGGCTCTTTTTCAAAGCCACGCGTATCTAAGCCCGTCCTCGCAATATCGCTCTCGGCGCTCGTCGTTCTCTACACCGTAATACTCCGCATCCTCCCCATAAGCCTATATAACACTGTACTTATCATTCTTCTGCCCTTCGCCCTCTCTCTGCTGTTTAAATCCAAGTGGTACGTAAGGCTTATTCTGTCAACCGTGATATGCGCTTTGAACTTCGCGGCGGAATCGATCACGACCACCTTGCTTCACATCCTGTTCTCAAATACGCCCTTTGATATGTCGCAGGATTTCTTTTCGATAGTCGGAATCACAGTTTCAAAGCTTATCATAATCCTGATAATAGCACTGCTTCGCGCGAAAAGATACCGAGATAGCTCCGCACTTCCTCTGCGAGTGATCTTACCTCTTGTTTTTCTGCCTATCGTGAGCATTTTCCTTTCTGTAATTCACGTTTATTGCTTCATTCAGCTCCCCGATAATCCCTTTTTATCCTTCACGAATTCAATAAGCTATCTCGTGCTGACTTCAAGCAATATTCTCGTTTTTCAGATACTCAACGTAACCTATAAAAGCTATCAGAAGGACAAGCTCATCACCGCTTCGCAGGAAATAATTGAGGTTCAGTCCGAGCAATATCAGCAGATACTCGACTATAGCCAAAGGATATACAAGATAGAGCACGATCACAAAAACTTTTTGATCGGAGTTATCTCGGAGCTTGAGAACGGCAACACCGACGCCGTTCTGTCATCTCTTAAGGAAGAGCAGGAAGCGCTGAGCCAAAGCAACATAAGCGGCGCATCTGACGTGATCGCCGCGGTAGTCGCCGCAAAGTCCGAGGCGGCGGCAGAGTGCGGGATAAGAATAGACGCAAGCTACGGAGAGATGCAACCGATAAACGTTTCGCACATAGATATTGCCGTGATCCTCGGAAACGCTATCGACAACGCCACCGAGTACCTGCAATCAACGAGCATTGAGCCTAAGGTAGTCAACGTTTTTGCAAGAGTTGACTCAAATATGATAATCATAGCCGTTAAAAACAAGGTCGAGAAGGAGATCGACGTCTCGAATCTGATCTCGAAAAAGAATGACGGAAGAGTTCACGGCCTTGGAATATTGAGCATGCAGCAGCTCGCCAAGAAGCACGGCGGCGAAGTGCTGCTGACCTGCGAGGATCTTACATTCGAGACACATATTATACTGCACAATTCAGGCAACTGATCAATATACAAACGCGCCGCTTGACTTCCGAACCGTATATTCGTTGAGTAAAAATGCACAAGCGTCTATTGAAATCAAAAATGAGACGTGATACAATATTTATAGACATTACATCTCTCGTCAAGGAGGTAAGAATGAAAAGATTTTTATCGTACATTATTCTGCTATCACTCGTTTTATTTGCCTTGAGCGGTTGCCAAGGTAATAGCGATAGTAGCGACGACATGCATGCTCCAAGCGAAGTACCGAAGGAAACCGAAACGCCTGCACAAAATTTTCAATACACCGTCAACGAAGACAATACGGTTTTTATAAACAAGTACACGGGATCTGACAAGCACGTAGTCATTCCCTCCCAAATAGACGGAATGCCTGTGAGTCTGATTTTAGGCGTTCCTGACAAGGAATACTCCTATTTAGCCACCGAAGGAGTTTTTGAAAATACAGGTGTGGAAAGCGTGATTATACCCGACACGGTAGTAAAGATAGGCGCTCGCGCTTTTATGGGCTGTAAAAGCTTATCCTCGGTTAGCCTGTCCAATGCATCAAGCCTGCAAACGATCGGCGCTTCGGCTTTCAAAGGCTGCAATAAGCTTGAGAGCCTTGACGCAAGCGCCACTAAACTTAAGCTTATCGAGGCGCAGGCATTTGAGGGATGCTCCGCACTAAAAAACGTTATCCTTCCCGAAACCGCAACAACAATAAAGGCAAACGCATTTTGCGATTGCACCTCTCTCCTTGAGATCAATTTACCCGATACGCTGACTGATATAGAAAGATTTGCATTCAAAAATTGCACGTCGCTTAAAAAATTGACAATCCCAAAAAGTCTTAGAATGAACGGTTTTGAAGGTCCTGCATTTTATGGGAACACGTCGCTTGAAACTATTATATTTGAGGACGGAAGAGAGGAAATTGCGGGATATATCTTCTTTGCGATAGACCAAAGCGTTGATATAGTTATTCCCGCAAGCGTTAAAAAATTTTCCTGTCTCCCTTTCAACGTCATAAATAAAACGCCCAAAACACCCATTAAAATCACCTTTATGGGTGATTGCCCCGAAATAACCGACACTCACGAATATCTTGGAGACCCGACGGTTTTATACGATCCGAATACAAATGGTTGGAGTGAGTGTGAGTGGCAAGGGATGTATAAATTCGAGGAGATGAAATAAACTTCTCGCATAAAATAAAAATCTTTGCAAGAGGTCTATGTCAAAATTATTTTCTACCGGATTTTTTTGGTTTAATGAATGTTTTGATTACAAGTGAAAGTTGTGTTGGGATTCCAATAATAAAAATTAAGAATGCGTTATATTCGATGAAGTATAGATATAGATATGTTAAAAGAGTCCATGTGAAGATTGTTTCCAAAACAAATCTATAAACAGCAG
>CALAXC010000061.1 GCA_937894775.1 uncultured Clostridia bacterium
CTCGTTGTCATCGGTCTGACGGCAGAGAGAAGGATATTCCTTTGCGTATGCGGTCAGCCTGTTCTTGAGGCTCGTGTTATAGGTGTTGATAATCAAAATATCGCTTGCTTCATCGAAGAATATTTCTGTGGTCTTGTGGGTTTTCTTAATTCCTGTTATCATTGAATATACCTCCAAATTTCGTAAAATAGTGGCGGTCTGTACCGCCTGAAAATGCCACTTTTCTCTGTGGCGTAGCCCCAATCGTGCCTACGGTCGATTGAGGCTCTTATAATCGCTAAAACGGCATTTACCATGTCAGCGAGTGTCCTTGCGCCTGCTTCTTGGCACGAATTTCTCTGCGTTGCTTCTTGTCGATGCCGTGGTAGTTGACCTGATGCTCCTGTGCGTACATATCCTCGGCTCTGTCGTCGATGATATTACTTGCGTAATAGAACAGGTCGCATACGCCTATGACGATCTGTGCGTTGAGATTATTGTTGATCGCCCTGATCGCTTCCTTCGCAGGCTCGTAGCCGGCATCGGCTGCTCTGTGCATATACTCCTTGCCGGCTTCGTAGTCCTCGTACTGATAATAAAGCAGTAGCCCGACTCTCGTCTGTGTCCACGCATCCGTCCGCGCCGAACGCTCGAACCATTCCTTCGCTTCCTCGCGCTTTCCTTCATCGAACAGCATCTTGCCGTAGGTATACTCCGCTTGGAAACTGCCGTGAGAGGCGGCTCTGCGTAGGTATTCCTTGGCATCATCGGGCGACTTATCCATCAGATATTTGGCGTATTCATACTCGGCATAGCCGAAGCCTGCGTCCACAGCCATGCGAAGATAGCGTAGCTTATCGCTCGGCTTTTCGGTGAACTTTCCGTCACGGTAGCCCTTGTAGACGAGGTAAGAGGCGAGCTCAAGACCTCGGTCAGCCGCCTTGCGAAGCCACCATTCTGCGTTCTCCATATCGTCCGTCTTTTCAAGATAATATCTGCCGAGGCGGTAGAAGATCATCGGGTCATCACGAAAGTCAGCGTGGAAAGAGAGATAATCAAAATCGTTTTTTCTCTCCTTCAGCTCTGCATAATCGTAGCTGATCTCTCGCTCCGGCTGTGCGGACGGAGAGGAAATCTCCACCGCACTTTTGACAACAGCATTGCGAATCGATTTGAATTCTTCGTTGTCCTCGATGGGAATCTTGTCGGGAACCTCATCGGTATAGGTACGAACGATCTCGCATTTGTAGCTGTGCCAAGCGTCATACATTGCCGAGATCTGCTCGTCAGCTCCGAGCATTTTTACGATATCTTTCACGAGAGCCTTGGTATTTTTATCGAGATATCCGTAGACCTTTTTGCCCTTATGCTTCGAAAGCTTTTCGGAAAGCAACTCCATTTTTGCAAGAAGTTCGAGCGAGAAGGCGTGGTTGCCGCCGTTGATCTGAGCGCAAAGCTCTGCAATCCTCTGACGGCAACGCTCCTTGATATCATCTCTTGCCTCGGTCTGCTTTTTATAAATCTGCAGATGCTCTTGGCGAAAGATATCCGAGGCGAGAGTCTTCTTGATGTTGTGGATGCCCTCGCGAGAAAGATACGGCTCTTGCGGTCGGGACGACCATACCATCATGTGGACGTGAGGGTTGGTTTCCTTGTTGTGATAGGCGGCGACCCAGCGAAGATTTGAGGGAGCGATGCCCATCTCTTTTGCAATAATATTCCGTCGTGAGCGCAGGAGATTGACCCATTGCTCGGCAGAATTGTAGCCAACTCTCTCGGCATCCTCGCGCTTCAGTGAGACAATAAATCCCCACACGTTGCCGGGATGGTTGTCTATTTCCTCGCTGATCTTCGAGAGAGAAACGTCAACGCCCTCGTCGGAAAAGAGTCCGTGAGAGCCACGACGCTCACCGATATAGCCTGCCATTCCGCTACGGAGAATTTCAACGCCCTCGCGCGTTCCAATATACTGTGCGTATCCACCGCGCGACTGACCCTTCTCGGTCTTGTGTCCGGGCTTATAGAACGGCGCTTTTACAATAATTTTTGCCATTCACACCTCGCAATCAGAAGCGGAAGGAGCCGTTGGTTTCCTTCAAATGACGGATGGCATCGGCTCTCATCTGCTCCATATCTTCTTCGGAATAACCCAAATGGTCAGCGAGAAGCTCGGTAAGCATTGCGATCTGAACGCCCATTTTGAACTCAACGTTTCGGATTCTTCCTTCGCTGTCCTTGATCTTTGAGTCCATTACCGACTCGAGAGAAGGCAGAAGGAATCGTTCCATATGCTCCTTTTCCAGCCATGCACAATAGAAATCCACGGCTTCACGGATGAAGGAATTGCGAGACTTTTTGCCGTATTCATCAGTGAGACGGTCGCAACGTTCCCACTGGGCAGGGGTGAGGCTCACGCCTCGGGATTCGAAATTTTGATTGTTATTACTCATGTGGTTTCACCTTGTGTTTTTCATAAAATTTTGAAAGGCGCCGCAAGCAGACATCCAAAATTGCGTTGCAACGCCTTGTGTTTTTGGGGGTATCAGACTGACAGCCCCCGATTTTGGCACACAGCAGACATGAAGGCTGTTTTTTTGCGATTCGTCATCAATCTGCAAAAAGCCTTGTTACACCGTGCTTTTTCTTCGCTCGGCGTTGCCGTGCGATGTGGTTCGCCATGGCAATCAGACATGGCTTTATCCTGCTAAAAAAATAGGGGCTTTGAAAGCCCCCATTTCAGCGGTATACGGTTCACTTACTGTTGCGTTCACCGTATCAAACTCTGTTGTATCTCGTCTGCTCGTCCAGCCATTCAAGGAGCCTGTCACGGGGGATGATAGTCCTGCCCTGAACGATCTTGAGCTTGGGGAAGTTTTCCTCTCGCACCAGCTCGTAGGCACTGGCACGGGAGATGCCGAGGAGACCTGCCACGTCCATAACGGTGAGGAACATGGGAAGCTCATCTCGGTTCTTATACATCGACTGCTTCATTGAATCTACCTCCTTTCGTTGAGAATAAAAAAGGAGTGCCGAGATTTTTTCTCGACACTCATAGGTGTTGTTTTTGTTATTTGATCAGCAGATGTCCGTGAGGAAAACCGTAGATATCTTCCGTGCGGTATCCTTCGGGAACGCTTTCGGGATCCACTCTGACAAGGTCGTAAGGCTGGAAGCCCTCGACAGTTTTGATCTTGGAAAGAAGCCTGCGGTTGTCCTCGTAGAGCAGGCTTGCGAAGAGCAGATACCGCGCCGACTTGATATCGTATTTCGATTTATCGGGATGGTCGATCTCCGAGAGAAGCATGCAGAGGATATGGTCGTTGACCACGTTCTTGGAGACGATTTTGAGGCAGGCTTGATAGACCTCGTTTGCCTCATCGCAGAGGATGAGCTTCTCGTCATCGTCGGCATCCTTCATGGCAGTTTGCATCGCCGTGATCTTGGTGTGAGCCTCCGTGACCGCTTTGATAATGTTCTGCTTCTTGTGGGTATCGTTTGCGCCTGCATCGCTTGCATCAAGCTCAAAGAGATCTGACAGAGAGAGCGTCTTTGTGTAAGCTGCTCTGCCGGGGAAGGCGGCTACCGCATCGTGAACGAAGGACATGGGGGCTTCGAGCTTGGCGGTGTTTTCGCCAACGTCCGCGCTCTCATCTCCCACGATGAATTTATAAAACGCAGGGAGATTACCGCCGTTCTTCTTTTTGAAGTTCTGACGGTAATGGCGCAGGCGTGAGAGCACCTTGGTGGAATCGGCAGAATACAAACGCTTTGCCTTATCGATCTCCATGCCCGACATGACGGCGAGGACGCAGATGTCACGGTAGATATCCAAGGGATGGTATTCGCTCTCTCCTGTCACGTAGGCATCCCAAAGTAAACAGTTGAGGAACTGCGAGAGGTTGACGATCTCTCCAATCTTATTCTTTGCGATGGTCTGGTCGAGCTTTGCGAGGCTTCTCGGAGTGTTGACGTAATCGGTCTTGCCGACAGGCTCTGCCTTGCATACGGGGACTTTGAGAATATCGTATGCGTTGACCACACCGTTTACGATCCATTCGTTATTGGTGACGAGCATAGAGTCGGAGTCGTAATCGCAACCGTTGAGCCTCTGCTGAATATTACTTTCAATCGCATTCACGCAAATGATGTTGGGCGTGAGATTGAAGTACCGCAGAAGGTCATAGCAATGCACGTTCCTTGCGAGGTAGAGATTGCCCATGGTGATATGAGGACTGCGTGCGCAGAGCACCATCTCGCCGTGAGCGAAGCCCGTGGTGCATACCTGTCCGTCATCCAAGGAGAACGAGAAGGTCGGCTCATAGCTCTCGTCGGTGAGCGCCACAAGGAATTCGTAAGCATTTCCGAACAGCACCTGATAGTTACCGCAGACGGCAACTCGTCCTTTCTTCAGCCTTCTCTTGAAATACTTCGTGGTATCGCTACGGAAGGATTTGTAGAACTCGGTCTGTTCAAACAGCGGCGTGCGGCAGGTCATATCCAGCACCGTATCCCGACGGTACTTGGCAAGGTCGGGCAATTCCTTTTCTGCAATGGTAGCGTGGTCGGTGGTCATGTTGATCTGATAACGCAGAACGGGCGACCTGTCCAGCATATCCTGCAGATAGCGGAAGGACGGTTCAAGGAGCTTGCCGATACCCTCACGGGTAAGCCCGAGGGTATTGAGGAGCTGATAGTTGGTGTACGCCATATCTCCGTGCATCAAGGGCGCATC
>CALAXC010000062.1 GCA_937894775.1 uncultured Clostridia bacterium
TTGGACGCGCTCTTTACTACGAACTTGTCAACCTCGGGAAGAACGATAAGTGCCTTCTGAGGAACGGTTGTCGTTCTCTTCTTGCATGTTCTCTGATGAGTTTCATCAAAGATCTTCTTCGTTTCAGCATCCTTGTAGGTTACTGTGATTTCCTTTTCACAGCCGAGATCCTCAAGCATCTCAGCTATAGCAGCTGTTCTGTAATCATCGAGTTTGATATCGTCAACAACGATGATCTCGCCTGCGTCAAACTTAGCTGTAAGAGCACTGAAAAGAGCAACCTTTTTAGTTTTCTTATTCATATCAAGTCTGTACTCGCGAGGCTTGGGAGCAAATACTACTCCGCCGTGTGTCCACTGAGGAGCACGTGTTGAGCCCTGACGCGCTCTACCTGTACCCTTCTGTCTCCAGGGCTTCTTACCGCCACCCGAAACCTCGGTGCGTGTAAGAGCGGACTGTGTACCCTGTCTCTGATTCATAAGATATGCTCTTACTGCAGCGTGGAGGACTGCTTTATTTACCTCAACAGCGAATATCTTGTCGGAAAGTTCCATAACTCCAACATCATTACCCGCCATATCAACAACTTTAATTTCCGGCATTGTTATTTTCCTCCTTCCGCTTATGCTTTAACCGAATTGCGAAGGAATACGATTCCATCCTTAGCACCGGGAATAGCGCCCTTGACAGCAATCAAATTCTTTTCTGCATCGATCTTCACAACTTTAAGATTTAATACGGTTACCTGCTCGTTACCGTACTGACCCGGCATCTTGTGATTCTTAAAAATTCTTGCGGGGTCGATTGAGCCCATTGAACCGGGCTGACGGTGAATAGGACCTGTACCGTGTGTCATTCTGAGAATTCTGTGGTTCCATCTCTTAACGCATCCGGTGTATCCACGTCCCTTTGTCATTCCCGTAACGTCGACTTTTTCGCCTGCAGCGAAGGTATCGGCTGTAATGACATCGCCTACGTTGATAGCGGAAACATCGTCAAGGCGGAATTCTTTAAGGTGCTTCTTGAATTCTACATTTGCCTTTTTGAAATGTCCTATTTCTGCCTTGGTGAGGTGCTTTTCCTTAACGGAACCAAAGCCTAACTGTACGGCATTGTAGCCGTCTGTTTCGGTGGTCTTCTTCTGTGTAACTACACAAGGACCAGCCTGGATAACGGTGACCGGAATTACGTTTCCGACCTCGTCGAAGATCTGTGTCATACCGATCTTCTTACCGATAATACCCTTTTTCATTTTTCTTTTCCTCCTGTAAATTATTGGTTGACTGCGCTAAGATTTCACAGCCAACATGATTTACAAAGTTACCGAACTGCTTACGCATCGGCTGTTATCTTTGCTTGTTGATACCGAACGCTTGATTAAAATTTTACTTCGATCTCAACACCTGCGGGAAGCTCTACATTCATAAGAGCATCGACTGTCTTCTGAGAGGGTTTGATTATGTCGATAAGTCTCTTATGTGTACGCATCTCGAACTGCTCACGGCTATCCTTATACTTGTGTACCGCACGAAGAATAGTAACTACTTCTTTGTCGGTAGGAAGCGGGATAGGACCGGAAATTTCCGAGCCGTTTCTCTTTGCGATATCAACGATCTTTTCAGCCGCTGCATCAACAAGAGTGTGATCATAGCTCTTGAGTCTGATTCTGATCTTTTCTTTGACTGCCACCTGTTTATACCTCCTATAAAAATTTGCTTGTTCGCTTACGCGTATTATTAAGATGTACGCGATCACGAATCGCATCAGGGGCACAGTTCCTCAACACCGCACCGCGTGTTTTCTTTGTACCCATTTAAAAATCCGAATATCCAGCCAAAGCACCGCGGCTGGACTTTTCGGGAAAACCGGTACAAAGCAACACACCGTTTTTGACGGTAAGGCTCTGTTTTCGCCCGTTTAATCGGACATACTCTGCGAAAATTACCTATTGGATGTCAACCCAATAGCAACCTCTCGCTTCAACGCACATCAAGCTTAAACATTTTACCACATTTTTGTATAAATTTCAATATTTTTTTAAACAAACTTTTTAAGTATTTTTCACGCATTTTTGTGCATATTGTACCAAATATCTAAACAAAATTGAATTTTTAGCCTATTTTTCCGCAATACCCGCCGGCATCAAGTAAAATTTTATTAAAAAAAGAGCAAATAACGGTGATTTTTCCGTTTTTGCTCTTAAAAATATATTATTTTATATTAAGTCGATTTATTCTTTGTCTAAAGATCTTTATAAATTTGTCAAAAAACATCCTTTTTCTTTGTTCTGAAAAGAAGTGTTTTCAACGCCTTCGGCTTAAACGGTATCAAAGGATAAAGATAATTCCGTTTGCCGTTCACAGTGGAATTCGTAGCCAGCAAAACTGTTATAAGCAAAAAACCGCCCGAATATCCCCATATACCGAACAGTGACGTCAGTATAAGCAGCAAGATCCTCATAAATTTTATAGCATACCCAAGCTCATAGCTTCTTTGCGTAAAATTCGCTATAGCCGCAAAAGCCATATAGAGAATGACCTCGGGGATCAACCAGCCTATACTTACAGCAAAATCACCGAGAATAAGTCCTCCAACCACCGAAAGCGAATTATTAAGCATATTCGGTGTATTAAGCGAAGCAAGACGCAAAGCATCTATAATAAACTCAACAAGTAAAAGCTGAACAAGTATCGGTAATCGTCCTGTTTCTTGCGGAACAATAAATTTCAGCCATTCGGGAATGAGATCGGGATGTTCGAGAAGCAAAAGCCAAGTCGGAGTCAGAACAAGCGTAAGGAAGAACACCACATATCTGACTATACGAATATAAGTTCCCGTAAGCGGTGGAAAATAATAATCATTCGACTCCTGCATAAAATCAAATATAGTAGAAGGAAGTACCATTACCTGCGGACTATTATCCACTATTATCAGCACGCTCCCCTCCAAAAGCTGAGCCGTTGCCGCATCGGGACGTTCGGTAGTTCGTATCTTTGGAAAAGGATTATACCATTTTTGCCGTATCAGACATTCTTTTAAAGATTCATGTCCCATTGTCAAGGAATCCGTCTTTATTGCAGAAAGCTTTTTCGATAGCCAATCAACATACTTCATATCAGCTCTGTCCGACATATAGCAAACAACAACATCGCTTCCCGAATCTCGTCCTATCTTAAAATATTTCATAGACAGCGCAGGATTTCGCACCCTTCTGCGGATAAGCGCGGTATTGAATATAAGAGTTTCCACAAAACCGTCTCTCGATCCGCGCATAACACGGTCCCCTTCAGGCTCTGCCGTTTCTCTTGCGGGATAAGTCCTCGAATCGACCAATATCGCCTGTGAGCCAAAGCTGCTGCCTATTATAAGTGCACCGCCCGACATAACGGTAAATATCATACGTTCAACATCGTCAGTTACGTCAGTTTCGATATACGGCAATCCCTGCTCCATAAAATCTTTCGCGCTCTTAGAAACCTTTTTCATAGAAAGAATATGCATCATAAGCTTCTGCAAAACAGTATCCTTAGCAAAGCCGTCTATGAAATACAGCGTAAGCTCACCGCCGTCAAGAACAACTTTTTTCGAAAGCATATCAAAATTCGTTTTTATCGCAAAAGTTTTATCAAAAAACGCTACATTCTCACAATAATTTTCGGAAAGACTTTTAATACTCATTTTTTACAAATTCCGTTTCTTATTTTTCTTAGTTGCCTTCATTTTAATATATTATATTAATACATACAACCCTTCGATTTTAAGCATAGTATTAACAAAAAAACAAAAAAAATACCGCAGACATCAAAATCTGCGGTATTTTTTAAAGAATGATATAATTTGGAAGACCTTTATTATATACAGGAAAATCTTCACCCTCTATGAGCGGAAGTATGTACTCACAGCACTCTTTTGTAACAAAATTTCCTTCTTCGTTGATATAATCATCAGGAACGTTTTTCACCATATTCGCTATGTTTGATACCTTGCGGTGCGATATATCGCACTTATAAGGTTCTTGTGATATTCTTTCAAATATCATCATATCTCCGCTAAATCCCTGATCCGCGGCAATCTTAACAGCTCCTCTGCCTATAGCTACAGACTCAGAAATATCTGTTTTAGAGAGAAGATGCGCCGCGCATCTCTGTGGAAGATTAAGCTCCACCGAGCGCACCTTACAGCCAAATTTAGCCTTAACAGCAAGCTCAAGTGTTTTTGCCGCGCCCGAAAGCGCCTTATGTCCAAACACATCGGTAGCGCCCCCCTGCTCACTCTCGCAAATATATCTTCCGTCGGCAAACCGTATCCCCTCAGAAACAGTAACCACTACATTAGGATGCTTTTGGAAAGCCTTTTCGATAGAAGCATAAAACTCATTCATATCAAAAGCTCTCTCAGGGAGATAAACAAGATCGGGCGCCTGACCGTTCACTATAGATCCAACAGCAGACGCGGCAGTAAGCCAGCCCGCATCACGTCCCATAATTTCAACTATAGTAACAGCTTTTGTTGTATATACCGCACAGTCACGAATGATCTCCTGAACGGTAGTCGCAACGTACTTTGCCGCAGAGCCGTATCCGGGTGTGTGATCGGTAAACAAAAGATCATTATCGACAGTCTTCGGTATTCCTATGATCTTGATATCGTATCCGTAGGAATCGGCAAAAGCCGACATCTTTGCAACGGTATCCATAGAATCGTTACCGCCTATATAAAAGAAATATCTTATGTCATATTCTGCTAATATTTTGAATATTCTTTCATAAACAGCAACATCTGCATCCGAGCCCGATCTGAAATCGGGAAGCTTAAGTCGGCAAGATCCAAGTGCCGCCGCAGGCGTACGTTCAAGCGTATAAAGCTTTTCTTCACCGTCAAGAGCCGCACCAAGATCTATAAGTTTTTTTTCAAGCAGGCCTTCTATACCGTTTCTCATACCGTAAACGGTGCCGATATTTTCATTTGCCAAAGCTTCACGCACAACCCCCGCAAGAGTTGCATTAATAGCAGTCGTAGGTCCGCCCGACTGTCCGACTACCGCATTCCCTTTTAATTTCATCTTCATTCTCCGTAAAATTTATTTTTATAAAACCTAAATCAACCCCAAAAAGGAGAAAAGGCATGTTAAACGGAATCTTATCTCTCTTTTCAAGTTTTATCCATCTTATTCTCGGCATAAGCACCCCTCAAAGCTATCCCCCGCCGCTATCAGACAAGGAAGAAGAACTGCTTTTTATCAAGAAAGAAAAAGGCGATGCCGCCGCACGCGAAAAGCTGGTACTGCACAATCTGCGATTGGTATCGCATATCGTAAAAAAATACTATTCAGGCGCTAAAAACCAAGAAGACCTTACCTCGATCGGTACGGTAGGACTTATAAAAGCCGTAGACACCTTCAAAAGAAGCGGCGGAGCGAGATTCGCTACCTATGCTTCAAAATGCATTCAAAACGAAATCCTTATGCACTTCCGTTCTCAAAAGAAATTAGCTTTGGAAGTATCCTTGAACGATGTCATCGACGTAGATCGCGACGGAAATCCGCTCACCTATCTCGACGTCGTATCAAGCAAAGAATGTCTTGAAAGCGATATCGCTAAAAAATGCACAAGCGACAAAGCTCTCAGAATTATCAACCGCATACTTGAGCCCCGCGAAAAAAAGATAATATTTATGCGTTTCGGCCTTAACGGAAATAAACCTATGACTCAAAAACGCATCGCGGAGACGCTCGGTATCTCACGCTCTTACGTAAGTCGCCTTGAAAAAAGCGCAATAACAAAAATAAGAAATGCTTTTTATTGATATTACAAAAACACCAAATATCTCAAAGAATATTTTAATTCTTAAGCGAGTGAATAGGAGCAGGAACTCTTCCCCCACGGGCAATAAAATCTGCGCAGGAATATTCGCTCACCTCCATAATAGGCGCATAGCCGAGAAGTCCACCGAATTCAACCGACTCACCGACCTTCTTTCCGTATGCGGGAATTATCCTGACGGCTGTCGTTTTCGTATTTGCAACCCCGATCGATATCTCATCCGCAATAATTCCGCATATCGTAGAGGCAGAAGTATCTCCGGGAACAGCGATCATATCAAGTCCAACCGAGCAAACAGCGGTCATAGCTTCAAGCTTCTCGATAGAGAGCGCGCCTACCTCAACGGCATCTATCATGCCTGCGTCCTCAGAAACGGGAATGAATGCACCCGAAAGCCCTCCGACGTGAGAAGAAGCCATAACTCCGCCCTTCTTTACCGCATCGTTAAGCAACGCAAGAGCAGCGGTAGTTCCGTGAGTTCCGCATCTTTCAAGCCCCATTTCAACGCTTGAAAATTCAACGCCAAATGCGCGTGCTTTTTGGCAATTCATCCACAAATTTTCTCTCGCGGGAGCATCTAAAACAGACACGTCCCTGCCTATTTTTGAAAGAAACTCCTTTGTTATCTCGTGCATTGACCTCTTTGTTTCGCTTCCAAAGTTGTAAGCGCCACCGGGCAAAAGGCAAGCGTTTTCCATCTGCTCACAAACCTCTTTTACGTAGGTCACACCTCTAAATTGCTGAGAGCTATACGCAACCGAGCCCGTAGCACTAATCATATTCATAAAGTAGTTTGACTTTTTAAGATAGTAGTCGTACATCCATTCCGCCCGTAGCATAACGGAGTCGGGGCAAATCTCAAGCACGCGGTTTTCCATTTCAAGCTTGTGGCGCGAATATAAATTCGACGGCTTTACCATCTCCTCACT
>CALAXC010000063.1 GCA_937894775.1 uncultured Clostridia bacterium
AAAATGTATTGGCTTTTTGCAATTAAGCTTATTGAAACAATATTTAAGGAGTCAACTATATCGGCTAACGATATTGGCATGAACTCTAAAAAGCCTGATTTAGCTATATTTTATAACAAAGATATAAGTAGAGATGCTCTGGTTGTGGAATTTAAGAGCTTTAACGCAACGCTTGGCGAAAAAGAAAAATCGATAGCTGAAATTAGCAGGAATTGTTATTTGTTAAAGGAAAAAATAAAGGAAATCCTTAATAAATATGATGAATAAACAAATAGCGAGTGCCGATTTTTCGGAAATTGATTTCGCAATTCACGCAATAGTTGAAAAAAACTCTCGTTATGTGTTGTTGCATTGCTATAAAATCTCTGCTATAATCGAATTGTAAACAGATCTGAATACAATTTTTTCACAAGGAGAATTTTATGAGATTAAGTATTGGTGAAAATATAAAGAGATTACGCAGAGAAAGAGATATTACGCAAGAGCAGCTTGCAGAAATATTTAATGTTTCTTGTCAAACCATTTCCCGTTGGGAAACAGATTCAAGCTATCCCGATATTGAAATGCTTCCTGTTATTGCCGACTTTTTCAACACTACGGTTGATAAGCTAATGGGAACAGATGAAATGTTAGTAAGAAATAAGGTTGATAAATATCTTTCTGATTACAAGCTTGCTATTAGTCGTGGTGATGTATATGAGTGCATTCGCATAGCGCGAGAGGGCATAAAAGAATTTCCCAACAACTATGAATTGCTTAACAAGCTAATGGATGCGCTGTTCATATCGGGCGACAGCGATGGTGGACTTAGCGAATGGAAAGAAAATATGCAAAAATATGATGCTGAAATCACCGAGCTTGGTGAACGCATTATGAAATATTGCACCGACCAAGATATAAGGCTTGAAGCAACTATACGTTTAGCCTTTAACCATTGCGAGCAGGGCAGAAAAAAGGAAGGCAGAAGAATATATGAAACACTACCTTCTTGGGAGCATTGTCGAGAGTTCAATATTTATTGGGCGTTGGAAGATGGCGAGAAATTAGAACATGCAAGAAATCAAATAATTGCAGGCTATGAAATTCTCAGTGGTGGAATAAATAAAATGACCGGTGTAAAAGGCATAAGTGATGAAGAGCTTTTGAAGCTTTACGAAAAGCAAACACAGCTTGATAATGTTGTGTATGATGGAGTTCCGCCTGATGATTGCTATGGAAATGCTAATGACCATTGCTGTATTGCAGAAAAGTACGCAAGGTTAGGAAACAAAGAAAAGGCAATTGAATATTTGAAAATAGCTGCCGAGCATGCTTTGTTGTTTGATACAAATGACCACGGAGAATACGAAAGTCTTTTACTTGGTAAAAAGAGTTGGACTAAGAGCAACTATGAAACAAACGACCCACGCCCACTAAGGATAAGAATGAGGGATAAATGGCTACAAGAAAAGGACTTTTCAAGTATAAGAGAAACTAAAGAATTCAAAGAAATTATAGAATCTTTGAGTTAATATCTCTTAAAAGCGAGTGCTTCGGCACTCGTTTTTGCCTTATTATGTTGAAAGAATGCACATATTATGATAGAATATATTTAGAATAATACTTGCGATGATATATTTTTAAAACTATTTAAAAAGGAGAGCCTATGAAGGTTGTAATTATTGGTGGGGTTGCTGGTGGAGCAACTGCTGCGGCAAGAATAAGAAGATTAGACGAGAATGCACAGATTATCATTTTTGAGCGCTCGGGTTATATTTCATATGCAAACTGTGGCTTGCCATATTATATCGGTGGCGTTATTGAGGACAAAGAGGATTTGACGCTTCAAACGCCCGAGGGCTTTTATAGGCGATTTAAAATCAAAGCCAAGGTATACCATGAGGTAACCGATATCGACTCAAAAAACAAAACCGTTTTCGTGACCGACCTAAAAACAGGAGAGGGCTTCACGGAAAGCTATGACAAGCTTATTTTATCCCCTGGTGCAAAGCCTATTTTGCCCGATTTCTATACTGAAAATGAAAGAACCTTCACACTTAGAACAGTAGAGGATACGCTAAAAATCCGTGCATTTGTTGAGCAAAATCAGCCTAAGACGGCAGTTATTATCGGCGGTGGCTTTATCGGTCTTGAAATGGCGGAAAACCTTGCCGAGCTTGGAATAAAAACAACAATAGTTCAGCGTGGCAACCATCTTTTGCCACCCGTTGACTGCGATATGGCATCGTTTATTCACGCAAGCTTCCGTTACCACGGAGTAGAGCTGTTACTGAGCAGTAGCGCAAGTAAAATGAGCATTACAGATAACAAGGTTCAGCTTGAGCTTGACGGTGGAAAGAAGATCAGCGCTGATATGGTCGTGCTTGCAGTTGGTGTTACGCCAGAAAATACACTTGCGAAAAAGGCAGGCTTGGAGCTTGGCTTAAAGGGTACAATCAAGGTAAATAGCAAAATGGAAGCCTCTGTTCCTGATATCTATGCAGTGGGTGATGCCGTGCAGGTAAAGCATTTTGTAACAGAGCAGGATGCAGTAATTTCCTTGGCAGGACCTGCAAATAAGCAGGGACGTGTCGCTGCTGACAATATTTGTGGGCTGGAGAGCGAATATAAGGGCTCACAGGGCTCATCTGTTATAAAGCTATTTGATATGACAGTGGCAACGACAGGAATTAACGAACAGCAAGCAAAATCAAACGGCTACGAATACGAAAAGGTTATTTTAACCCAAAATTCCCACGCAGGATATTATCCGGGCGCAAAGGCAATGACTCTAAAGCTGATTTTTGAAAGGAAGAGCCTTAAAATTTTAGGCGCACAAATTGTCGGCTACGATGGCGTTGATAAGCGTATAGATGTAATTGCAACAGCAATTCGCGCAGGCTTGAGGGCTGATTGGCTAAAGGATTTAGATTTGGCATACGCACCACCATACTCCTCGGCAAAGGACCCTGTTAATATGGCAGGCTTTGTCGCTGAAAATATCAAAAACGGTGTGGTAAAGCAGTTTTATTATGAGGATATTTCCGCCTTGCGTGAAAGAGAGGATGTAATTTTGCTTGACACTCGCACTCCGTTTGAATATATGCGAGGTCGTGCAGACGGCTTTATCAATATTCCGCTTGACGATTTAAGGGAGCGCGTAGGTGAGCTTGATAAATCAAAAAAAATCTATGTTATGTGCCAAAGCGGACTTCGCAGCTACTTGGCAACACGAATTTTAATGCAAAACGGCTTTGAAGCGTATAACTTCGCAGGTGGCTTTAGATTATATAGCACCATTAAAAACGAAGAATTGTTATCTAACAGGTGCTACTCTTGCGGCATGGAAAAATAAAAGATAAATAATAATCTGGCGGAGAAACGATATGAAACTAAAGAATATTCTGATCGTTGTTAAAGACATAGAAAAATCGAGAAAATTCTATCAAGACTTGTTTGGAATAGAATTAGTGCTTGACAACGATGGCAATATGATTTTAACAGAAGGACTTGTCCTTCAAGACGAGAAAATATGGAAATCGTTTTTAGATAGAGATATTGTTCCCAAAAGCAACTCTTGCGAACTGTATTTTGAAGAACAGGATATTGAGTCTTTTATTGAAAAATTGGAAAGATTATACCCCTCTGTTGAATATGTAAACCGTCTTATGACACATAGCTGGGGACAACGGGTAATCCGCTTCTACGACTTGGATGGCAATTTAATAGAAGTAGGAACACCGATTGAATCAATAGATTCCAATTTGCAGGGATGAAAAAATGAAAACATTTTACACAAGTGAACGAGAAGCATGGCGCGAGTGGCTTGC
>CALAXC010000064.1 GCA_937894775.1 uncultured Clostridia bacterium
GCCTTCACATCAAGCCCTACCTTGGCGACAAGCAGATCGCGTTCGTCACCACCGCCGACGTGCAGAGGATGTACAACAAGCTAAAGAAAAGCGGACGGTCGGAAGCGCATCCCATCCACGGACACAAGCTGTCCGACAGCTACGTGCGCAAGATCCATATGATGCTCCACGAGGCGATGGACACGGCGGTGAAGGAACGGCTCATCGTGAAGAACCCGACAAACGGCACGACGATCCCGAAAACCAACTATCCGCCCAAGCAGATCCTCACCGATGCACAGCTTGAAAAGTTCATCGCCGTGGTGATGCAGGACGAGCTGTGGCGCGACTTCTTCTACACCGAGCTGACAACGGGGCTTCGACGAGGCGAGATCTGCGGACTGCGGTGGTCGGACTTTAACGTTGAGACGGGACACCTCAAGGTGTCGCGCACGGTGCTTGTAAAGACGGGCGGAGGCTTGACCTGGGGCGACACCAAGACCGAAACCGGCAGCAAGCTGGGTCATAAGTTTACCAAGAATGTAAGCGACAACAATTTCCACGGCTGGATCGACGAGGTGCGTTATTCAAATGCATGTCTGAAACCGGAAGAGTTTTTAAGGCAGACGAAGGCTCCGGCCGGAATGTCGATCAAAATCAGATAAAACGGTTTGTGGAGGCGGGAGCAGAATGAAAAAGAACATATATCTGTTTGCAACGGCCGTATTTGCGTGGTCAAATTGTGTACTTGCCGCCGATATCTTTTTCGCCGGAGATTCGACGCTTCATTCGCGCCGCTATCTCGATACCCGCGAATATCCGGCCGAAGAGCGCTGTCTCGGCAGCTGGTGCGACGAGCTTGAGCATTTTCTCAAGCCGGGAGTGAGGATCGTGAACCCCGCCTACAGCGGCACTTCGACCAAATCGTTCCGCGACGAATGGCGCTGGGCGAAGCTGATCGCGCAGGTCAAACCCGGCGATTTCGTCTATATCCAGTTCGGTCACAACGATCAGAAGGAGGATCCGAAACGGTATGCGGCGGCAGACGGCGCATACAAGGACAATCTGCGGCGATTCGCCGAAGAGGTCCGCGCGAAAGGCGGCAAGCCGGTTTTCGGCACGTCGCTGGTGCGCCGGTTCTACCGCGGCGCCAAGGACGGCCGGGTGGCCGACGGACTTGGCGCCTATCCCGACGCCGTCCGGTCGCTCGGCAGGGAAATGAGCGTGCCGGTTGTCGACTTCAATGCGTTTTCAAGGCGGCTTGTTGAAAGCGCCGGACGCGAGAAGTCGCTTAAATGGTACCGGGCGGTGTTCAATAAAACCGATTTCACGCATCTGACGCGTTACGGGGCGAAAGTCATGGCGAGGGCGTTCCGCGACGAGGTGAAGAAGGGCGATATGCTTGTGCGTATGGACCAAACACAATACCTCACTCAGAAAATCCAACTCGCCAACCTCGAGATTGAGATGCAACGCCTCGAAGCCTTGCTCGAGACAGGTAGCGTGAGCCAACAGACCTACGACCAAACCAAAGTGGGCTACGACCAACTCAAGCAGAACCTTGCATTCCTCGAGCAGAACACCTACGTGAAAGCACCTTTCGACGGCGTTATCGCGGCTAAGACCTACGAGGACGGCGAACTCTATGGTGGTCAACCTATCGTGGTGCTCACACAAGTGAAGAAACTGAAAGCACTCGTAGCTATCCCTGAGACCTACTATCCACTCGTGAAAGAGGGCATGCGTCTCACCGTGAAGAGCGAGGTATATCCTAACGAGACTTTCCCTGCAACTATCGAGGTGGTTTACCCTACTATCGACGCTGCAAGCCACACTTTCCAATGCAAGGTGGTTATTCCTAATGCGAGCGAGAAACTGCGTGCAGGTATGTACGTGACTACCACCCTCGGACTTGGCAAAGAGAACACTATCGTGGTGCCTTATCAATCGGTGGAGAAACTCATCGGTTCGAACGAGCGCTATGTGTTCATCCACGAGGACGGTCGTGCAAAACGTGTGAGCGTGCAACTTGGACAACGCTTCGACGATAATGTAGAAATCATTGCACCTGAGATTCACGAAGGTGTAGAGTATATCCACGTAGGACAACATAAACTCGTGGATGGAGTGAAAGTGACAGTGAAATAAACCTAAGAAACTATGGCTATTTACAAAACCGCGATTAAGAACCCCGTAACGACGATGCTTATTTTCGTTGCGGTGATGATCATCGGTCTGTTCTGCTTTGTGCAGTTGCCTGTTGATCAGTTCCCTGAGATGGACCCTCCATATGTGATGGTGATGACCACGTACCCCGGTGCGTCGGCGTCCGAGATTGAAACGAACGTCTCGAAAATCATGGAGAACTCGCTAACCTCTGTGGATAATCTGAAGTATATCAACTCCTCAAGTAAGGATAATGTCAGTCTTGTGATTTTGGAATTGGAGTGGGGCTCCGACATAACGGAGGCCGTCAACGATATTCGGTCCTTCTGCGATATGGCGAAGAACCAATTGCCTGACGGTTGTTCGTCGCCTATGGTGTTTAAGTTTTCATCGAGCACCATGCCAATCTGCCAATATGCTATCACGGCAGACGAGTCGTATCCTGCACTCGACAAAATCCTCAACGATGAGGTGATTCCACAGTTGAACCAAATCAATGGTATTGGTAACCTGTCGGTGGCAGGTGCGCCTGACCGTTATGTATATGTGGATATCGACCAACAGAAACTCGACGCCTATGGCATCAGTCTCGAACAAGTGGGTCAAGTAATCTCCGCCAACAACCTCAACCTGTCTTCGGGAACCGTGAAGATGGAGAAAGAGCAGTACCAAATGCAGGTCCGCTCGGAGTTCGTAGAGAGTAGCGAGATTGAGGACCTGATGGTGACCATGACTCCACAAGGTCAGCAAGTGTTTGTGCGCGATATTGCTACCGTGCGCGATACCATCAAAGACCTCTCATTGGACGAAAAGACTAACGGACAAGAGGCCGTGCGTCTGATTGTGGCTAAGCAGTCGGGCTCGAACACCGTGCAAGTCTGCGAGGACGTGGACAAAGCCCTGAAGAAGATACAAAAGCAATTGCCTACCGACGTAAAGATTCAAGAGATTTACAACTCTGCAGACAATATCCGCAACAGTATCAACTCCTTGGAGGAGTCGGTGTTGTATGCGTTGTTGTTCGTGGTGCTTGTGGTGCTGTTCTTCCTTGGCAAGTGGCGTGCTACGCTGATTATCTCGCTTACTATCCCTATCTCGCTGATTGTGGCGTTCATCTACTTGAAGGTAGCGGATTCGAGTATCAATATCATTTCGCTCTGTTCGCTGACTATTGCAATTGGTATGGTGGTGGACGATGCTATTGTGGTATTGGAGAACATCACTCGCCATATCGAACGTGGTGAGAGTCCTCGCGAAGCAAGTATCTATGCGACGAACGAGGTATGGGTGAGCGTTATCGCCACCACCCTTGTGCTCTGTGCTGTGTTCATTCCATTGACCATGATGGAGGGTATGGCAGGTATTATGTTCAAGTCCTTGGGTTGGATTGTGACGGTAGTATGCTGTACTTCCACCGTGATTGCTATCACCTTGACGCCAATGCTCTGCTCGAAGTTGCTCAAAGCGAAGAAGTTCAAAGTGTTGAATGGAAAATTGGTGGACGAGAGCGACAAGAAGTCGTGGTACGACCGCACTATCGTGGCTTTCCTCGACAAGGTGGACCATGTATACGGTAAGTCGCTTGCATGGTGCTTGCGCCATAAGGCATTGACTATCACCATCCTCTTTGTTTTCTTTGCTGCTTCGCTGCTGCCATTTGCTCTCGGCAAAGTGGGAACCGACTTCATGCAGCAACAAGACAACGCCCGCCTGAGCGTGAGCGTAGAACTGCAACGTGGTACACGTATCGAGCAGACCCTCAAAACCGCACGCCAACTCGAAGAGCGCTTCACCGTGCTTGTGCCTGAGATTGAGATGATTGCTACCTCCGCAGGTTCGAACGACGACGACGGTACAGGTGCTATCTTCTCCACCACCATGAACAATACCATCAGCATGACCGTTCGCTTGAACAAGAAATGGGAACGTGAACGCACTATTTGGGAGATTGCCGAAGTGCTCCGTCAAGAGATGGCGCAATACCCTGAGATTGTGGAATACCAAGCGTCTATCGGTGGTGGTGGACCCGGTGGCGGCAACACCGTGGATATAGAGATTTACGGCTACGACTTCGACATAACCAACCGCATGGCGCAACAAGTGATGGCCCTGAGCAAAGAGCTACCGGGTGCACGTGACGTCTATGCTGACCGCGATGACGACCGTCCTGAAATCAAGATCGTGGTGGACAAAGAGAAAGCAAGTCGTCTTGGCTTGACCTCTGCCACTATCTCCACCTACCTGCGCAACCGCGTCAATGGTATGGCAGTGGGCTTCCTCAAAGAAGATGGCTCGGAGTATGATATCCTCGTGCGCTTGAAAGAAGAGAACCGCAACAGCATCAGCGACGTGCTCGATTTCAGTATCCCTACCCCAACGGGCAAGACCGTCAAACTGTCGGAAGTATGCTCGGTGGACGAGTATT
>CALAXC010000065.1 GCA_937894775.1 uncultured Clostridia bacterium
CAACAATGCGGTGCAAAATCATTGTCAAAAGGATAAGCAACAAGGCTGAAGCCGTCGAGATAGCATATAGAGACAGATGGAAATTCAAACTCAGCATAGAAATCGAAAGGTTCAAAAAGCCTTAAACTGCAATTCGCTGACTTAAACTCCGTAGGGAGAATGTTATGCTCATTCTTGAAGGCTCGTGTGAAGTTTTCTTTCGAATTGAAGCCATACTTAAATGCAAGATCGGAAATAAAGGATTCGTCCTCGCAGATATGCTTTGCGATTTCGGTTATTCTGCGTTTGCGTATATAATCGGCAGGTGTCAGCTTTATAACCTCGCTGAAAATACGTAGGAAATGAAACTTTGAATATCCTGCAATCGAAGCGAGAGTAGTATTGTCTAAAGCACTATCATCCGTAAGATGTGCCTCAATATATTCTAATACACGTTGAATATGTGGATTTATCATTTTTGTTACCATCCGTTAGTATAATCTTTTTTATTATACTATTTTTTAGGGGATAAGGATTGATAAAAAATGCGGTTGTTATTCAAATAGTAAACTTTGATACAATACTACCTTCTCGCCGTGCAGCTTGTTATACTTCGATTACTTGCTGATATTCGACAATATCATCGGATCCTTGATCTTATCGTCCTCTGCGAACAGAAGAACCTTGGATATGATCTCGGCTGTCTTGGGATCGTCATCCACAAAGGGCAGGAATATCTTTCCTCTATGCTGTGAATGTACGGGCAGGACGGGAATCATTGCTCCGCCAAGCTGATGCACAACACCGCTTCCGAGGTGGATCGAATACTCTGCAAGCTTGCCGTCCACTATGGCGTGATGTCCTTCCACTTTTACGTTTGCTATGCGGAACATAGGCAGAACGAAGGAAAGAATTGCCGCGCGCATTTCCATTGTAGAGTGGCTTGTTTCGGGATCGACACCGCCGGCATGTGCTACGCTGACCGCGAGATCTACGTCACGCATAACCTCCGAGAATACGATATCGGGAATATCCGCGATCTTGATTTCTTCGCCCGTCTTTCGATTGGTAAAGCAGACCCATTCAAGTGTGGGAGCTTCAATATCAGCAGGTGAGAACCAATCGGCAAGTGCATAGATCTGCGCTACGATATTCTCTTTGTAATATACCTTTTGCAGACCATCCTCAATATCCGCTACCCAACGGCGGCTCTTAAGCGCACCGACCGTTTTGGCTGGCTGTATCTGATTGCCGGCATATCTGAGGGAGTGGAGCATATCCATTTCCTCTGCGGTTTTCACGTACAACTCACGGAATACTTGACGGAAAGGCTGTGCAATCTTATTCTCAAAGAGATACTTCTGATAATCTCTCCAACAGCCCTTGCTATACAGATCGAAAGGATGGGCAATCTTAATTTCCGCACTATCGTCAAGCGTCTGTATAGTTTCATTATCATTAACAAGTCCATTGTCAGCAAGAAAGCCAACAGCATCGCCGCTGATCAGCACAAGATTTTTGAGCATCGGATAAACCACGGGATGTGCAGACAAAGCCGAAAGCTCACCAAAGGTAAAGGTGGTGCTGTCTTCCATTGCTCTTTCAAGCATCACTCTTGTGCGTCTGTACTGTTCGGTGAGCGTCTTCACCATATCGGTAAGAGCCACAACCGTTTCGTTCTTTTTCAGCTTTGCGGGAACGCTCTTAAGAGTCTTGCCGTCCTTTGCACAAATGAGTGTTGCCTTACCATTTTCATCAAGCGTAATCTTAAAGGAAACGCCTTCGATGATCTGTTCTTCAAGAAGTGCTCGGCTGTCGTCGATCACCTTGGTCTCCATACGCAATGTAAGACGCATCTTATCGGAATATCCGGCATTGATCGCAAGGTTGGTGAGCGCCATTTCAACGGCTTTACCTTCACTTGCTACGCGCTGTGAACCGAACTGTTTGCTTTCCTTACGGAATCGTTGAATATAGAGATAACGGCGGCAAATATCATCCTCGCCCGCAAGCGGTATGAGTGCATACGCCATCAAAAGGTCTTTATTTCTCTTGTCGGAAACGGTCTTTTCGGTTTCATCTACGTCAAATTTGCCAAGTGTCGCATCCGCATACTTTCTCGCGCGGGAATGCTTTGCACCGTCGGAGATATACTTTGCGGCATCGTAGATCAGATCAAATTCCTTTTCACCGATAGAATCGTAAGCACTGCGGAACCAATTTACGTGAAACGCGCCAAGAT
>CALAXC010000066.1 GCA_937894775.1 uncultured Clostridia bacterium
ACATACATATTTTTAGCAACTCCATTAAAAACATGAATCTTATATTCAATAGGAAGTGCATTATTTTCAAACAAAAATTCCTCTATGATGATTCTAGGTTTGATAGGAGAATAATGAAGTTCTACAGTCTTTTTACCATAGTTAATCCTTAACCATCTTTTAAACTTCTTTTCAAGTTCGCTATAGTTAATTTTAGACTTGTCACGACATAAATAATTAAAGGCACATGCATGGGTGCATTTCATGACAAATTGATTCGGTAATTTATCAAAATCAATATCTTCAAATTTATCGAAAACCCCATAAATTGGGATTAAATTATCTGCAAAACCTTTATTTTTAACGTAATTTCTTACTCCATCACGCGAAGCACAAACGGAGACTTCTTTCCATTTTGGATAGACAAATAACCTGAGATATTGTAGTTTCTCAGTATATCTTTTTGGGTTCTTTAAATTTAACCTATTATGTGTAATGTATTTATACTGCATTTTCACATATTGGGTTTTAGAAAGAGCCTTGATTAAACCACGAAAAGGAACCGCGATCGCTCTTTTTAATTTGTTTTCTTTTGAAAGCTCGGCGATAGATTCGGAAAGCTTTTTTTCGGGAATAATTATTTCAAATCCCGAAACTGTTTTTTTTAGTGCTTCAATGTAGCGGAAATCGGTAAGAATATAACTTTTTTCCTGAGTTACAAGAATGTATCCGTCGGTAAAAGGAAAATCGCAAAGATAACGTTGGTTAAGCTCGCTTGAAATTAAAGCTCCGTCAAATCCGCTTGAGATCAGTGTACTTTTAAATCTGTTCAACTGTGTCATTTTGAAACATTCTCCCACATTCTTTTCATAGCGAGAGCGTCTTCAGCTTGAGTTCCGTCCGATTCGGATATTATTCTCGGTGCTACGCCTTCTTTTATAATTGCTTCGGCTAAGGGTTCAAAATCGGGACCGAATACCGTGTCAGCAAAGGTAAGATGGCGCTTTTCTCCTGCGTTGGTATATTCTATTTTTGAAAAATGACAGTGCAGGTTGTATGCATATTCGTCGCCAAGTGATGTCGCTATTTTATCAAAGACCTTTCGGTAGCTGTCGACAGTTGGAAATGCGTTTCCTATATTTCTTGCGTTAAGATGTCCGAAATCGACTACAGGATGATATTTAGGAGATATCTTGCAAAGCTCTATTACTTCGTCAAGAGTTCCAAGCTGATTTATTTTTCCCATAGTTTCGATACCCATACGGATATCGGTGTTACCGTTTACATCAAGATTTTTAACAAGTGTATCTGTCGCGAGGCGCATAGCTTCCTCACGGCTTATTTTTGCCGCGCTGCCCGCATGGATCACGATAGTATCTGCGCCGAGCAGATCTGCCGCCCAAAGCGAACGGCTTATATAGTCGATGCTTTTCAGACGTTTTTCGGGATCTGTTCCCGAAAGTGAAATAAAATACGGGGTGTGGAACGACATAAGAACGCCGTGCTCGCGTGCGGCATCACCTATCTTTTTTAATGTCGCTTCGCCCGCATTAAGACCGTTTCCGGCCTCAAATTCGTATGCGTCGAGTCCTTTTGCTTTTATCCATTCGGGCGCCTGAACGGTTGATTTTTTGCCTTCGGCGTAAAAAGAATCGGAATTTCCGCCCGTGCCAAAGGTTGCGTGATCTATTTTAAGCATTTTACTTTTTTTCCTCCGTATTGTGAAGCTTGTAGTAACGTTTTATAAAGGGTTTTTCCAGCCAACGTTTAAAACGGAAGAAAAGAGTTTTCTTGTCGTTTATAGGCGGAACTATGAGGGATATCATATCTAATCTGTGTACCGCAAGGGTATCGGTAAGAAGCTGATCGCCAAGACCTGCGGTTGATTCTGTGTCAACGCCCATTTCGGTTATAGCTTTTAGTATGGCTTTTTTTGACGGCTTTTTTGCGTCGGGAATAGCAGGAAGCGATAAGAGCGAGTTATATTTTTCTACTCTTTCTGCAGTATTGTTTGAAATAAGGGTTGCTTTGATACCGTTGTTTGATAATTCGTTGAACCATTTTATGGTTTTATCATCGGGAAGATCTTGCTCGTAGGGAGCCAGAGTATTGTCGATGTCGATAAGCAGAGCTTTTATTCCAAGCGAAGAAAGAAATTCGGGCGTGATATCGCAAAATGACGGAAAAATATAGTCGGGAGTCAAAAGATAGTTCAGAGTGTGTTTGTTTTTTCTTTTCATAATTTTTGATCTTATACTTTCGCTAATTTTAATATATATATAAGATAATTTTAATATAATAACGCTTTTTTGTCAATAGAAAAAAGTTTTTAGAAAAAATATGATAAAAGTTTTTGAAAAAGTATTGACAAAGGTTAAAGTTTGTGTTATTATATTAGAGCATTCAAAGAGAATAAATATGCGAGTGTAGTTCAATGGTAGAATTCCAGCCTTCCAAGCTGGCCGCGTGGGTTCGATTCCCATCACTCGCTCCATTCAATGCCGCATTTATGCGGCATTTGTTGAGTAAGTGCCTTTAGCTCAGCCGGATAGAGCAACTGCCTTCTAAGCAGTAGGTCGGGGGTTCGAATCCCTCAAGGCACGCCACTATGGTGGGATTGGCGCAGTTGGTTAGCGCGTCAGGTTGTGGCCCTGAAGGCCGTGGGTTCGAATCCCATATCTCACCCCAGAAAAAAAGCCTAACGCGATCGCGTTAGGCTTTTTTACATAATTATTTTGTTTAAAAATAATCTGAATTTATCTCGAAAAACATTGAAAAAAGTAAACATATATGGTATAATTTTTATATAATAGTTTATAGAGGTAATTTAAATGAAATATAGATATGGCAAAGTAATTCGTTTGATAGCGCGTATTATGGCGCTTATTCTTGTTTTCTCTTTGACTCTCGTTTCTTGCGAGGAAGAGCCAAAGCGCAATTTTCCTGATAACGGCAATGATGTAGCGGTCGGAAACTCTCCAAATAAACAGCCGTCAGGCAATTCGAACAGCGGTAATAAGAATAACAACAGCAATAACAACAGCAATAACAACAATAGTAATTCGGGTAAAAAGAGAGTAGCTATTACATACGATGACGGCCCGCACAATGTTTATACGGTAAAGATAGTCGATGAGCTTGCGAAATATGGCTTTAATGCAACGTTTTTCGTAGTAGGAAACCGTGTTGACGGAACAGATTATAACGGCGCAAAGGGGATAACCTATGCGGCAAGTAAAGGAAATGAAATAGCGATACACGCATATACTCACAGCAAATATTACAATAAGTGCTCTGATGAGGATTATGAGGAAGAGTTAAGCAAGACCTATGACGCTATAAAAGCAAAGGTTCCGAATGCAAAGGTTAAGCTTATGCGCCCTGTAGGAGGTGCCATTACCAAGGAAAGAATAGAATCCTGTGATTATTCCGTAATTCTTTGGGACGTTGATTCGTTGGACTGGAATCTTAAGCATGACGGTGAAGAGGGCGTTAAACAGATAGTTAATAACGTTATGTCGACCGTTAAAAACGGCAGTATAATACTTATGCACGATCTTTATGAAAATACATATCTTGCAACTCAGCAGATATTAAAGCAGCTTGACGAGCAGGGCTATGACGTGGTATCAGTATCCGAGCTTTTAGGCTCGCCTAAAGCAGGAGTAAAATACAGCAGAGCACAGTGAGCGATATTTATAAAATCGAATAATCCGCTTTCAATTTCTTAAAAAGGGTTTGAAAGCGGTTTTTCGGTTTGATCTTGGGAGAAAAACAATGAAAAGAAAACACGCAAATATACCGATATTTATTCCTCACCTCGGCTGTCCCAATGCCTGTGTTTTTTGTAATCAGCGCACAATATCGGGGCACGGTGAGTTTAAGATCGAAGATGTGAAAAATGAAATAGACACGGCGCTTTCGACGATAGATGCTCAAACCGAAAAGGAGATCGCTTTTTTCGGAGGTTCGTTTACGGGAATAGAACGCTCTCTTATGACGGATCTTCTTGATCTTGCTGAAGGGTATGTTAAAAGCGGAGCGGTGAGCGAGATCCGTCTTTCTACCCGTCCCGATTATATAGACACTGAGATACTTGATATACTTTCGTGCTACAGTGTTAAAACTATCGAGCTTGGACTTCAAAGCCTTAATGACAGAGTTCTTGAGGCATCTAAGCGCGGGCATAACAGAGAATGTGCGATAAGAGCTTGTAAAGCGATAAAGGAACGCGGCTTTTCTCTTATAGGGCAGATGATGATAGGGCTTCCTATGTCGACTCCGTCTGACGAGATATCAACGGCGGAGCTTATATGTTCAATGAATGCTGACGGAGCAAGAGTATATCCTACCGTGGTATTCGCTGATACCGAGCTTGCGTTGATGATGTGCGAGGGAAGATATTCGGCGCTTGATACAGACGAGGCGGTTGTAAGAACAAAAAAAGTCCTTGATGTTTTTGATAGGGCGGGCGTTCCTTGTATAAGAGTGGGGCTTTGCGCATCGGAAAATCTTCGTGATGCAAGTAAGGCTATAGCGGGCGCAAGTCACGAGGCGATCGGTGAGATGGCGATGAGTGAGCTCTTTTTTGACCGTATAAGCGCAGAGCTTGAAAAAAGGTCGATAAGAGGCGGAAAGCTTGTTATTTTCGTTTCAAAAGGTGCAACATCGAAGGCGGTGGGGCATAAAAGGAAAAATAAAGAAAAAATTTGTGAAAAATATGGCTTTGAATCCTTAAAAGTGCTTGAAAAAGATGAGCTTTTAGGTTATAATATTATAATAGAGCATATTATTTAAATTTGTAGAGTTTATTGCGCTTTTGTAAAAAGCAATAATGATTCGGAAAGGAGATATAGGTGTATCTTAAATCACTTGAAGTACAGGGCTTTAAGTCGTTTCCCGATAAGACAAAGCTTACCTTTGAAGGCGGAACTACTGTTATAGTAGGACCTAACGGTAGCGGAAAATCGAATATTTCCGATGCTATGCGTTGGGTTCTTGGAGAGCTTTCTTCAAAAAGCCTTCGCAGTACAAAGATGGAGGATATTATCTTCGGCGGTGCGGATAGCCGCCGTCCTATGGGATATGCAGAGGTATCGGTTACTTTTGACAATACAGGAATGATAGGCAGGCTTGACTGTCCTTATGATGAGGTTACCGTTACAAGAAGATATTACCGTTCGGGCGAAAGTGAATATTATATAAACCGACGTTCGGTAAGACTTCGTGATATTTACGAGCTCTTTATGAATACGGGTGTCGGCAGAGACGGATATTCGGTCATAGGTCAGGGACGTATTGCGGATATTATATCTAAAAAGAGTGACGAGCGCAGAGGTATCTTTGAAGATGCTTCGGGTATTGCAAAATACAGACATAAAAAGAGCGAGTCTGAGCGTAAGCTTGCGTCAACAGAGGACAATATGACTCGTATCAACGATATTTTCGCTGAAGTAGAATCGCAGGTCATACCGCTCGAGAAAGAAGCCGCAAAGGCTAAAAAAGCTATCGAGCTTCTTGAAACAAAAAAGAAGGTCGACGTTCAGCTCTGGCTTTACGATACCGAGAAGCTCAGAGATGATATAGGGAAGGCAGAGGGGCTTTTTGCTGCGGCTGAGTTTGAACTCAATAATGCCGATGATTCGATAACGGCTCTTGAAAAGCAGAACGACCGTATTTTTGAGATATCGCAGTCTAATAAGGCAGAGTCGGAGAGCCTTCTTATGCAAATAAGGGAGCAGACCGAAAAGATACACAGACTTGACAGTGAATACGGTATTGCCGATACTAATATTTCTTATACAAAAGAAATGATAGCGGCGGCAGAGGGTTCTCGCGAGTCGAGCCGACGTTCTATTGAAAACGAAGAGAAGCTTGATCTTGAAAGAACTGAAAAAATAGAAGACCTTAAAAAAGAACTTGACGAAAAGAACGGTCAAAAGGAACAGGCTGAAGAATTTAAGCTTAAATGCTCGAAAGATGCTCAGGTAATAGCTGAAAATATGGATACCGCACTTTATGATATCCGTTCTCTTGAAGCCGAGCAGGCAGATATAAAGGCGAGAATATCTTTTATTGATAATTCTAAAAACAGCGAGCTTGATAAAAATGCCGCTATGCTTAAAGAAATATCGGAATATGAGGAACTTTCGGTATCTTTAGATCAACAGGCGCAGAGAATAAAAAATACCGTAGATGAGTATAATGCGGTAATGACAGAGGCGCAGGAAATTCTCGATACAGCAAGCGGTGAGCTTGAAGGACTTTATTCCGAACGTGACGAGGAGAACGGTGAACGCACTTCGCTTTCGTTACGTCTTGAATCGGTCACACAGCGAATCGAGACCTTTAAGGCTATGGAACAGCAGTTTGAAGGCTATTCGGGTAGTGTTCGTTTCGTTATGAAAAAGTATAACGAGGGCGGAATAGTTGACCGCTACGGCAACAAGGCGGGCAGGATATACGGTCCTCTTTCACAGCTTATCAGTGTTGACGATAAATACATAACGGCGATAGAAACATCTCTTGCGGCAAATCTTCAGCACATAGTGGTTGAAGACGATAATGTAGCGAAAGCTGCTATGTTTGCACTTAAAAAAGCCGAGGCGGGACGTGCTACGTTTTTCCCTGTTTCTTCAATGAAGGGGCAGACTGCAACAGCGGAGATGCGGGAAGCATCGGGCTATGCGGGTTATATTGCGGTAGCAGATGAGCTTGTTGTTGCTGATAAGAAATTTTCCAATATACTTTCGGGACTTCTCGGAAGAACACTTATTTTTGACACCATCGACAATGCAAGCGCTATGGCTAAGGCACTTGGATATAAAGTCAAGGCGGTAACTCTTGACGGTCAGCAGGTAAACGTAGGCGGTTCATTTACGGGCGGTTCGGTAAAGACCAATGCTAATATTCTTGGCAGAGCGGGAGAAATAAAGCGTCTTGAAACAGAGCGCGCAGAGCTTTCAAATGCGATAGCAAAGCTCGATACATCGCTTAAAGCTCTTGAGGATAAGATATCCGAGCGTGAGGATGAAAGAGATTCCGCTGAGCAAAAGATAGGGCTTGTAAGAGTAATGCGTGATACCGAAAACAACCGTTATGAACAGCTTGGCGCAAAAATAGAGGCGAATGCAACTCTTATCGAGAAGCTTAAGCTTGATTATGAAGAGCTGAAAAAGGCAAGAGAACGGTTCGAGGAGGACCGTCAGGCGCTCAAGGTAAAGCTTCTTGAGGTTGAGAACCGTATATCCGAGATCGGAGCGGCACGTGCAGATATGGACGTTAAACGCAACGGAATACTCGATACGATCCAGGCTACGGATGATTCTATTACCGAGCTTATAATCGGAATAAATGAGATACGCAAGGACATAGAAACCGAAGAACGTATGCGTGTTGAGGCGCAGGAGCGTCTTGACGGATTTTGCGAGGCATTGCGCCTTCAGAGCGCGAGAATTGACGAGCTGAAAAAGAGAGTTGAAGATTATAAGCTGGCGCAGGATGAAAACCGCCGTAAGTATGAGGCGGGCTCGAAGCTGCTTGAAGAACTGAATAAAAAACGTTCGGCTGTCGAGGAGGGCAACAGTGAGTTTGAAAGCAAGCTTGCTGAGGTAAATGCTAAGATACGTGAAAAAAGGCAGCTTAAGGAAAATCTTTTCAAGGAGTATACACGTCTTGAAAACCGTCTTGCAAATCTCAGAGCCGAGCAGGATAAACTTGCTTCAAGACTTTGGGAGGATCACGAGCTTACGAGAAGCGATGCGGTAGCGCTCGGTTACCCCTCACTTACTCCCGAAACAAGAGGTGAAGCGGCAGCTAAGCAGACAGAGTGCAGAAATAAGCTCCGTGTGCTCGGTAACGTTGACCTTGATGCGGTAAACAAATATAATGATGTTAAAAAACGCTACGATGAAATGTCTGTTCAGATAACCGATCTTAACAATGCAAAGCAAGAGCTTCTTTCGGTTATCGAACAGCTTGAAAAGGAAATGAAGGTTGCGTTCGTTGATTCTTTCAATCAGATAAACGAGAATTTCAACCGTGTATTTTCCGAGCTTTTCGGCGGAGGATCTGCTGAAATATCGCTTACCGATCCCGATAACGTGCTTGAAAGCGGTATCGAGATAAAGGCGGCGCCTCCTGGAAAGATAATAAAGAATATGGTTCAGCTTTCGGGTGGAGAACAGGCGTTTATAGCGATCGCGCTCTTCTTTGCGATATTGCAGGTAAACCCGACACCGTTCTGTATTCTTGACGAAATAGAAGCGGCGCTCGATGAGGTAAACGTTGTAAGACTTGCTGAGTATATCAAGAGATATTCGGGCGGAACGCAGTTTGTTATGATAACTCACAGAAGAGGTACTATGGAGGCGGCAAACCGACTCTACGGTGTAACGATGCCAGAGAGGGGTATTTCAAAAGTGCTTGAACTCGACATCGGTGAAATTTCCAAGAAAAAAGGAGAAGACTGGGATGGGATTTTTGGACAAGCTTAAAGCGGGTCTTTCTAAAACCAAAAATGCGATATTTGGTCAGATAGATAACGTTCTTAAGGCTTTTGTAAAGGTAGATGAGGAGCTTCTTGAGGAGCTTGAGGAGCTTTTGATAATGTCAGATGTCGGTGTTAATGCGACCGAGGAGATAATTGAAAGACTCCGCGCGCAGATAAAAGACGGAAGACTTAAAGAAAAAGAGCAGGTAATAGATGCTCTTAAAGAGATCCTTGCTGATATGATAGGAGAGGGCGGAGAGCTTGATCTTTCAACTACACCTGCCGTGATCCTCGTTATCGGTGTAAACGGAGCGGGTAAGACCACTTCTATCGGTAAGATATCAAATCGCCTTATAAAAAAAGGCAAGCGCGTAGTAGTTGCCGCTGCCGATACATTCCGCGCTGCGGCTATCGATCAGCTTGCTGTGTGGTGCGAACGTTCGGGCGCTGAGATCGTAAAGCAAAACGAAGGAAGCGATCCTGCTGCGGTCGTTTATGATGCGATCAACTATGCAAAAAAACGTAAGGCAGATGTTTTGATCATCGATACTGCGGGCAGACTTCACAACAAGACAAATCTTATGAACGAGCTTGCCAAGATAAACAGAGTTATCGATAAAGAGTGTCCCGATGCGGCAAGAGAAAATCTTTTGGTGCTTGATGCTACTACGGGACAGAACGCAATTTTGCAGGCAAAGGAATTCAGACACGCCGCAAATATTACGGGACTTGTTCTTAATAAGCTCGACGGAACGGCGAAGGGCGGTATCGTAATATCGATAAAGAACGAGCTTGATATTCCCGTTAAATTTATCGGTGTAGGCGAAAAGATAGATGATATGCAGGAATTCGATTCCAAAGAATTCGTTGAGGCTTTGTTCGGTTGATGGGGGATAAAATGAAGATAGTATTAGCTTCACGCAATCCGAATAAAATATCCGAGCTTCAGACATTACTTTCAAAGCATATTGAGGGTATTGAGATAGTTTCGCTTGATAGCGTAGGAATTACCGAGGATATAGAGGAGAACGGAACGACGTACCGTGAAAATGCTTTAATAAAAGCAACTGTGGCGGCAAGCTCGGGGTATATCGGTGTTGGTGACGATTCGGGACTTTCGGTAAGAGCGCTTGACGGCGCTCCCGGAGTTTTTTCGGCAAGATATGCGGGCGGACACGGGGATACCGATGCAAATAATGAGTTACTTCTTAAGAATCTTGAAAATGAGAGCGACCGTTTTGCAGAGTTCGTTTGTACTATAGCTTGCGTATTTCCCGACGGAAGAGAGTCTATCGTGGTCGAGGGAAGAACTCAGGGAGTTATTCTGAAAGAGGGCAGAGGCTCGGCAGGCTTTGGTTATGATCCGCTGTTTTATTACGAGCCTTATCAAAAGACCTTTGCCGAGCTGTCGGCGGATGAGAAAAACGCAATATCTCATAGGGGAAAAGCGATAGAGCTTTTTGCCAAGGAACTTAAAAAAATAAATTTATGATATGAAAGAGGAATAGAAATGCTTACTTCAAAGCAGAGAGCGCAGCTTCGTGCTATAGCGGCTTCCGAAAGTGCGATCATGCAGATAGGCAAGGGCGGAATAAGTGAAAATCTTATAAAAACCGTTTCCGATGCTCTTGAAGCGAGAGAACTTATCAAGCTTAGTGTTCTCGAAAATTGCGAGTATACTTCCAAGGAGGGAGCAAATGCTCTTGCAGAGGCTGTAGGTGCGGATGTGGTAGGAGTTATAGGAAGAAAAATAATTCTTTACCGTGAGTCGCAGGAAAACAAAAAAATCGAATTAAAAAAATAAATTTAAGTTATTAAATCGTCAAAGGAGGGTACAATAATGAACGGCACAGATCAACTTCGTGTTGGCATTTTTGGCGGCACGTTTGCTCCGATACACAACGGACACGTTGCGGCGGCAAAAGCTTTTATGGAACAGATGAAGCTGGATTATCTTTATATAATCCCGACGTGTATACCTCCGCATAAGCAGATAGACAGCTCTGACGATCCGCATTACAGAATGAAAATGTGTGAGCTTGCTTTTGCAGATACCGACGGAGTTGTAGTATCCGATATCGAGATCAAAAGAGGCGGAAAAAGCTATACTTATGATACTTTGACCGAGCTTTCACGTCCCGATACACGGCTTTTCTTTATGTGCGGTACAGATATGGTTCTTACCTTTGATACGTGGTACCGTTATGAGGATATATTAAAACTGTGTTATCCTGTCTATATAAGACGTGAGAATGATCCTATATTAAGCGCGCGTATAATTTCGAAGATAACAGAGTATTATGAAAAATACGGTGTTATGTTCAGACGTATCGTTACAGAGCCTATCGAAATATCTTCTACAGAGATAAGAAGAAGAGCGGCAAAGGGTGAGGATATATCCTCGCTTGTGCCAAAAAGGGTAGCAGATTTTATTATTGAGAACCGACTTTATCTTAAGGAGAAAGAATGATGCTTTTTTCAGCGCAAGAACTTGATTTTCTCTATGATAAAGTTAAAGAGGGTATGTCCGACTACCGCTTTGAGCATACGGCAGGAGTTGAAAGGGCGGCGATCGCGCTGGGCGAGATCTATATGCCAGACCGCATCGATGAGCTTCGTGCGGCGGCGCTTTTGCACGATATAACCAAGGAGCTTTCTGTTGAAGAACACATAGAGCTTGCAAAACGCAACGGAAGAGTGCTTTTGGAGGACGAGCTGAGATCTCCGAAAACACTGCACGCAATAACGGCAGAATATGCTGTGCGCGAGCGGTTTTCGCCTTTTGCAAGCGAAGGCGTATGTCAAGCGGTGAGATTTCATACTACGGGAAATGAGAATATGTCTGCCTTTGATGCTATAATATATCTCGCTGACTATATTGAAGATACTCGCACATTTGAGGATTGCATTTATCTGCGTAATTATTTTTGGTCAGCAGAACCTTCAAAAATGGAGATTGCAGCAAGGGAGGAGCATCTTTGGAAAACTGTTTTGCTCTCGCTTGATATGACGGTTAGCGATCTTGAGAAAAATCAAAAATATATAAGCGAAGCTACATTGCTTGCAAGAGCGGCTCTTGCAAAAAGACTTAGTTAAATGATTCCTCTACATAAAATAATTTAATTTTGTGTGGAGGAATTAATGATTAAAAGAATTTTAAAACCGATTATTTTTTTAACGGTAGTATTGATAATTACGGTGATCTTGACCGTTGCTTCTAATAAAAATTCAGAAAAAGAGAACGGTGAGAACGGTCAGATAAGCGCATCTGTCGATAAAAATGACGACCGTTTTTGCGTTCTTATTTTTGGAAAAGATAAAGTATCGGGGCTTTCCGATGTTATAATGCTTGCATCTTTTGATGCCGAAAATAAAAATGCTTGCGTTTTACAGATCCCGCGCGATACCTATGCCGAATATGAAAATTCCGAATACCGTAAGATAAACGGAGTTCTCAGAGCGCTTGGTGAAGAGGGGGCGTGCTCTTTTTTTGAAGAGTCGTTCGGAATAGAGATAGACGGATTTGTCAGTATTGATCTTGAAGGCTTCAGAGCTATGGTCGATGCTATGGGCGGAGTGGAAATGAATGTTCCGCGCGATCTTAAATATTCAGATCCGGGACAAGGTCTTTATATCGATCTTAAAGCAGGTAAGCAGCTTCTTAACGGAAGTCAGTCCGAAATGCTGGTTCGTTATAGAAGCGGATATACCCGCGGAGATCTTGACCGACTTGATATGCAAAAACGCTTTTTGGCGGCGTTTTTTGTTTCTTTAAAGAAAAAAATAACACCTTTTAATATTTATTCTGTTGCCAACAGTGCTTTACCCTATGTAAAAACCAATATTTCGGTTGCCAAGATGCTCTCTCTTAGTTTAAATGTTATTACACTCAATGAGGAAAACGTCTGTATAGCTACGGCTTCGGGTGAGGATGCTGTGTCTGAGGTAAGCGGAGCATCTTTTTACGTTATTTCAGCGCAAGGTGTATCAAGGGTTACGGAAAAATATTTTACTCAGAACGGAAGAGGCTTTGACAGTGAGGAGAGATTTCTTCATCCGTCACTTGAAAGCTTCAGAAAAATTTATGCAAAAAAAGATGAAAATGAACTCTTTTTAATATCGGATCTTAAATAAAATTTATTATAGTTTTGATTTTGTATTGACAAAAGAGATCTTTTGCTTTAAAATTATATAGATAGGTAAATTTCAAAAAAATATGTTTTACACATATGAAAGGATAAAAAATGGACTTTATTGAGAATACAGAAATCGCAACGACACCGATTGATGCGGCTGACGCAAAATCACTTGCTGAGGCTATCGCAGAGGTGCTTGATTCCAAAAAAGCAAGAGATATAAAGGTTCTGTATGTTGAGGATAAGACCGTGATCGCTGAATATTTTGTGGTTTGTACGGGTAACTCAAGTACGCAGGTAAAGGCTCTTGCGGGAGAGGTTGAATACCGTATAGGTCAGCGCGGAGTTGAACCCTACAGCATAGAGGGAAGAGATAACGGCACCTGGCTCTTGCTCGACTATAGCAACGTTATCGTTCATATATTCGGACGCGAAGCGAGAGAATTTTACAACCTTGATAAGCTTTACGAGGATTAAAAAAGGCAAAGGATTGGATAGAAATGAAATATAATTATACAGAGATCGAAAAAAAGTGGCAGGAATATTGGGAAAAGAACCAGACCTTTAAAACAGATGTGTGGGATTTTTCAAAGCCTAAATATTATGTACTCGATATGTTTCCGTATCCGTCGGGCGTAGGTCTTCACGCAGGACATCCCGAGGGCTATACAGCAACGGATATAGTTTCAAGAATGAAGAGAATGCAGGGATATAACGTATTGCATCCTATGGGATACGATTCCTTTGGATTACCTGCCGAGCAGTATGCGGTAACTACGGGTAACCACCCTAACGGATTTACTCAGGAAAATATAAAGACATTTTCAAAGCAGCTTAAAGAGCTTGGATTTGACTATGACTGGACTAAAATGCTCGCTACAAGCGATCCTGAGTTTTATAAGTGGACTCAGTGGATATTCAAGCAGCTCTATCTTGACGGATATGCACAGTATATCGATATGCCTGTAAACTGGTGTGAGGAGCTCGGCACTGTTCTTTCCAATGATGAGGTCATTGACGGAAAGAGTGAACGCGGCGGATATCCCGTTGTAAGAAAAAATATGAAGCAGTGGGTTATAAATCAGCCTGCTTTTGCCGAGGCGCTTCTTGAAGGACTTGACGAGATAGATTGGCCCGAGTCTACAAAGCTTATGCAGAAAAACTGGATAGGTAAGTCTACGGGTGTTGAGGTTAAGTTTGATATCGTTGGCGGCGGAGAATTTTCTATATTTACTACTTGTATCGAAACGATATACGGTATAACCTTTATGGTTCTTGCTCCCGACGGAGATATTGTAAAATCTCTTATGCCGAGAATAGAAAACAAGGCAGAGGTCGAAGCGTATATTGCCGAAACACTTAAGAAGAATGATATGGACAGAACCGAACTCAATAAGACCAAATCGGGCTGTGAGCTTAAGGGTGTTACCTGCATAAACCCCGTAAACGGTAAAGAGGTAAGAATGTTTATCGGTGATTTCGTTCTTGCGAGCTACGGTACGGGTGCGGTAATGGCGGTTCCTTCTCACGATCAGCGAGATTTTGAGTATGCCATAGCGCACAATATAGATATGATTCAGGTAATCGACGGAAATGAAAAGCTTGGACATGTTGACGTATCCGAAAAGGCTTTTGAAAAGGGTGAATATCTCGGTAAGGGATATATACTTATAAATTCCGAGGAATTCAGCGGTCTTACCGTTGAAGAAGCTAAAGAGGCTATAACGGCAAAGCTCGAAAAAATGGGTGTTGCTAAGAGAACTGTTAATTATCATTTCAGAGAATGGATATTTGCAAGACAGCGTTATTGGGGTGAACCCGTTCCCGTTGTTCACGGAGAAGACGGAAAGATCCACGTTCTTGATGATGAGGAGCTTCCGCTTATCCTTCCCGAGCTTGAAAATTATAAGGGAGTAAACGGAAAAGCACCTCTTGAAAATGCAACCGAATGGAAGGCATATGACAAGAACGGTGTTAAGGGCTTAAGAGAAACTTCTACAATGCCCGGATCGGCAGGTTCAAGCTGGTACTTCCTCAGATATATCGATCCTAATAACGATAAGGAATTTGCGGATCAAGAGCTTTTGAAGCATTGGATGCCGGTTGACCTTTACATAGGCGGACCTGAGCACGCAGTAGGACATCTTATGTATTCGAGAATCTGGAACAGATATCTTTACGATAAGGGGCTTGCTCCTACAAAAGAACCTTTTAAAAAGCTTGTGCATCAGGGAATGATACTCGGTGCAAACGGAATAAAGATGGGTAAGAGATTCCCGGAGTTTGTTGTAAATCCGAGTGATGTAGTTCGTGATTACGGTGCAGATACACTTCGTCTTTACGAAATGTTTATGGGCCCGCTTGAGGTTTCAAAGCCTTGGAGCGATCAGGGCGTTGAAGGTGCAAAACGATTCCTTAACAGAGTTTGGGCGTTCTTTACCGAACCTGATAACATAATTGACGGAGAAGTTCCCGCGCTCGAGAAGATCTATCATAAGAGTGTTAAGAAGATAACCGAGGACTTTGAAAAGCTCGCATTCAATACAGCAATCTCACAGATGATGATATTTGTTAATGCGGTTTATAAAGAGGGCAAATGTCCTAAGTCTTACGCAGAGGGACTTATCAAGATGCTTTCTTGTATCTGTCCTCATATCGGAGAAGAAATGTGGTCGCTTCTCGGTCATAACGATACTATTGCTTATGAGAGCTGGCCTTCTTATGACGAAGCTAAGACTGCTGATGACAGCGTAGAGGTTGCACTTCAGATAAACGGTAAGCTCAGAGGAACGATAATGCTTCCTATCAACTGTCCCAAGGAAGAAGCAATTGCAGCGGCGAAGGCAGATGAAAGAATTGCGGCGGCTATTGAAGGAAAGACGGTGATTAAGGAAATCGCAGTTCCTAATAAGATTGTTAATATAGTTGTAAAATAATTTTGTAAAGCTATTGACAAATATTAAAAAAGAGAGTATAATTATATAGATTTTGATTGCTATTGCAATACGCGGAGGGAGGGAAAACGATAATGGCAGAGATCAGAGTTAAAGAAGGCGAATCTTTAGACAGCGCACTTCGTCGCTTTAAGAGAGCGATGGCTCGTTCCGGCGTACTTACCGAGCTTCGTAAGAGAGAACACTATGAGAAGCCCAGCGTAAAGCGCAAGAAAAAGTCAGAAGCTGCACGCAAGAGAAAATATAAATAATTCTTGTGTGATTCAGAAAATAAAAGCAAAAAGCTATTCGATAAATTCGGATAGCTTTTGTTTTTTTCTATTGACATTTTTGGTGAATTGTGATAATATGATATGGTAGTTCATATTAAAATATATTGAAAATATAAAAAACAAAAATATGTAAAGGAGATCTTATGAAACGAATAACATCATTTTTGCTTGTTGTTACTATGATGCTTGCATCGGTTCTTGCTATGATTCCTGCAAGTGCGGTTACTGCCGGTCCGTATAATTACACAGCCGGATCTATAAAAAGCATCAATGTATCTACAACAAAATCACTCGAAAACGGTAAGGCAACTTATTATAAATCTACTGTAAATTCGTCATGGCACGGGTTGAAAAAGACTTATCATAATCTTACCACACATTTGGCTATCGGTAGCAAGAATACTAAATTCTTCGTTTATTCCGGTGAGACCAGCAATAAGTTGGGTTATGCCAAAAAGAGTGTTGACGACCTCGTTAAGGCTTTTGAGGCGGAAAATCCCGCATATAAAGTTGTTGCTGCGGTAAACGGTGACTTCTTCAATACTAACACAGGTGAACCTGAAGAGCCTATGATACAGAACGGTCAGATGCTTAAGGCTAATCTTCTTCCCGACAGTGAAAGAAGAGGCGGCGGTATGGTAGGTACTGATGATAAAACTGGAAAAGTAGTATACCATACTATAGGATCTGCTTACAAAAATGCAGGATACGGAACAACGTATACTTTCGACGGTACTTATAAAGTTCAGGTGCTTGATGAAACCAAGAGTACTGCAGTGATGTCCTATAACGCTTCCTTGGCGGCAGCGCCTACCGAAACTATGATCTCGTTTACAACCTCTGATCACGGTAAAGGAAACTATTCCGGATGTACTGTATACGTGGTTGACCTTGAAAGATACCGTAAGGATACCGGATCTAAAAATAATACTGTAATGGCAGGGCCAAACAGTTATTTTGCACAGGGTGTAATAACAAAGGTCATTTCGGGAACTTCAAATATGAAGCCGAGCAGCGGCGAAGCATATATTGCTGTTAAGTCTGCAGCTTACGCACCTTCTCTTGGCGTTGGCGTAACGGTAAGATGTCAGAAGGTACTTTCCGGTTCTTGGAAAAACGTAAGTAACGCAATAGGATTTAAGCAGCAGATACTCGCTGAAGGTGATCTGATGTTTTATAATGCATATTCAAGATACCATACAGGTGACGGTGCGAGTGAGTCGGCAACCGCTAAGTGGACAGAGGATATTTACGATTATCCTCATTGCTGGAAAGCAAGAACCGCTATCGGATTTAAAGTTGACGGAACTCCCGTGTTTATGGTAATTCCTTATAACGGAACTCTTGGCGCAACCTATTATGAAATGTCTGAACAGTTCAAGGCTCTCGGATGCACAAATGCATTCTTGCTTGACGGTGGCGGATCATCAACAATGGTTATTAGAGATGGAAATTCGTTTAATACTGTTTGTCACGCAGAAGACGGTGTAGACGGAGAGGGTAGAGCAATTGGAAACATTGCTATTATGGCGGTATTGAAGGATACTGCTGTTGAGCCTGAAGATCCTAACAGACCTGATAAAGCGGTTTATAATATTGACTGGTCAAAGCTTTCTTACGATACTTATTGGTATAACCGTAGAAATAATGATATGGCATCACATTTTAATGTGACTGCAACATCAAATTCGATTACATTTACTCCTAAGAGCGCTAACACCGAAAGACGTGCATATATTTCAAATACAATGTATGACATCAATGAGAATACAAAATATGAGTACGTATTTCAAGCAAAGAATAACCGAGATTACGGTTATGTTGGTGTAGTATTTGCATATGCAAATGATCTACCGTACTTTGTTTACGGTTCGTTTAACAATATCTCGGATGCTCCGAATGACGGAAAGTGCGATATTCGTATACAGAAGGGACTTAACGATCACGATACGTATGACTGTGAGACGGGATATACCCGTTCCTTTATTACGGCTGACGTTGATTCTGACGGATACGGAACATTTAAGATAGTTATTGATGGATATAAAGCAACGGTGTACGTTCTTACCGATGCAGAAAATGAAGTTTATGAGGCTGTAGGTAAGACTATTACTCTTCCTGCTTATTCAAAAATTACTGTAGGTGCATATAACCGTGACGGCTACGGAGATAGCCAGCGTACTGTATCTATCAGAAATGCTGCTATTTATGCTATGAGTGCGGATGCTGTAGAGGAGCTTGGCGATGTTGCTGAGATTATCCCTGATGTAGTGCCCGAACCCGAACCCGAGCCCGATCCTGAGCCTGAGCCCGAACCCGAGCCTGAGCCCGTGCCTAAACAGTATACCCGTATAGAAAAAACAGTTTATTTTGGTTCCTATCCCCAACGCGAGGTTGTTGATTCTGATTTAAAATCAACACTTTTTTCAAAAATAGGTAAAACTCCTACAGCTACCAATAACAACGGGTGGACCTCTTACGGATATTTCTCAAACGGATCGGCTACAGAAAACTACATATGGTATATCGACATTGAAAATAACAACGAAAAATACCGCGGAGTTTATTTTTCAAAATACCGTCCAAATTCTACAAACAGCGCATTTGTAGCAGACCCGTCACAGCATTCTAATCAGTACAAAAACAAATACTATATCAACACTATTTATTGGTTTAAGTATGAACCTATTGAATGGACAATAGTCAAAGAAAACACAACTAATGGCACTGCTCTTTTGATCTGTAACACAGTTCTTGACGTTCAAGCTTACAACAATGCTTCTAACAGCAACAATTATATGTACAGTTCTGTAAGAACTTGGCTCAATGAGGTATTTTACAAAACAGCATTCAATACCCTTCAGCGAGAAATAATTCTTGCCACAACGGTAGATAACAGTGCTGCAAGTACTAACATACAGAACAATCCTTATGCTTCCGCTAATACTGACGATAAGATCTTCTTACCTTCCTATGCCGACGCTATAAACGCAGAATATGGATTCAACAGTAATACGGATAGACTGAAAAAAGCTTCTGCCTATGCCCGTTCTCAGGGTCTGTATAATCCCGGTGAAACCAGCGCATACTTAGACTATGGATGGTGGTGGACTCGCAGCCCCGATACTTACGCACCCACAGCTTCCGATGCAGCATTCAGAGCTCAAGGTATAGCCGCAAACGGTGGAAAAGGAACTCCTTGCGCAGTTCATAACACTAACAGAGGAATCGTTCCTATGCTTCAGATCAAGCTTTAACTCTTCTAAATTAAGAGTCACACTCAAAATTGCTTAGAGTGTGACTCTTTTTTATACCGCTTACTGCCTTTTTATAACCTTTGAATAAAAACATATTGACTTTTAGTTTTTAAAATGCTAAACTTATAACGATAAATAATTCAAGGAGAACACTTTCATGCATTCGTCAACAATAATAGAAATTTCAAATCTGCATAAAACTTTCGGTGACGTTAAAGCTGTGCAAGACCTTTCTTTCAAAGTAAAAAAAGGCGAGCTTTTTGCTTTTTTAGGTGTAAACGGTGCGGGCAAGTCGACCACTATCAATATTATGTGCGGTCAACTTACCAAAGATAGCGGAAAAATAATAATAAACGGTAACGATCTCGACAAAGAATTACCCAAAATAAAAAATGAGCTCGGTGTTGTATTTCAAAACTCGGTACTTGATGCACCGCTTTCGGTATATGACAATCTTCAAAGCAGAGCTGCTCTTTACGGAATTACGGGTGTTTCTTTTAAAAAACGTCTTGACGAGCTTTCGGAGCTTTTGGATTTTAAGAATATTTTAAACAGACCGCTCGGAAAACTCTCGGGCGGCCAACGCAGACGTATAGACATTGCCCGTGCGCTTATTCACAAACCGCAAATCCTTGTTTTAGACGAGCCCACCACGGGACTTGACCCACAAACAAGAAAGCTCCTTTGGAACGTTATATCCGACCTTCGCAAAAATGAAAAAATGACTGTTTTTCTCACAACTCACTATATGGAAGAGGCTGCAGATGCCGACTATGTAGTTATTCTCGACAACGGAAAAATATCGGCTGAAGGGTCTCCGCTCGAACTAAAAAACAAATACACAGGCGATTTTATAACTATTTATAATATTTCAGAAGATAAAATAAAAGCTCTCGGTATTGAATATGAATCTGTAAGCAACGGATTTAAAATTTCTGTTCCCGACACTAAAGCAGCAACAGAGCTTATAATAAAAAATCCACAGATCTTCTCCGATTATGAGATAGTCAAAGGAAAAATGGACGACGTCTTTCTTGCCGTCACGGGTAAAGATCTTAACGGAGGTGATTTAAAATGAGCAGATCCGCCTTACTTATAAAAAGAAATATAAAAATGTTCTTCAAGGACAAAGGAATGTTCTTCACCGCTCTGATCACTCCCGCAATACTTCTTGTTTTGTATGCGACATTTTTAGGGAACGTCTACCGTGACAGCTTTGTTGCAAATCTTCCCTCTGCCCTTCCCATTTCCGACAAGATCATAGACGGACTTGTAGGTGCGCAGCTCATTTCCTCTATCTTAGCGGTATCCTGCGTAACTGTAGCATTTTGCTCAAACTTTCTTATGGTTCAGGACAAGGCGAACGGAACAGTAAAAGATCTTCGCATTTCTCCCATAAAAAGCTCTGCTCTCTCGCTTAGCTACTATATAGCTACGATCATTTCTACTTTGCTTATCTGCTTTATAGCAACTGTTGTTTGCCTTATCTATCTTGCCATAGTCGGTTTTTATATGAGTGTTGCCGATGTAACTCTTCTCTTCCTTGATGTAATATTGGTAGTGCTTTTTGGAACCGCACTTTCTTCGGTTATCAATTTCTTTTTATCCTCACAAGGTCAGATCTCTGCCGTAGGAACTATTATCAGTGCAGGATACGGATTTATATGCGGCGCTTATATGCCGATATCTTCTTTTAGCGAAGGCTTGCAGAATGTCATAGCATTCTTGCCCGGAACTTATGGAACGTCGCTTATACGCAATCACTCAATGCGAGGCGCAATAGCAGAGCTTGAGAACGAAGGTGTTCCAGCAGAAGCTATCAAAGGACTTGAGGATGCGCTTGACTGCAATCTTTATTTCTTTGATAATGAAGTCAGCCTTACAACAATGTACATTATTCTCTGCGGAACTATAGTAGCTCTTATCGGAATATACGTTTTGCTAAACGCACTTAAAAAGAAAGAAAAATAAAACAAAAAAAGACCTGAAAAATTTCAGGTCTTTTTTGGAGCTGGTAATCAGAATCGAACTGATGACCTCGTCATTACCAATGACGTGCTCTACCGACTGAGCCATACCAGCATTCGTCTTCCTGACGACTTGTACATTATACCACATGAATTTCGATTTGTCAATACCTTTTTTCACTTTTTTTAAAAATATTTTTTATTTTTTGATTTCAAAAACACGAGCGTTTGTAGCATCAATTTCATATTTTTTACATATTTTATAATTATAGTAAATATTCAACAAAAATCCGGCGTTTTTTTATAAAAAAGTGAAAATTTTATAAATTTTTTCAAAAAAGCCATTGACATGAAAAATTTTATATGCTATAATACCTATGGATCAAAAAGATCCCCACGAAGAGGCTAAATTCGCGAAAGTGAATGACGCAAAGCTAAAGGGCCTAAAGGTTTTCTAGACCCATGGTCGCCAGTTGCCGTTTACAATTAAACTCTGAACCCTTCTAATTTGGGGCAAGAATCGCTTTGGTAGTTTAATCGGATGGTGCAATCGGCTGTTCTTCAGCAGGTTGCTTTTTGTTTGTGGAATGCAAAAATAAGGAGATTTAGAAAATGAAAAGAATGAAAAAATTAGCGATTGTTTTAGTAGTTGCTCTTTTGTTCTCAATGTTCGTACTTCCTATATCTGCATCCGCTGCTTCCCCCAAGGCAGAAGACGTAGCTTACGAGGGAAATTGCTCCCTCAAGGTTGCTGCACTTTACGTTATGGTGTACGCCGCTAATGAGTCCATAGAGCTTGCAGTCCGTCTCGCTCAGCTTACTCCCTACAACGACGTCCAGGCACTCCTTTGCGCAGTAGAGCTTATCTCTGCCGGCGTTAAGGCATATGCCGAATCTATCGGTGCAGAGGTCGCTTGCGAGTATACCGAGTACATTGTCGATGGACAGAAGGTACTTATTGACCCGCTCAGAGTTATTAACATTCCCGGCCAGGTTGGCGGAGACGGCGGTCGTTAAGTCACGCATTTGAACTATAAGCAAGGTCCGCCGCGGAAATGAATTTCTGCGGCGGATTTTCAAGGTTTTTATCTATTCGTCCTTCCACCTCAAGACCTTTGGAGGCAAGATATGCAAGAATTATTTTGTAACATAAAAAATAATACTGCTAACAACGATTCACTTCTGCCCCAAGGCATCCAGCTGCTCGCAAAGCACGCGGATCAGGCCGCGCACGAGCGAGCGAAGCTCTGCGATCTCATCGCGCAGGTAAAGGCGGATATCCAGTGCGACCTGGTCGTTGCGGCTGCGCGCGGTGTGCAGCTTTTTGCCCACGTCGCCGATGCGCGCGGTCAGCTCGGCCTCGATGAACATATGAACGTCCTCGGCCGCAGGATCGATCGGGAGCTTGCCCGAGTCAAGATCCGCAAGGATCGCGGAAAGCCCGTCGAGAAGGGTGTCGCGCTCGCCCTCGGTCAGAATGCCGCAGGCGGCGAGCATGGTGGCGTGCGCCATCGAGCCCTGCACGTCCTGACGGTACATACGGGAGTCGAAGCGGATAGAGGAATTAAAATCGTCGGCGATCTTGGAGACGGCACCCTCGGTGCGTCCCGCCCACAGTTTAGCCATAAGAAAAGGAGTCCTTTCGATTGAAGTGAATGCGCATCCGAAAACGCGGAGCGTTTCCATCGTGTCCTGCGTCCTATCTGCGCGAGAGGCGAGGCCAAGAGTTGGCCCCGCCGTGCTGCGTGCTTATTTGTTCTTGTTCTTTGCGGCAACCTGCGCCTGCACCGAGATGGGAAGACCCCAGAGGTTGATGAAGCCTGCGCTGTCTGCCTGGTTGTAGACGTGGTCCTCACCGAAGGTGGCGATCTCCTCGGAGTAGAGCGACCAATCGCTCCATGCGCCTGCCTTGATCATGTTGCCCTTGTAGAGCTTGATGCGGACCTTACCCGTGACGTGCTCCTGCGTCTTCGTGACGAAGGCCGAGAGTGCCTCGCGCAGGGGAGTGTACCACTGGCCGTTGTAGAGCAGCTCGCCAAAGGTGACCGAGAGCTCCTGCTTCTTGTGCATGGTCATCTTGTCCAGGCAGAGCGTCTCAAGGTAGTTGTGCGCAAAGTAGAGAATGGCTCCGCCGGGCGTTTCGTACACGCCGCGGCACTTCATGCCCACGAGGCGGTTCTCCACGATGTCCAACAGGCCGATGCCGTTGGCACCGCCGATCTCGTTGAGCTTGAGGATGATTTCCTTGGCGCTCATCTTCTCATCGTTGAGGGCAACGGGCACG
>CALAXC010000067.1 GCA_937894775.1 uncultured Clostridia bacterium
GAAGAGCTGATGGCTCTTGCGAAAGAAACCGGCATTGAACTGAATGAAGAGAGTGCGAAAGCATATTTTGACCGGCTACACCCAGAAACGGGAGAAGTTTCCGATGATGAATTGGAAAACGTATCCGGTGGCGGATGCCATAACGGTGACGGGCGCTTGGTAGTGACGACAGGGCATCGATGTGAACATTATCAATGTCGTTGGTGTGGCGCGACAGATTTTTCTATTTGGGACATCGAATATATGGCGCACCATTGCCCTGAAGCCGGAAATTTAGGCTTTTCGTGCGTCTGTAAACAATGTCAGCACATGAGCTATGAAAAAGGCTTGTGGCTGTGTAATCACCCCGCGAACAGAGAGTAAAGCGTATCGCCAAATATCGATTGGAGCGTGAAAAGATGGATAAAAATCTTATTTTGAAAGCAAAAGAAGCCAAATCGGTTGAGGAACTGATAGCTCTTGCAAAAGAAAACGGCGTTGAACTGAACGAAGAAGATGCAAAGATGTATTTTGAGCAGTTGAACGCGAAAAAAGGCGAGCTGTCCGATGATGAGTTGGATGCAGTTGCAGGTGGCGGCTGTGAAACCAAGGTTGACGGAAAAACATATACCGTTGTTACCTCCGGATGCAAACAACTGGGGTATCGGAAATAATTATGATAAAACAATTTACACTCATGACCACCCGAAACTACGTTTTGATTGGCGTATTATCTCGGCTGGGGAAAGCGTTTGCGGTGAATGTGCCCATCTCTGTTTTAAGAACGGTCTCGGATACTGCAGTAAATCATAAAGGAGTATAATTTCTATGATGAACGAAGAAATGATTGCGAAGGCAAAAGAAGCGAAGTCGGTTGAAGAACTGATTACTCTTGCCAAAGAAAACGGCGTCGAGCTGAATGAAGAAGATGCAAAGATGTATTTTGAGCAGTTAAACGCTAAAAAGGGTGAGCTTTCCGATGATGAGTTGGACGCAGTTGCAGGCGGCGGCTGTGAAACCAAGGTTGATGGAAAGAAATATACTGTTGTTACCTCCGGATGCAAGTGCTTCACGGGACAATATTTGTGTAATATTGAGTACCATTACGGTGAGCCCGAATTAACTATTAGAGACGATAATTCTTTCTGTCGGAAACAATGGTGTAAGTTTGGCGGAAAGGGTACTTGTGGTGAGTGTGCCCACCTCGGATTTAAGGACGGTCTCGGCTATTGCGAAAAATCGTAAAGGAGGATAAAGACCATGATGAACGAAGAAATGATTGCGAAGGCAAAGGAAGCAAAATCAGTTGAGGAATTGATTGCTCTTGCCAAAGAAAACGGCGTTGAACTCACTGAGGAAGATGCAAAGGCATATTTTGAGCAGTTGAATGCAAAGAAAGGCGAGCTTTCCGATGACGAGCTGGACGTTGTTTCCGGCGGAGGCTGCGAGACAAAGGTGGACGGAAAGAAGTATACAGTTGTTACAAATGGGTGTAAATGCTTTACGGGGCAGTATCTGAGTAATTTTGGGGAGGGGAAAAGTCGCACTATGACTGTCAGAACCGATCATCCCGACCTCAGAAAGATCTGGGTAGGAAAAACAGGATTCGTCGTAGAAAACATATGCGGCTCCTGCGCGCACCTCGGATTTAAGGACGGTATAGGTTACTGCGAAAAATCGTAAAGGAGAGTGGCTATGTTGAAAGAAGAAAGAAAGAAAGAAAGCGGCTGGCCCATTGAAGACGATGAGCTGGATAACGTATCGGGCGGAATGAGGCCACTTGTTGCTAGTGAGAATGAATGCCCCTTCTGCAGTCTGTTCAATCGTGGCCAAACTATCGTTATCAGCAAAGATCCTTATACTATTCAATGCCCCTACTGCGGCTGCAAATATACATGGGACGCAGTTGCTCGCAAGAATACTATTGTTGCTCCCGGATCTACATAAAAAAGTAATATGCACTACACATTAAACCCACATATCGCTCTCCGTTCATGGTGGCGCACGCCCTTCGCTTATTATATCAAAGGAGTGCGTGACGCGCAGAGACTCACGAAGGAAGAATTTGAGTTTCTTTCTCTTTGCAACGGGCAAAACGAGCTTGAGGACGGAGAGCTTGCAAAAACACTGACGCGGAAAGGCTTGATCTCTTCCTGTGACAAGGGAGAGGGAACGCTTGATCCGTGGCAAAAAATGAATATTGACAACCGTTATTTTCCGGCAATGAACTGGATGATCACGGGCAAATGCAACTATAACTGTCTGCATTGCTTCAACGCCTCGGACAACTCTCCGCTGATGAGCGAATTTACGCTTGAAGAAGCCGAGAAGCTGCTCGACGAGGCGCAGGCGTGCGGCATCAACGCATTTACCATTACGGGCGGTGAACCCATGTGCCACAAGCATTTCTTTGAGATCATCGAGGGCATCTATCGGCGCAATATGTTCGTGGAGGAGCTTAACACCAACGGGTTTTATATCACGCAGGAGGCTCTTGACCGAATGAAAGCCATCGGCTGCTATCCTCTTATTAAAATCTCCTTTGACGGACTCGGACACCACGATTGGCTGAGAAATCGAAAAGGAGCTGAGGAAGACGCGCTTCGTGCCATCAAGCTCTGCGTTGACAACGGTTTTCGCGTGAAGGTACAGACCAACGTGCACAGACGGAATATCGATTCTATGCTCCCCACCGCCAAGCTGCTTGACGAAATGGGCGTATATGAAATGCGAATTATCCGCACGACCGAGGTTCCGAGATGGAATGAGAATGCCAAAGGCGCGACTCTGGAGCTCGAGGAATACTACGACCGTATGCTTGCATTTGCAGAGGCGTATATTGCGGACAAGCACCAAATGAACATCGACATCTGGCAGTTTATGTCGATATTCCCGAACAGCCGCTCCTACCGAATGCGCCCGATAGAATGCGGTATCGGTGAGTACCGAGACTCAATTCCCGTGTGTCGCGGCAATCGCGGTATGATCGCAGTTGCGGCAAGCGGCAACGTATATCCCTGTATGCAAATGTCGGGATATTACGAGGCGCACGGTGATATCCTCGGTAACGTAAAGAGCGACGGCTTACAGAGTCTTTTGCAGTGCGGACGGTATCTTTCCGAGGTTTGCACGACGGTAGGTGAGCTTGCCGCAGTCAATCCAAAGTGCGGAAATTGCCCGTACTTCAAGCATTGTGCTGGAGGATGCCGCGCGATCGCATTAACGCTCACGGGAGACAAGATGGGCGTTGACCTTGCGAAATGTCTGTTTTTCGGCAAGGGATATTACGAAAAAATCGAAACACTTATGAATGGGTGGACGAACAGAAGCCCGATGGAGAAATAACTATGGAAAAAACGTTAAAACGGCTTTTTGATTATCAGCGCTTTGCAAACAACAAAAGAATAGCGGATATGATCGCGGATACGGAAAGCCGTTATAACGCCGCTCCGCTTTCGGATGATATGCTGGAGCTTGTCAGCGCGGCGGGAGAAGCCGACGACCAAAGCAAGCTCAAAAAAGACGGTGACACGGACGATGAGTAGTGTTACGAATATAGACCAAGATAAAGTATATCTTGATTATAAGGACAAAGTAACCGCCTACGTAAGAGGTAAGCTCGCAAACGAGCACGACGTAGAGGATATCGTTTCCACGGTGTTTTTGAAGGTCTATCAAAGGATCGACAGCTTCGATCCTTCAAAAGCGTCGTTATCTACGTGGATCTACACGATTACGAGAAACACGGTTATTGATTATTTTAAGAAGAGAAAAATACATATCGAATTTTCGGACGAAATCGGGATAGATATGCTTCCCGATGATTCGCTTGTAAACGACGAGCTTCTTGATTGTCTTGCGGATACTCTTGAATTGCTCTCCGAACGGGAGAGGGATTTGATCATCCTGCATTACTACAAGGGCTTTACGCTCAAGCGGATTGCCGAAATGATGGGTATGTCTTACATAAATGCAAAGATTGTTCACGCAAAAGCACTGGCTTTTATGCGAAACAATATGGATAGAATTTTATGATTGATATCGGGGAGAGAGCCGTATGAAAAAGATATTAGCTCTTGTATTGATCGCCGTTATGGGATTATCCGTCCTAACGGGCTGCGGTGTAAATCAAGACGCCAAAACCATATACATTTTAGGACCTACGCCCGATCACGGTTGGACTGCTCAGGCGGGAGCGTATGCCGAACAAAAAGCAACCGAGATCAACGCTGCGGGAAAGTATAAGGCAGTTTATATGCCCGCGTCTACGGGCGAGGAGCAGGTCGATCTGGTTCAAATGATCATAGCGAATGGCGACGCTGCCGGTGTCGTCTTCTTCGCGTTGGAGGACTCTGCAAAAGCCGGACAGGAAGCCTTGATCGTAAATAACATTCCGTTCATATCGTTTGACCGAATCATTGAAGGTCCCGACAAATATGCTATTTTGAATGCCTCGGGTGACAATTGGCAGTGCGGAGCCGGAATTGCATATTGGCTCCAGCAAAAAGGAATGCTCCCCGGAGATACGATGATTACGCTGATCGGTGATAACGGTACGGTCTGCACGCGCCGTCAGGAAGGCTTTGAACAATTCTTAAAGGGTGAGCTGTCATATTATGATGAGCATACGAAGCAGACTTATCAGACGAATAAGATTTGGTCTCAAGCGGAAATAGACGCATTGTGCGCCGATTACAAGGTCGTTTGTAATTGGAGCGCGGACGGTGCCTACGACTATTTGGAGCAAAAGCTGACTGATATTACGGCTGATGCGAAAAGTAACGGCGGTAAGCTGTTTATCTATTCGATGGATGATGAAATGACGTTTGGCGTTATGCGGTTGCTTGAAGGTAATTCGCTGTCCGATGCTACGAAGAACGATCTTGCCAATATGGACGTTTATATCTCCGCAATCGGAGGTATGCAGGAATTATACGACGTGATAAGCGGAGCATCCTCGCAATCCGCTATTGCCACCACATATTTTGATGATATGATGTCCGTCTATTTCTCTCCGAAGATGATGATGAACGTCGTTGGATATATGGTGGATTATCTTGACGGCAACTGGACTTATGAGGTCGGTAGCGGCAAGTATGAGCCCGTATGGATCGTAGATAAGAACAACGTGAGCCAATACGAAGGATTTACGGGACACGCTAAGTAAGAGGACAAAAGCGTAAAAACTGATGTTAGGAGATTGTTGCATGAGTAATCTGTTACATATGCAAGGTATATATAAGTCTTTCGGCGGAGTCAATGCTCTGACAGATGCACATCTTGATGTTGAACGTGGAGAAATTCACGCCCTGCTCGGTGAAAACGGCGCGGGAAAATCAACCTTGATGAATATCTTAACGGGAGTTATTCATGCCGACAAAGGCAAAATTGAATTTGACGAAAAAAGCTACGTTCTTCCGTCTATACGGCAAATGCAGGCGGCAGGGATTGCCTTCGTTCATCAGGAGCTCAGTGTAATCAATGATCTTCTGGTATATGAAAACGTTTTTCTCAACCGTGAAATAAAGAATTGCTTTGGCGTGTTAAAAAAGACGCAAATGATTGAGGAAACCAAAGAACTGTTTTCAAGTCTCGGTATTGATATCGATCCTGTTGAATTGGTATCCTCACTGAAGCCGGGAGAAAAACAGCTTTTGGAGATTTGCCGAGCACTTCACCAAAATGCCAAGCTGTTAATATTGGACGAGCCGACCACGACCTTGAATAATGAGGAAATCAGACCTCCGGTGCATGATTCTGCGACACTGAGAGTGAGGCCACGGTCTTTAAGCGTCTTGCCTATGCATTCTTCAAGACTGTCAGCTTCGTATATGACAGTACCGAGCAGGCCCTTCAGTTGGGAGGCAGCTTCTTCTATGCGACGCTCCTGATCATCCCGTTCTCCACCATAGATAGACAATCTAAGCCTGACTCCTGTCAATGGAGCAGGGAGATAAGCCAGATGCATATCCTCAGGAAGTGAGTCTTCCCAATCCTCGATCTTCTTTGATAATGCAGATTCTGCCATACCGAATGTGTGGATCGTGCGATGGCAGATGCTTGTAAGGGAATAATGGGCGCATATGTCCTCGATGACATCATTCAGTGCTCCGATAGCCTCAAACGGTACTCCTGGAAGAGAATACAGGGTCTTAGAGGAACCATATCTGCCGTCTTCGAATCGGAACACCATGACGGGAGCGGTTCCTAGTCTGTTTGGAATGACATCACATCGTTCCGGAACATCCGCCTGAGCCTTGTTGATATCCAGAACGTCAAGTCCTCGGGAACTTAGTATGTCGTGAATGATCTTGAGCTGTCTGCTGTCTGTCTTGAAGGAAATGGAACCGGATAGCTCAGCAAGGGCCTTCTTCGTTATGTCGTCTTTTGTCGGACCGAGTCCTCCTGTAACAATGACGATGTCGCTTCTGCCAAGTTCTTCTTCCAGGGCTGATATGATTGTATCCTGATCATCTCCTATTGACAACATTCTTTCGACGTATATTCCGGCTTGATTCAGGGCTACGGATATATTTGATGAGTTGGTGTCAACCACCTGGCCTATGAGGATCTCATCTCCAATTGTGCATATCGAGGCTCTTGGCATGTGCAGCATTATTTTACGGGGGTAATGTATTTGAGTATGTTCTTTATGAGTGCAGGACCTTCGTATATGAATCCTGTATAGATCTCGACCAGAGAGGCTCCGGCATCAAGCATGGCCTTGGCGTCGGCAGGTGACATGATGCCTCCAACGCCTATGATCGGGAGTTTTCCCTCAGATCTGGTGTGGATATATCGTACAAGCTCAAGGTTTTTCTTGTGTACTGGTGCTCC
>CALAXC010000068.1 GCA_937894775.1 uncultured Clostridia bacterium
TCTGCTGTCTGTTCCGGGCACGATCACCAACCCCGAGATGGTCGGTGCGGCGATGGAGCTGCTTGCCTGGGAGAGCGCAAACGAGGTCATTCCGACCTACTATGACACGGTTCTGCAGGGCAAGCTCGCACGGGATGACGATGCAGTCAAGATGATGGACCTGCTCTTTGACACGATCACGTATGAGATCGGCGGCAACTACTTCGGCTTCTCCGCAGGCTTCGGCGATCTGTTCTACGCACTGCCGCGTCTGGCAATCGAGCGGAAGTCCTCTGACTTCACCTCGTTCTACGAAAAGCTCGAAAAGAGCGCAAACAAGACCATTGAGAATTTCTACGAATCTCTTGAAAACACCGAAGCGGCAAACGGATAATTCGGTTTGTCCCCGGCGTTGATATAAATTATAGCGGTATTCACGCTACTGTGAACGGCAAAAACGCAACGGTAAAATATCCCCCCTTGAATTCTGATAAGCACAAAACTATTACCGTAGCTTATACATTCAGTTATATTGCTGACGGTATCATAAACTATCCCAACATTTCGATCCCCACGCCGATTGCAGGCAACCTTCCTCCCGAAAAGGAAGATTTAAAGGTAGGCTATCCCCGTGCGACTTGGCTCCCCTCCACAGATTACCTTTGGTACGTTTACGAAAACGATGCTTGGAGAAAGATGGAGCAAAATGAGCATTATGCTGCAGGTGCGCGCTACAAGGTAGAGCTTGCGATCCAGACGAATGAAGGCTTCCGTTTTAATATTGAAAATGCCGACGATTACAGAAACGACGGCGGTAAGCAGATTTGGGGTTATATCAATGGTGACAAGCGTACTATGGCACTCAAGGCACTTGGCGCAGGACAGTACGACGACGAGATCGTATTCGTAACTTATGAATTTACTTCCTGTGAGGCGCAGTACGTAGACAGCGTTTCCTTCAGCGGAATCATCGCCCCCTCGGCAACACAGCATCCTCAGTACAATCCTCCTGCGATGACAGGCAGTTACACATTGTTTGACGATGAAGAATTTACCGGAGGCGCACAGTTTAACTTTGTAAACGGTATTCAGTGGACGTCTGTAAACGGACTTTTGGATGCCACCTCGGTATTTGAGATGGGTGGCGTTTATTCGATGACCTTCTTCATCAAGACATTTGACACGCACCGTTTCACCGATTGGGTAGATGGAAATGCCAACATAGGCTACGTTGATGTCATGGTTTTGCCCGACGATCCCACTATCGCAATGGTCACCGTCACCTTTGCTCCCTGCGACGGCGGTGTTCTTAGCGAGGTCAATATCAGCGGTATCAAGAATCCTGTACACGGCGAAGCTCCCGATTATGAGTTTACATATGGACAGGGATACGATCTCGGCACTTCTGCCGATGCGATAGTTTGGTATGACCTTACCGCCAACAAAAAGCTTCTCTCTACCGATACCTTTGTTTACGGTCATGAATATGAGCTTCGCATCATTCTCCGCTCCGAAAAGCAGATCCTTGGCGCAAGCAACGGTAAGTTTGAGTTTGCTTCTCACGATGCTCTCACAGTAAAGGCAAACGGAATAACTGCAACAAAGCTTGAAAGATACAATAACAATCCCGAGTCAAACTGGGTGCTTGCATCCATTCCCTTTGAGTGTGAAAAGCACACCATCGAGCAACTTGTGATCACGGTGGATAATCCCGTTGAGGGAATGCATCCCGCAAAACAGGTTGAAAAGGGTGATGATACCTACAATATTGAGGAATTTATATTCGTCGATTGCGATACGGATATGGGCTTGAACGCTGAAGGCGTGTTTGCCGGTGGAAAGTCTTACCGATTCGTTCTTGCAGTTACTCCCAAAGAGGGATTCAAATTTGAAAACGGTATCACAGCAGCAAAGGTAAACGGTCAGGATGCAGGCGTTCTGTTTGCAAACGAGGACGGTGTTTTGATCGTTCTGAACCTTCTTTCCGAAGAATTGCCTTATTACACTATTAGCTTTAGTCCCGGAGAAGGCGTGGGTACGATGAGCCCCTTGACGGTAAAGGGAGGACTTATCACCTTGCCGGAATGTGAATTTACGCCCCCTGACGAAAAAACGTTCGCCGGCTGGTCGACCGACGGTGGAATGACTCTTCTTACAGGAGAATATGACGTGACCGAGAGCGTAGACTTTGAAGCTATTTACGTTGAGGCAGGAGTGCATAGACACGTTTATTCCGATGGATACGATTACAGTGACGACACGTTCCATTACAAGAGTTGCATAGATATAGAAAATTGCGATGACCCCAACGGCTCAATGATTTATAGCATGCATGACTACGGCAACAACAGCAACTGTGACGATACTTGTACGGTTTGCGGTTACATAAGAACCCAAGGTCTTGGTGGCGAGGCTCTCCACTTCTACGAGCATGAATGCTCTGAGGTCTGCCCCAACTGCGGACTTGCAAGAGAAGCAGCGCCTCATACGCCCGGAGCCGAGGCAACCTGCACTGAAGCGCAGAAGTGTACCGTATGTCAAAAGGTGCTTGAAGAAGCAAAGGGACATACACCCGGAGCAGAAGCAAATTGCGGACATGATCAGACTTGTACGGTTTGCGGCACTGTTTTGGTAGAAGCAAACGGTGAACACACTCCAGGTGCAGAAGCAACTTGCACTGAACCTCAGAAATGTACCGTTTGCGGTGAGGAGCTTAAGGCAGCAAACGGACATTCTGCCGGCGTTGAGTGGATCACCGATGAGAACGGTCATCACAAGCTCTGTGCTTGCGGTGAGAAGGTAGATGCAGGCGCACACGTTGATGAAAATGATGACAAGATCTGTGACATTTGCGGATACGAAGCAAAGGGCGGCTTTACCGAAGACGGACAAGCCAAGAACGGTCTCGGTGCAGGAGCGATTATTGCAATAGTAATCGGCTCTGTGCTGGTAGTCGGAATCGGCGGCTTTGCGTTTCTTTGGTTCGCTATCAAGAAAAAGAGCTTCTCTGATCTCAAGACAGTTTTTAAAAAGAAATAACCATATCAAATAAAGGGCATAAGCCCTGACACATGGGTTGGGGCTTGCCCCCAACCTATGTTGTTTTTAGGGAGAATACTATGAAAAAAAGAATATTTTCAATTTTATTGACGCTTGCCCTGCTGCTCGGCACAGCGGTGTTCACGGCAATTCCTGCATCTGCGGCAGTTCACAATTACGGTATCTACGTGGGCGGCATTCAGGTAAACGAGGATAACGCCGCCGACGTGCTGGGGGACGGCACCGTTTCTTACGATGCCGCCACCAATACCCTGACGCTAAGCGGCGCCAATATCACCGAAGTCCACACTGCGGATATATTCACTGCCGGTATTTATGCCGAGATCGCGGATCTGACCGTCAAGCTGGTGGGCGAGAATCGGATCACGGTTCCCATGGCGGATGGCAGTGACGTGGCTGTCGCTTCTACCAAAAATATAGAAATATCCGGTACGGGCAAGCTTTGGTCAAACACTTACGTTGTAACAGGCGCGCAGGACGTTGTGATCAAGAATTGTGAGATCTCCTCTGACTGGATCTGTCTCAGCGCGATGGGCGACGTGACCGTGGAGGACGCGACGATCAGTGGCAAGGCGGGTCTGGTCAGCACTATGAGCGGTGACATCACGCTGAAGAACACCAACGTTCCCGATGGCGGAAACTATATCGGAATGTATACCGAAACGGGTGATATCACCATTGAAAACTGCAATGTGACGATACATGGCGCCGCCGTGGATGAGGAAACCGTCCCGACCCTTTACCGGCAGCCCCGCAGTAAAATCAAAATCGTGGAAAACTATGATTCCTGCGGAACACGGGCGGACGGGACCGATTTGCGAATCATGTCCTACAACATCCTGACCCGGATCTGGGGGGGTGGCAAAATGCAGGTGGAGTACCGCATGCCGCTGGTGGTGGAGATCATCAAAAAGGCAGCGCCCGATTTTATCGGACTGCAGGAAGTGGATACCTATAAGCTGTTGGAAAAGCCCCTGCTGCCGTACAAGTTTATTGCGAAACCGCGCAATATGTGCGCAATCGTGTACGACAGCCGGAAGTACCGGGAAGTGAAAAGCGATGTCTGGTCTCTGCTCGATAAGCCCAGCGGTATCCGTTGTCT
>CALAXC010000069.1 GCA_937894775.1 uncultured Clostridia bacterium
AAGAAATTTCTGGTTGATATAATAATCGGGATTTTGCTCGACCGCCTTTGCGGTCGGAGCAGCACGTTCCGGTTCAAACCAAAGACCGAAGATCATACCTCTCTCTCTTACACGCTCGGACAGTTCGATCAATCTTCCACACGGACCGCTGACGGTATTTTCTTCCCAATCTCCCACTTCAGCACTCCAATTTACACCATTGCCAAACCAGCCTGCATCGATCATAAATCCTTCAAAGCCCATATCTGCAGCGCAGTCAGCTTGCTTCATCAACGCATCAATGTTTAGCTGATCGAAGCAATAGAGCCATGAATTGTAAAGTATGGGCAAGGTCTTTCTTGGATAATTCCCGTTAAACCATTCGTGCAGCTTGTACGCGTCAAGATCGGTCTTGCTTTCTGCCGCAAAAAACACGATGGTTGGCAATTCAATGCACTCTCCTGCGGCAACGCGAAGTCTGAGACCACGGTCAGTGCCCGATCATAAAATCCACATTCAAGCACCACGAGCTCCCGATCGTTTCGTGGGAACTTCTTTGCCGTCATCTGCCATTGCGCGTTCGGAATCAAATGAAATACGGTGTTTTTACCCGTATAAAGATCGTGAAATCCCATCATAGGTGTAGCACCGTCACAGGTTCGGATACCCTGCGAGACTGCCGAGATCTGCGTGACGAGCCTTTGCCAAGCACCCTTACTCTCGTGTTGCCAACCATTGTACTGGGTATAGACCTCATATTCATTGCCTGTAAGCGTAAAGCGGCTCAACAAGGAATGAATGTCAAGTTCGCTTTCAGAAAGATTGAAGAATCTGTCGCGACGGATCACTACACCATTTTCGTGGTCGGTAAATTCCGCCTCCAAACGGATAAACTCATCGCAATAAATGAAGATTGTCTTTCCATTCTCATCTATTCGCTCGTAGCTTGCAGTGCCGTCTATGATACCGAAGCTTCCCACAGCAAAAAACAGACCCGATACGCCCAGTTTTCCTTCTAAATTCACATAACGCTCCAAATTCATACTTTACCTCCACAAATATCAAAATGCAAATAAAACAGTAGACAAGAATGCTCCACCAATGGAGATCCACTCCTTTACGGACATTTTTTCTTTAAAAGCAAAAAATGACACTAATGCGGACAAAACAATAACTCCGCCCGAAACAAGCGGAAACTGTACCGAGGCGGGGACATCGTTTGCCGCTAACAAATGCAGAAAATTGCCCGTATAGGTCGTAGCTCCGATCAGCACCATAATACCCATAGGTTTGATCTTCAAAGTGGTCATCACCTGTCGGCGCTTTTCCTTGCGATTGCGTAAGGATTCAAACGCCAAAAGAATCATACTGAATATTGCCGTCAGTGCGCATGAAATGACGGTAAAGCTAACCTCGTCCACCGATGACTCACTAATCTGGTGCGCCTTAGCAATCACCCCGGTCAGACCGTTCAAAAAGAAGATGATAAGGCAAAGGACAAAAAAGGTGACCTTTGTCTTTGCCGATTGTTTTCCTCCGGTTGTTGTATTCGAATCTGATTGCGAGATCGCCTGCAAAATAATAAAACCTGTCAAAAGCACCGTGCCTATGACCTGTGCCACAGATACTGATTCTCTTAGAAACAAAACGCCGTAAAAGAACGGAACGAGCATACCGCCCAACATCATAAACATGCTGTATATGGCAAGACTCCCGAGAGAGAGCACCTTGATCCCTATCATATAATACGGAATCATCACGAGCGCAAAAAGAACCGCCCAAAAGACCGAGATCGAGGAAAACTCCACACGAAAACCGCCAATGAAAAGATACAAAACCGTGCCAATTACGCTCGTAACAACCAACATCACAAGTGAGGTAACCGTGGTTTGCTTGACCGCACCCTCATATAGCTTCGTAAAGGCAAACTGCCCCGCAAAACAGGCAACGGCAAGTAGAATAAATATATATTCCATATTATATCTTTATTTTGCAACCCTTTCAAGGTATTCAAGATTTTCATAGTTGTGCTTTGCAAAAGAGCGAAGGCGGTCGTCTTAAACGGCATGGCTGCTCCGAAGATAAAGGCGGCACTCGATTCATATACTCCCGAAAACGGCGAAGTCAAGCCGCAGCTCATTCCTCTGTGTCATGACTGCCACGAAAGAATTCATAAACGTGGAGTCTATTCCGAACATGACGGAAAAGAAGCAAAAGGCTCAGGCAGAAGCATTGACGGCTTCAGCCTCTACGATGCGCTTTGTGCGT
>CALAXC010000070.1 GCA_937894775.1 uncultured Clostridia bacterium
TGCGTGATGTTTCCTTCGGAAGTGAAGTGTGCCTTCGGCACGTGATACGGAACACATCACATCACTGTGAACGAAGTGAGCAACTTCACTATGCGAAGCATAACATCACTTTGGCGCAGCCAAAACTTCACTGAAATTTTGACGGTATGAAAATAAGGAGTTTTGAAGCTGAGTAAATGCAGGCACTCAAAATGACTATGTTTTCGGGAGTAAGCATGAATCTCACCGCAATACTGCCTATTTCCTCTTGTATTCCAAGGGAATATTGACATCTATTGGAGCTTGTGATATAATAACTTTACAAATTTGGTGAGGTTATGGGTGTTATGTTTGCGATTTTTTATATCTTAATGCAGTGTACGTGGGGAATATTGCAGACGTTGTTGGGGTTTATTGTGTTTTTAATGAATATAAATAACAAGCATTATTTCTTTAACGGCGCTATCGTAACCGTGAGGGAAGCACCGTCAAGTGTGTCGCTTGGGATGTTTGTTTTTGTGACATCTAATCCAATGATGGATAAGAGATTAGAAAACAAAATTCCCGATGATGAGATACCACAAAGACTTTTAGTTCATGAATACGGTCATACTATTCAATCACTTATTTTTGGTCCGTTATATTTGATAGTTATGGGAATTCCGTCAACATTATGGGGGTTTCTGCCAAGCTGTTAGAAAAAAAGAGAAAACGGTGTCTCTTATTTTTCATTTTTCACAGAGAGCTTTGCAAATTATCTTGGTGAGAAGATAACTAAAGAAAAGTCTATGGAAAACGCGGTTATATAATTATGTTGTCAAATTAAGGTTCAAATTGTTGGAAAATTTCATCTTTAGGGCTTAATTTGACAATGTGCCGAAAGACAACATTTTAAATGTATTAATAAATATAAAAATGATTAATAGGGGTATCGATTATGAAAAACTCAAAAAAGAAAATTAGTATTCTTTTTATAATCTTTGAACTGATTTTATTTGTTATTGTGAGTGCTTTGGGAATCGTTGTTATAGTCCAAAAAAATATAAGCAGTGAAGAGTATGTACCATTTTTTTTAATAATGAGTGCAGTATTTTTTTCTATTATTACAATTAGCGTCAAACATTGCAGAAAAGATAAGGATAATAAAAGTGAATAAATTTCAATTTTTAGATAATTTTGTTAACAACAAGGTAACAATTTAACAAGTAATGTATAGTCACATATCAGTTTAAAATAGTATGTCAATATCTAAATTAGATAATAGGTTGTTATGAATGTAAAGATTGTCAATTAAAATGTGGAGTGTATTGTGAAAGAAAAGTCGAAGCTTTATATTAAAAACGTTTTGTTTGTGATATTTTTTATATTATCGTGCATTGTTTTTATCTATAATACGGTAATTGCGATCGTTGATGGCTGTGATATAAGACACTATCTTGATAACGTGTCGAGCGGTATGGAGGTTTTAGGCTCCGGCGCAGATATTTTTTTGATAATTCTTGTTTTTCTTTCTATTGTGGGATCGATTTTTTCGGCTCTTTCCGTAAAGTTTGCGCAAAGGCGAGTGGTTAAAATTATTTCAGTAGTTTTGTGCATATTGCAATTTTCACCGATAGTTGTTGGATTTTTTATTTTAATGTCGTAATTTTTTCTTTTAGAAAGAAAGTAAATATAGCAAAAAGTTGATTTTACAGATTGTAAAAAAATTCAAAAAACCTCTTGACTTTATAGTTAACTATAATGTTATAATGCTGTCAAAGGAGGCGATTGCGTGATAAAAATAGGTGATTTTGCGAAGATCTGTAACGTAAGTACACAGACTCTTAGATATTATGATGCAGAGGGAATACTGAAAGCAGACGTTGTTGATTCTTCAAGTGGATATCGATTTTATTCTATTGATGCTGTGGAAAAATATAAACAGATAGTGTTTTATAAAAATCTGGGGTTTTCTTTGGATGAAATTAAAAAGATACAATTGGCGACAAAAGAAGAATTGCAAATTGTTTTACAGAAGAAAAGAGAAGAGCTATCTCATTCTATTAAAAAATTTGAAACTCAGATAAAAATCATTGACGAGCTTTGCGACAGTAGATATCAAAGACCTGCCTTAGCGGAAATACTTCTTTTGCCCTTTGAAAATGATCCGGATGTTGTTGGAAAATGGAAATTATGCGGTAAACTTGCGGACGAAACCGATAGGACTTGCTTATGCGAAATCAGCGAGGATATTATCGATAAAGAAATAATATTTATGCCGGGTGGCGGATTTGCTTGGAAATATTTTTGGACTAAGGGAATACTTTACAGACTTTCACCAAAATACAAATTTGCAATTCCAAATTTATATAAGACTTTTGAGCAAGATGGCGTTGATTTTATGATAGTACAGTTTATGAGTGATGATTGTATCGATAATGGGGAAGATACGATGATGCTTTTGTATCGCCAAGTCGATAACAATGAATACACCGAGCATACTATTCGTTCAAACGTGGATAAGACCGATCTTCCGTTTGTTGATGACGAAGCGATACACGGCGTGTGGAATGTTATAGATTTTGTTCCCACTATAGCTGATTTTGACATTCGGAATAAATATATCGAAGATGAAGATCTCTATGTCAAAAATATTCATTTTTTACGGCGAGGGATATGTACGAGAACCGTAAGAGCGGGAACTGGAAATATTAATGAAGTAATGCTGCGTTATACTAAAGGCTTTGTTATTAACGATAAAGAAATGACTGCCGAAGAATATCAAATAAAAGTGATAGATGGAAAAGAAATTCTTTTTGTGCAACATAAATCGGGAGATTATTTTTACGGTGGAAAAATTCCGCATTGGTATGTTTTTGAGAGGAAGGTGTGATAGAGATGAAAAAATATATAGCGTTGATTTGTTTACTTTTAATATTGTCGCTTACGTCTTGTTCTGACCAAAATTCAAACGTAGAAAAAGCAACAGACAATACCATACCGTCACAACAAATTCAAAGCACAGAGGAAACTAAAAATTCTGAATATACGGAAAAAATCACCGAAAACAGTGAATCAGATGTTGTTGAAAAAGTAAATCCGATCAATACAATGGAAAAATTATCCGATGTTGACGGAGTTGTTTCGGTGACAAAGCAAACCTTTTCAAGACAGATAAACGGTGCAGTTGCATATAAGGTGTTATATGAGTCGGAAAACGGTAAATTGGATGCAGATGTGGTTCTTCCTCGTGATTATACAAATGATTCCAAAAAGTATACGGTTTTGATATATTTTCCTCAAATAAGAATGAGTATTGAAGAACTTGCTTCAAATTATGCTTTGAACGGTATTATATTGATCTGCCCGTATGCAAGAGGTTATGGTTATAGTGAAGGTACCAGAGATCTTGGCGGAGAAAAGGATCTTGCAGATTCGCAAAAGCTTTTAAAAATATTTGATTCCGCAAGCTTTATCGAAAATTCTAAAATTTTCGTTGCAGGATCATCGGAAGGCTCTGTAAATGCGCTTCGTTTGTTTGCAGAAGATTCTGAAAAGAGAATAAGTGGATGCGCCGTGATAGATGTAATAAGTGATCTTCCTGCTTTTGCTGAATTTAGAGGGCAGGGGATAAAGGATCTTTTGACAAATTTGATTGGCAAAACTTATGAGGAAGCGCCTGAGGAATATGATAAGCGTTCAGCGGTTAAATTCAGTGAAAAGCTTGATAGACCTATTTTAATGCTTCATTATTTGAAATCTCCACTCTTTTCCGTAGAGCAAACAAATGCGCTTTATGATCTTGTTAAAGTTACAAATAATGAGTCAACATATTATAAGATCGATGAGTTTTCCGGAGATTTTCAAGGTGAAGGCTTACAAAGATTGCTCTCGTTTATAAACAAGTATGATTAAACGAACTTTTTTGATTTTTACTTTAGTTTCGATTTTAATATGCTTTTTTGGCTGCAATAAAAATGAAATAAATAACCGTTACAGTTCTGATGAAACAGCGATTGAGCCTGAGAAAACAGAATTGAATGTTATAGCGCAGAATGAATTATATTATATTGTTTCAACCGATTGGATGAAGTTTTACTTTTTTAAAAATGATTTTCAAAAATCGGATATTCTTGACATCGTAAATGAAATTGCTTTTGTAATGACCGATGTTCGTAATTATCTTGACTTGAATTATACTTTGAAAGAGGCCGAAGAAACGGTGTGCTATTTTGACAGTTCATATCGAAATGAAAAAAATGAAAAAAGATCAATGTGCTTTCCTTATGAAAAGAAAATGTATTGTGTGTCGCTTGATGATTTCGTGCACGAATATGTGCATATGATCAGTGGAAATAATATTGACCTTGTTTACCACCCCGATGATGTTTTTGTTGAAGGTTTGGCACAGTATGTGAGTTTGAATTTTTATGACGGTATTGCTTCGCAAAAATATATTTACTTCAAACAATCAGAGGTGCTGAAAAACTCGAACGTAACGGAGCACAAGGCTATTTGTGATCTTTTATCAAAAAATAAAATCTCTTATAATGCAAAAAATTATAATAAGGCTTTTATTGCTATGTTAGATAAAAATTATGATATTTCCAACATTAACAAAAAAGACGATTTTTACAACTACAGTATCGGATATATTTTTGTTGATTTTTGTATAAATAAACTTGGCGGAATTGAAAAATTTATATCGGTTTATGTCGATAGCGTAATTTTTGCTGACGTGTATGGGAAAAAAGTTGATGATATAATTTTTGAAGCATGCGATTATAATACTGCTATTTTTTATAAAAACTGAGGATGAGTATGAAAAATATACAATTGCCTAAGGATATAGTTAAATACGTTAAGAAAAAAATAATAGGATACGTAGCTCTTTTTGTTTTTTTGGAGTGCGCGGCTATTGTGATAAATGTTTTAACTTGGGAGTATTTTGCCGCGAGAACACCTTTGCCTTTTCATATAGGAGTAATAGTTTGGATATGCATAGTTCCGTTTATTGTTTTGAAATTTCCGTTTAAGCTTATTGATAGATCCTGGAGAGGCGAGATTGTTGAAATTTCTGTTGAAGAAGAACGGGACGCTTATTATCCGGGCGGAGTTAAGGATAAAGTATTTCCTTACGTAAAGCACGTTATATATTTAAAAGTTAAATTGGAAAACGGAAAGCATAAACGAATAGCGGTGCAAGAGTTTGGCAGACGTCAGCATATTGGATGTGAAGTGCCAAATGAGGGTGACGTTAGGAACCATTTAGATGATTATTTCGTTGGTGATAGTGTATATCATTTTTACGGCTTGAAGTATAATTATGTAGTTAAGAAAAATCCAGAACAGCTTGTGTGTGTTGTTTGTGGATCTAAAAACAAAAAAGATTCTGATGAATGTTTTAAATGCGGACATTCAATCGTAAAAAATATAGATAATTGAATATTTTTCTTTTAATAAATAAAACATCAAATTAAAGAGTTTGAAAAAAATTTTTCGGACTCTTTTTTTTGATTTCTGAAATGATTTTTCTGTAGGTGATTTTTTTGTATTCTTGCAACTAAAAAAGTCGAAAAAATTTGTGCATAATGCTATGTTTTTTTAAATTTAAAAGAAGGGTTGAAATTTTGTTCGGTTTATGTTATAATTAATTATAATTGGATACGTGTGTATTCATATAACTTATGGAGGTGAGTCGGTGTACGATTTTCAAAAAGCTAATATGTGGAAACGTATTTCCGCAGCTCTCTGTGACGTGATATTGTTAGCCATTGTTGTGACGGGAATAGCGGTCCTTTTGTCTGCTGTTCTTGATATGGAGGGGTATGATACACGGTTTAAAGAAATTCAAATTTCTTATAAAGAACAACACGGTATATACACAGCCGAAAAATATCAGCAGCTAAGCGAGGAAGAAAAAGCCGATAGTGTTATCGAAAAGGATTATGCATCTTTAACAGAAGAAGAGCGCGTAAGATACGATGAGGCTGAAAAAGCTTTCAGGGCTGACGAAGAGGCTAATTACGTTTACGGAATGATTATAAATTTGATTTTTATAATCGTAACCTTCAGTATTTTGTTAGGTTTTCTTTTAATGGAATTTGTAGTACCCTTACTGTTTAAAAATGGGCAGACGGTCGGAAAAAAAGTCTTCGGTGTTGCGGTTATGCGTAAAGACGGAGTTAAGCTCTCTCCGATGTTGCTCTTTACCCGTACGGTATTAGGTAAATACGCTGTCGAAACTATGGTTCCTGTATTTATAATAATAATGATATTTTTGAATGTAATGGGAATTGTCGGTACTGTGGTAGTGATCGGATTGCTGATCGCACAGATAATTTTGATAGCTTCCACAAAGGCTCGTACGCCTTTGCACGATATGTTGGCGCAAACCGTAACGGTTGATTTTGCCAGCCAGAAAATATTTGATTCGCCTGAGGCTTTGCTTGAATACAAACAACGTATTCATTCTGAGCAGGTCGAATCTGAAAAAAATTAAGAGTTTGAACAAACTTAAGGTTTGCTTTGAATAAAAAAAGATAAATTCCAGAAAATAATATTTAGTCAATAAAGCTGAAAAGCTGGATATAGAGAAAGGAAGATGACATGAAAGTTGTATTGCAAAACCTGACTAAAATCTTTCCCAGCCGTAACAAAAAGTCTAACGAAGAAGTAGTGGCGGTTAATGATTTTACCTTCACTATTCCCGACGGTAAATTGATTGGACTTCTCGGCCCTTCGGGTTGTGGAAAGAGCACTACGCTGTATATGATCAGCGGATTACAAAAACCCTCGGGAGGACAAATTTTCTTTGGTGACGAAGACGTTACTGAATTGACTCCTGAAAACAGAGGAGTAGGTTTGGTGTTCCAGAACTACGCACTGTATCCTCATATGACGGTAAAACAGAACATTATGTTCCCGTTACAGAACTTGCGCGGTGCAGACCGTATGCCTAAAGATGTAATGATCGAAAAAGCATATGAGGCTGCTAAGCTTGTTCAGATCGACGATCTTATGGATCGTAAGCCCAGTGAGCTTTCCGGAGGTCAGCAGCAGCGTGTTGCTATTGCGCGTGCACTTGTTAAGCTTCCTAAGGTTCTCTTGTTGGACGAGCCGCTTTCCAACTTGGATGCGCGTTTGCGTTTGCAGACTCGTGAAGAGATCCGCCGTATTCAGAAGGAAACGGGAATTACTACTATTTTCGTTACACACGACCAGGAAGAGGCTATGTCTATTTCCGATATGATCGTAGTAATGAAGAAGGGTGTTTTGCAGCAGATCGGTGAGCCGCAGGAGGTTTATGATAATCCTGCTAACTTGTTCGTTGCTAAATTCTTGGGTACACCTCCAATTAACGTATTTAAGGGTTATGTTCAGGGGGGACAGCTTTACATAGGCGGTGCTATAGAGCCTGTTATCGAAAATGCCGGAACAGAGGATGAGCGTACAGTCGGTTATAATTGCTATGGCGGTGAGTGTGTTATGGCTGTTGGCGGTGTAGATGACCGTCCCGTAACCGTTGGTATCCGTCCCGAAGGATTTATTCTTGATGATGAAGGTCCGCTTTGCTGTGATCTTTCAAACGTTGAGGTAATGGGCCGTGATGTAAGCGTGGTTTCCAAGCACGAGGCTTCGCTTAATCCTGTAGTTCGTTCCATTATCGATGCTGACTGCAAGGTTGGCGCTTCTGATAAGGTACGCTATACTCTTAAACCTCACAAGGTATTCTTATTTGATTACGACAATGAGTCCCGAATTCTTTTCGAGGTGAAGTGATATGGTAGATAGTAAGAATTCTTGGAAAGCATGGTTATATTTATCACCTGCTATCGTACTGTTGCTGATATTTACAGTTTGGCCTATAATCAACACGATTCGTATGGCTTTGCTTGAAAATTACAGTAATTTGGGCGCAGCGGGAGGTATCACATATAACTTCGGCTTTAAAAATTTTATGGACGTATTGAAATATAAGGATTTCTTAAGATGTCTTGGAAATACTATGTTGCTCTGCGTTCTTACAGTCCCGATTTCTACGATTCTTGCGTTGTTGATCGCTGTTTGCTTGAATGCTATCAAACCTTTACAGCGTTTGTTGCAGACAATATTCTTCTTGCCTTACGTTACTAACTCGATCGCTATAGGTATGGTATTCGCCGCGATGTTTAATATGGTAGGAACTGCCTTTGGCGGAGAAAATGAAGTTATTATGACGGCGGGAATTATCAATAACGTAATTCAGTTCTTCGGCGGTGAACCGATCAACTGGATAAATACAGGTTCTTCATACGCCGCAAATATTACCGTAATGGTAATTTATATTGTATGGAATGCTTTGCCCTTTAAGATCTTGATCCTTTTGGGCGGACTTCAGAGTGTTAATAAGCAGTATTACGATGCCGCAAAGGTAGACGGTACAAGCCGTTTCCGTGTATTCACACGAATCACTGTTCCGCTTCTTTCTCCTATGTTGGCATACGTAGTTATTACCGGATTTATCGGAGGATTTAAAGAATATTCAAGTATCGTCGGTATTTTTGGCGACGATATGGGTCCTGCAGGTGCTCCGGGTAAGCTTAACACGATGGTAGGATTTATCTACGATGCGCTCGGTACTAAAGAAGGACGTGCGAGTGCAGCTGCGTTGATTCTTTTTGCTATTATCTTTGTGGTTACTATGATCAACCTCTATGTCAGCAAAAAGAAAACACACTATTAAGGAGGTACCGTATGTCTGCACTTAATAAAACTATGGAAGAGCGTGACATGAAAAAGGTCACCTCAAAGCAGAAGGTAGTTAAGATTGCCGTTAAGGTTTTGATCTATGCATTTTTGATCACGATGGCAATTATAATTATTTTTCCGTTCTATTGGATGTTGATTTCGTCAGTTAAGTCTTTGGAGGAATATAAGTTCGCAGTGCCGACCTTGTTCCCGCAGAAGATTTTGCTTTCAAACTACGCTGAAGCATTTACCACCGCTAATTTGGGACGTTTGTTCCTTAACACCTTGTATGTAGGTCTTGTTTCTACATTGTTGTCATTGGTGATCACCGTACTTTCGGCATTCGCCTTTGCAAGACTTGAGTTTAAGGGTAAGAATGCGTTGTTCGCGGCTCTTTTGGCTACGATGATGATTCCCGGTGAGTTGTTTACCATTACAAACTACGTTACGGTTTACAATTTCAAATGGATGAACTCCTTTACAGCGCTCATCATACCGTTCCTGGTAAGTGTTTTCTATATCTATTTGTTGCGTCAGAACTTTTTACAGATACCTAATGAGCTTTATCTTGCCGCAAAGGTAGACGGTACAAGCGATATTAAATATTTGTGGAAGGTTATGATCCCATTGTCGCTTCCTACTTTGATCTCCATCACGATTCTTAAAATGATGGGTGCTTGGAACTCTTACGTATGGCCGCGACTTGTTGCAAACGATGATGCACACCGTTTGATCACCAACGGTTTGCGTAATGCATTTACCGAATCTACGGGCGACGTTAATATACCGGTACAGATGGCAGCTGTTGCGATCGTATCTTTCCCGTTGTTCCTTGTATTCATTTTCTTGCGTAAGTACATTATGAAGGGTGTATCGCGAAGCGGTATCAAGGGTTAATAGGTCGGCTTTGCCGCTTGTTATAAAACTTTTTTAAAATAAAAATAAGAAAGGAATTTTGCCGTGAAAAAGATTATTGTTTCAATTATTCTTGTTTTGGCGCTCTGTCTTAACATATTTGCATTGGCTTCCTGCCAGAGCAATGTTAACGACACAAACGTTGAAGTTCCCGAAGAAGGTTTTGACACCAGTAAACCGGTAACCATTACGTTCTATCACACAATGGGACAGAATTTGCGTGATGTTCTCGACAAATATATCGTTGAGTTCAATAAGCTCTATCCCAATATCACAATCAACCATTCGCAGGTTGGAGGTTATGACGACGTTCGTAACCAGATCCAGACCGAAATTGCGGTTGGCGGTCAGCCTAACATAGCATATTGCTATCCTGACCACGTTGCTCTTTACAATATTGCAAAGGCAACTATTTCTATGGATAACTTGATTGCAAGTGATGCAACTGTTACCCGCGCCGACGGTTCTACCGAGACTCTCGGTCTTACTCAGGCACAGATCGATGACTTCATCAAGGGTTACTATGATGAAGGTAAGCAGTTTGGCGATGATAAGATGTACACATTACCTCTTTCAAAGTCTACTGAAATTCTTTACTACAATAAGACATTCTTTGACAAGAACAATTTGACTGTTCCTACAACTTGGGACGAGATGGAAGCTCTTTGCAAGAAGATTAAAGAGCTCGATCCCGATTGTATTCCTCTTGGATATGACTCTGAGAGTAACTGGTTCATCACAATGTGTGAGCAGATGAAGTCTCCGTATACAAGCTCAGGCGAAAATCACTTCCTCTTTGATAACGAAACTAACAGAAACTTTGTAAAGAAGTTCCGCGATTGGTATCAGAAGGGTTACGTAACCACTCAGGAGATCTCGGGAGGTTACACATCTTCGCTCTTTACTAAGGCAGAGAACGAGTCTGGTAACAGCTATATGTCTATTGGTTCTTCCGCAGGTGCTACACACCAGCGTCCTACAAAGGGTGCAGACGGATATCCTTTTGAGGTAGGTATTGCAACCGTTCCTCAGATTGATGCAGCTAACCCCAAGGTTATTTCTCAGGGTCCTTCACTCTGTATCTTTAATAAGACAGATTCTCAGGAAGTTCTCGCTTCTTGGTTGTTCGTAAAATATTTGACAACTAACGTTGACTTCCAGGCTGAATTCTCTATGGTTTCGGGTTATATCCCCGTAATCAAGTCTGTAAACGATCATCCTATCTACAAGGCAGACTTCTTGGATAAGGCAGACGGCGGAGACAATATCACCGCTCTCAGCGCTAAGGTAGGACTTGCACAGGAAAAGGCTTACTACACATCTCCCGCATTCAACGGTTCTTCTGCTGCGCGTGATCAGGTTGGACTTTTGATGCAGAAGTGTCTTACCGAAAAGACAAATGATGTCGACGGTATGATCAAGAAGGCATTTGAAGATGCCGTTGCAGAGTGTGAATATCAGGCAGGTTAATGTCTATGAAGCATAATGTATTTATACGTTTGCTTTCTGTGTTGTTGTTAGCGACAATGCTGCTTTGCAGCTTTGTCGCTTGCGACAGCGGCGATGGAAGCAAGGATGAAACAGATGCGCTCAAGCACGTTGATTACGCAGCTGATCTGAAATTGGATATGAATTCCAAAACGATCAAGCAGGAAGTAACGGTACATATTTATATTGACGGAGATACCACACATTTTAAGGTCCCCGAAAATGTAATGGAGGGCGGTATTCTTAAGGCAAGATATCTTGCCGTTAATACTCCCGAGTCTACCGGACGTATAGAGCCGTGGGGCAAGGCTGCTTCGAACTTTACAAAAAATAAATTAAAAGATGCAACTTCTATTATAATTGAATCGGATAACGTTACTTGGAATGCCGATTCAACAGGCGGAAGATACCTCGTTTGGGTATGGTATAAGACCGCTGATATGACAGATTATCGCAATCTTAATCTTGAACTTTTGCAAAATGGCTTGGCAATAGCTTCTAACTCAGGACAGAATCGTTATGGCGAGACTTGTATGAAGGCTATTGAGCAGGCAAAGGCTGAAAAACTTTACGTTTATTCCACAGATAAAGACCCCGATTTCCACTATGGCGAGGCGCAGGAGATAACTCTTAAGGAGCTTCGCGCAAATATTACCTCTTACAACGGAGCAAAGGTTGCGTTTGAGGGTGTAATTTCCGCAGTAGCTGAAGGTTCTTTCTATGTTGAAGAATACGATGAAGAAAATAAAATGTATCAGGGAATCTCGGTTTACTATGAGACCGCAGGACTTCCCGGAGCTGCAATTTCAAATATTGCGGCAGGTAACCGTGTTCGCGTAGTTGGTTCTGTAACCTACTTCGAGCCTGGTGATATCTGGCAGGTATCGGGTCTTACTTATTCTTTGATGAAGCCCGACGATCCTGCAAACTTTAAATTGATAAGCACGGGTAATACACCCGCTTATACACTTGTTGATCCCGCAGATTTTAACACTAAGAAGATAAGTGTTACAGTTGTGGAGGGAGAGGAAGAGACCGTTAAAGAAATGGATTATGCCGCTATGGCATTGGATACATCTGTTTCTATGAGCGGATTGACCGTTAATCGCACCCGTACAAATGATAAAGGGGAGATCACTCTTTATTGTGCAAAGGGCGGGGCAGAGATTACGTTGTTCCTTGGATTGATGCGCGATGCTGATAACAATGTTGTCAAAGAGGATGTCTTCAGTGGTAAGACTGTTGACGCAAAGGGAATAGTAGATAAGTACTATGAAAATTATCAGATTCGTGTGTTCTCAATGAATGATATTACCATTCATTAATTAATTTGTTTCCTAAAAAAATTTTATATAAGGAGATTACACCAATGAAAAAGTTTTTAGCACTTTTCCTTGCACTCATCATGTGCTTGAGCGTTCTTGTTGCTTGCGGTGACGGTAATGGCAAAGACACTGAGTCTGAGACCCAAAAGCCTACAGACGCAACCGAAGTTGCTACACTCGCTGAAGCAAAAGAATTTCTCGATAGCCAGATGAAGTCCAAAAACGGTAAGGCACTTTCCAACGACTATGATGTTTTGGGAATACTTACTCTCGGAACTACAAAGTTCAACGTAACTTGGGCAGTTGACAACACAGCTATTAAGGTTGTTGAAAGCTCCAAGGAAAACTTCTGGACCATTGATCTTCCTGATGCTAATGATGCAGAGGTTGAGTACAAGCTCACAGCTACAATTAAGGCAACTGACGGTACTTCCGTTGAAACAAGCTACACAATCAAGCTTCCCGCACTTAATAAAGCAGGAGTCGTAACCGATCTTAAGGCTGATGTTGAATACAAGATTTTCATGAATCAGGCAAGTCTTGGTTACACAGTTTACGCGCTTAATACAACTCAGGATAACAAAAATCAGCGTATAAACACAACTATGAAGCCTCAGGATGCTGCAGTTTACAAGGTAGAGATCGTTGACGGTGGATACAAGTTCTACACAATGATCGACGGAGTTAAGAACTATGTTCACGCAGCTCTCGTTGCTAATGGCGATAAGGTTTCTAAGTACATCGGTTTTGCAACCGAAACAACAACTGTATTCACATATGATAAGGATCTTGCTGTATATAAGGTTACCATCGACGGAACTGTATACGGTGTAGGTACATATCAGGCATACGACACAATTTCTCTTTCCGAGGCTACTTATTTCAAGGCTGACAACATAAACGTTCCAGGCGGTCAGTTCCCGATCGGATTTATGACTGCAGAGTATGCAAATACTCTTGAGGAAAGCAAGAAGCCTGTAACAAATGATCCCGCAGCTGATAGCACTCTTACAATAGCTGATGCTATCGCGCTTGGTAAGACCAAGGCTTCGGGTGTTTACACCGATGGCAAATACTATATCAGCGGTACTATTAAGGAGATCAAGAATACAACTTACGGTAATATAGTAATTACCGACGGTACTAACGATATTCTTATCTACGGTACATACGATGCTACAGGTGCTAACAGATTTGATAAGCTTCCTGCTAAGCCCGCTGTTGGCGATACAATAAAGGTTTACGGTAAGATCGGTAGTTTCGACGGTACACCTCAGATGGAAAAGGGTTGGATCGTTGAAGGTCTTCCCGCAGCCGGCGATATTCCCGCAGCACAGCCCTGCACAATTTCTGAGGCTCTTACAAAAGAGGTTGGTACTAAGGTGATTATCAGCGGTATCGTTGTATCTGCAGATACTTGGGACGCCGACCACAATAATATGAGCATCACAATTATGGATGATGAGGGTAACAGCATATATGTATTCAGAACCTCTACTCAGGTTGAGAAGGGTGACTTTGTAACAGTTACCGGTGATGTTGCTGAGTATCAGGGCGCTAAGCAGATAGGTCAGGGTTCAACCTGCGTAAAGGGTACTGCTGACAATGCTCATATGGCAATCTTCGAGCTTGCACAGATCGATATTACAACTAACTATACAGCAGATGTTGAAGTAACTCTTCCTACAGCATTCCTCAAGTTCAATGCTACTATTGCTTGGACTAAGGACGGCAACGCAATTACAGAGCTTAACATTCCTCAGACTTCTGAAGCTCAGACAGTAACCGTTAAGGTTTCTGTTACTGTTGGTGATGCAACTGTTGATAAGGAATTTACCATAAATGTAGCTGAAAAGCTCGAAGCGGGCACTACAGTTGTAAGCAAAACTATGACTGATTTGATCGCAGCTGAAGGTTGGACAGATACTACAACCAAGCAGGAATTCAAGCTTGATGATGTTGTTACTTGTAAGGTAGATGGTGGTAACAACTCCGGTAAGGCATATACTGATCAGATTCGTATTTATGCAACTGATACTCCTGCAGGTACGTTGACTATTACCCTTGCAACGGGATATGAACTCGTTTCTATTAAAGTTAGCACAGTCACAGGTACTTATGCATTCCTTTGTGTAGACGGTACTACTACGGATATCTCTAATGTTTCGACTGATGTTTCAGGCTCTTCCGTAATCCTTAATTCTGTAAAGAATGGAAGCAATGGTAAGCAGGTTCGTGTTACAGCAATAGAGGTTGTATATAAGCAGGTATAATGCTTGATCAATAAAAAAATAATTATATAATATATGTAGTTAAATTTTTAACCGCACCCACGGGTGCGGTTTTTTAAATCTTCTTTTCCTTGACAAATATATAAAAAAATAGTATAATATAGATACATTAAATATTAAACGAGGAAAAGAAAATGCGAAAAAGGCTGTTGGCTGTTATTAGTATATTATTGATTCTCGCGGTGCTTGTCGGTTGTAAATCTACAGAACTACCTCAGGGCAGCGGAGATATAAATAATAATGTTCAAAATGGTAATAAGGTTGTAAACATAAAAAATGGCGATCGGATAAAGCTTAAGGTTGGAGATACGATTCAGCTTGAGATTTTGGAAAAAGATTTAGACGTTACTTGGTCAGCTTCAAACGATGCCGTTTATCTTGAAAAAACAACGGGATGGATCACGGCTCTCAGAGAGGGAAAAGTTACTGTAACGGCAACCTATAAAAACTCTTCCGATAAAATAATGATCGAGATACTCGATGAAACGAGTACTGAAAAATCCACACTCGACGAAGGATCACATATTTCCTCAAATGGATACGCAGAGGCTTTGGAACGTTCAAAGCAGGGAATTCCTTCGGGATCTTTGAAAGTTCCCGATCAAGCGCCTATCCTTTCGGAGTACCGTCCTATGAAGAACGGTAAGTATATAAGAAATACTAAATCTAATTTTATAGATGAGAATACTTATGCGGTCGTTGATGCATATGGAAATGAGGTGTTCCGTATTTATCGAGGAGGCGGATATATAACGCTCGAGGAGGTTGCCGCCTACGTTTATGCTTTCGGTGACATACCCGCAAACTACGTTGAGGGTAAGAATATGGAACCCGAGAATAGCATCTGGGGAGAGTATCTGCGCTTGAATCACAGTAAGTTTAGCGGTGATACAGAACGCTATCCGTATGAGCCACAGCTTCCAAATATAAGTGGATGCGGCGGAAGTCTTTATTATTATGAAATAGATATCGGAACTACGGGAACCGACTGTGACGATAGTTTCCTTGTAAAGACATATAATGATGGGCAGACTATAACCCGAGGCGCTGCGCGAATAGTTTACGGTAAATATGACCTCAATGGTAACGGAAAATATGAGTTCGGTGAGCATCACGTTTTCTATACATATAATCACTATAATGATTTTCAGGAATACCTGAATTATTATGGCGGTTGGGGAGAAATGTTCGGAAATATCACGGGCGGCGGCTCGCTGTCGAGTAAGTATGCTTATAATCCCACTCCTTATGTAGCAGTAGTATGGGAAGAATTACCCGATAAGGTCGAAGTAACAATGTATTATTACGATTTCAAACAATATGAATTAAATGTTGCATAATAAAAAAGACTGTTTCGAAAGCGACGTACTCTTAAGGACAGTTTTGATAGTACCTTGCCTACCGACCAAAAAAACAGAAACCGCAGATTGATTTTCTGCGGTTTCTGTGTTATAATATGGTTGTGGCAAAGTTATATAAGTTTGTTAAATAAAATCGAAAATTGATGTAAAACTGAATGATAAGAATTTATAGCATTGAGGTGTTGGAATATGGGCAGATGCGAGATGGGTGAAAATAAGATTGCGGAAGCTGTGACCATAAAAGAGTATTATGCGAAAATAGTTGAACTTTCTGCGCGGTTAATAGTGCAGCATGGATATAAAAGAAGCGGTAATTCAGGAATATTCTATAGATATAATTTGGACAAATCCAAAGGATATTTGATTGGGTTTCGGAAATCACTTGATAACACGCCTGATTTTTGTAAATTTTATATTTTGTTTGGTAGTATAGACATAGGTGAATTGAGTAGTTTGGGAGTTTGCAGTAACAAAGTTAACTTACAAGATTTGAAATCTATGTTAATGAATGGTTACCATACATTGAGTTATAGCCATAAATTAGACGATTATATTGTGCAAACAGAAAATATAAATGATTATTTTCTATATAATATTTCACCTGAACTAAAATCAATTATCAAGGGATTAGCAGAAATATAAATTAACGCTACAAATATTGTGCTAAAAACATTTAGCAAATTTCAATTTTTTGGAAAACAATTTTTGGCAATTTTGTTATTTGCATTTATTCAGCAATTTGTATGTTTATATCCTCTAAGGTGAGCGACGCCATAATTAACATAGGTAGGCACGCAAAATCTATCTATATTACCTCCTCCAAAAATGAGGAAATCAAGGCTGTGATTTTAAATAAATTCAAGCGAGGAGCTACTGAAATTTATACACAGGGTGGCTTTTCTAATAAAAAAAGGCTTATGCTACTTTGCGTTTTATCACCCAAAGAGGCTCCCAGACTTGTTAAAGAGGTAAAAGCAATTGACAAAAGCGCCTTTGTTGTTATTTGCGATGCGCGTGAGGTGCTTGGCGAGGGATTTAATGAAAATGCTATGTAAGGAGATATTATGACAGGAAATTGGATTTGGCTACCAGCTAAAGAATATGAGAGCAACCAAACGACTTACTTTAACCCTTTGGGTGGAAGAAAGCCGGAGGGCAACTACACAGTTTGCAGGCTTACCAAAAAATATAAATTTAACTGTATGGTAAGTAGGGTTGAAATTACATCAAGCGCTGACACTGCTTTTTTGCTTTTAGCAAATGGGAAAGCCCAGCTGCGTGGACCTGCCTACTCGGGTGGAGATTTTCTTGACAATGACTCACCCAGACGCGACTATTACAGCATAAAGACATCATTTGATATAAGCGAGCCTTACATTGATTTTTGCGCGTATGTTAGAATGATGCCTTATCACCTTTGCGAGTATTCAAAGGGTCAGGGTGAGACTGTGGAGCTATTTACAGGGGAGAGCTGGGATATACAGCTACTAAATTCATACACTTCCCCGCGTTTTTTTGATGCAAGGGTGCAAAATAGCCCTGTTATTTCGGCTGAAATAAAGACGGATATTTGGCAGGCTGAGACAGCCCCTATTCTACCCTGTGTGCATAATGCTTTAGGCACATATAGCGTTGAGGTAAAAAACGAAAAAACAACTAAGACTATAAAATATGATAGAATTTACGCTGGCTATTTTAAGCTTTCGGCAAGGACAAGCGAGGGATTAAGGGTAAAAATTACACCGTTTGAGGTAGATGTTAAGCAAAAAGCGATTGAATGTATTTTCAATGAAGATGATACATATTATTCCTTGGAGCTTAATAGCCTTGGTGGCTTTGATATTGAGGCTGATGGCTGTGGTGAGGTGGAAATTACATTTGAGGACAGCCACTACCCTGTTTTTAGCCAAGCAAAAATACAAACAAGCGACAAGGACCTAAACACCTTGATGGAAATATGCGCGCACACCTTAAAATACTGCCGTCAGCTGCACCATCTTGATAGTCCCTTACATTGTGAGCCTCTTGCTTGCGTGGGCGACTACTATATTGAAATGCTAATGACAAGGTATTCCTTTGGTGAGTATTCTCTTTGCGAGTTTGACCTTGAACGAATTGCGCGTACAATCAAATGGAGAAATGGCAGATACTTCCACACTACATATAGCTTGATTTGGGTTAAGATGCTTTATGAATGCTATATGCAGACAGGTAACAGTGGCCTCCTACAAAGCTCACGCGAGGCACTTGACTTGCTGCTTAATGCCTTTGATGGCTACAAGGGTGAAAACGGACTTGTTGAAAATCCACCAAGCTTTATGTTTATTGACTGGCTATTTCCCGACGGAATTTCGACACATCACCCACCAAAGGCGCTTGGACAAAGCTGCCTTAATATGTTTTACTATGGGGCGCTTTGCTACGCAGAAAAAATTTACAGGGTGCTTGGGCTTGATGGCACAATATTCAAGGACAAGGCAAAAAAATTAAAGGATGCGATTTTAGACCAGCTATACGACAAGCAAAGGGGACTTTTCTTCGAGGGGCTTAACACCAAAACACCTAAAAATATGGTGCATCAATACCTACCAGAAAATGTAGAAAAGCGATATTATCGCAAGCACGCAAATATACTTGCCTGCTACTTTGGTATAGTTGAGGGCAAGGATGCTGAAAGCTTACTTGAACGGGTTTATACTGACACTTCCCTTGGTGAGGTCCAGCCATACTTTATGCATTTTTGGTTTGAGGCTGTTTACAAAAATGGTCTTTGCGAAAAATACACGCTATCTTTGCTTGAGGGATGGAAAAAATCACTAAGGGAGTGTCCTAAGGGCTTGCCCGAGGGCTTTTATCCACCTGAGCCAAGCTATAAATTCGATTATAGCCACGCGTGGGGCGGGACACCGCTTTATTCCCTGCCACAAGCAATTTGTGGGCTTGAGATTTTAGAGCCAGCCTACAAAAAAATCAGGCTAAAGGTGCAAGACCTTGGTCTTGATAGCTACTATATTGAGCTGCCAACACCATTTGGCAATGTTGTTGTTGAAAAGCTAAAGGGGCAAAGCGCAAATATTAAA
>CALAXC010000071.1 GCA_937894775.1 uncultured Clostridia bacterium
CTTGACCCCGTTCGCTTTTTGAAAAAAGCGAAACCAAAAACTTTCCATCTGGGTTTGTGCGAACATTGTGCGCTGATTGTTAGATTGCCTGTCGGCTCAGCCGACTTAGTGCGAACATTGTGTGCTGATTACCCATCAGTGCTTACATCTTACAACTGCCCGAACAATTTAAGCGCTTCCCTTGCGGCAGCCTGCTCTGCTTCTCTTTTTGAACGTCCTTCGCCTTTTCCGATAACGTTTGAATTCAACATAGCAACCACCGAAAAAGTCTTGTTGTGATCAGGCCCCGACTCTGCTACTACTCTGTATTCCAAAAAATCTCCCTCAACCTGCTGAATAAGCTGCTGAAGCTCGGTTTTGGCATCTGTACTCTTTATAGCAAACTCATTATCAGAAAGCTGCGCCTTGATTATAGGCAAAACAAAGCTTTCAGCCATTTTGAATCCGTTTTCACCTGCGTCAAGATATATAGCCGCAACGATCGCCTCAAAAACATTTTCAAGTGTCGACTGCCTTTCTCTGCCGTTGTTTTTTTCTTCACCGTTTCCAAGATAAAGAAAATCACCAACTCCAAGCGCTCTCGAATAAGATGCAAGCGCCTGCGACTGAACAAGAGCCGAACGCATAGTCGAAAGCTCTCCTTCGGGCAGCTCGGTATAAGTTGAAAAAAGATATTCACTTACTATCACCGAAAGGACCGAATCGCCTAAAAATTCAAGCCGTTCGTTGCATCGGCTGATCTTATGCCTTGCCCGAAGCTCATTCGAATAAGAGGAATGCGTGAGCGCCTCTTTTAAAAGCTCTTTGTTGTTAAAAACATAGCCTATTGACTTTTCAAGTTCTTCTATATCAAAGCGTTGCATAATTCCTCCTTTATAGAATAATTTACGATTTGTAAAAATATACGGTACTTTTTAAAGTTCCTTCTTTATTTCCTCAATATTTGCAAGTGCCCTGTCGGCTAACGCCTGATTCTTAGCGACTTTTCCGCCTTTTACCCTATGAGGTAACGGCTCTATGATACCGAAATTTGCATTCATCGGTACAAAATTACCCGTCGAGCCGTTAGCCACGTAATGCGCCATAGCTCCTATCATAGTTGTTTTCGGAAAGCTCGGAATTTCCTTTTCCAATGCCTGAGCCGCCGCAAAAATTCCCGCAACAAGTCCCGACCCCGCAGATTCAATATATCCCTCAACACCCGTCATCTGACCTGCGAAAAAGATATTGCTGCCCTTAAGGCGGTAATGCTCGTCAAGCTTGCCGGGAGAATTAAGATAAGTATTACGGTGCATAACTCCGTATCTTAAAAACTCTGCATTTTCAAGTCCCGGTATCATACGGAACACTCTTCTTTGCTCGGGGAATGTAAGATGAGTCTGGAAGCCTACCAGATTATACATCGTTCCCTCTTTGTTCTCCTTTCGGAGCTGAACGACCGCAACCGACTCAGCACCCGTTCTTTTATCAACGAGTCCGACGGGCTTAAGCGGACCGAAAAGCAGAGTATCTCTTCCTCTGCGAGCCATAACCTCAACGGGCATACAGCCCTCGAATACCTTAAGATTTTTCTTCTGCTCTTCCTTGTCAAACTCCTTAAGAGGAGCCTCTTCCGCAGAAACGAGCGCTTCCCAGAACGCATCATACTGTTCTTTGTTCATAGGACAGTTGATATAGTCGGCATCGCCCTTATCATACCTTGAAGCGAAAAAAGCTACATCGGTATTTATGCTTTCAGCATCAACTATAGGCGCTGCCGCATCAAAAAAATGAAGCGACTCTCCGCCCAACAGCTTTTCTATATTTTCGGCAAGCGCATCAGAGGTAAGCGGTCCCGTTGCAACTACCGTTATACCGTCGCCGTGAAGGCTTTCAACCTCTCCCTCGATAAGCTCGATGTTCGGATGCGAAGATATCTTTTCGGTAATATACTCAGAAAAAGCTTCTCTGTCGACCGCAAGTGCCGAACCTGCGGGAACTCGCGTCGCATCCGCCGCTTCCATTATAAGCGAGCCCAAGCGACGCATTTCTTCTTTCAGAAGTCCTACCGCATTTGTAACGACCTCAGATCTTAACGAGTTTGAGCAAACAAGCTCGGCAAGACCTTCCGAATGATGCGCGGGTGTGAATTTTTTAGGCTTCATTTCGATAAGCCTTACCTTTACACCTCTGTTTGCCGCCTGCCACGCAGCCTCGCAACCCGCAAGGCCGCCGCCGCAGACCGTAATTATCTTTTCTTGCATATCTATTCCACTTTTAGTTCAATCAATTAAGATTCTTCCTTAACTTCTTTTTTATAGCCGCATGACTTGTTATGGCAGAAATAAACGTTCTGTCCTTTCTTACGGAAAAGTATCTCTCCGCATTCGGGACACTTCTCTGCCGTAGGCATATCCCAAGACGAAAAATCACATTCGGGATAACGCTCACAGCTATAGAAAACAGTTTTGTTCTTTCCGTTCTTCATTACTATCTTTGAAGAGCACTTCGGACACGGAACACCGATATCACGTGTTTTCTGCTTGGTAAAATTACAAGCAGGGAAACGTGAACAAGCAAAAAAGCTGCCGTATCTTCCGCTTCTCTGAACCATATCCGCTCCGCAAAGCTCACACTTGAAATCGGCTATTATCTGCTTTTTCTCTTTTTGCTCTGCGTTTTCGCTCGCATTAAGAGGCTTTGTATTCTTACACTGAGGATAGTTCGGACAAGCCGCAAATTTACCGAATCTGCCGTTCTTTACTATCATCTTGCTTCCGCATTTATCACAGATTATTTCGGTTTCCTCAACGGGAACGTCAAGCTCGGCATCCTTCATTTTTTCGTTTGCCGCTTCAAGATCACGTTCAAAGCCTTTCCAGAAATCCTCGAGCATCGCTTTCATTTCAACCGTTCCCTGAGCAATACGGTCAAGGTCGGTTTCCATATCGGCGGTGAACTTATAATCGACGATATCGGGGAAGCTTTCGATCATAAGCTTGTTCGTTACCTCACCTGTAGGTGTGGGAACAAGCATCTTACCCTGAAGCTTAACGTAGTTTCGTGAAATTATAGTAGAAATTATCGAAGCAAAGGTACTCGGACGTCCGATACCCATATCCTCAAACAGTTTAACAAGCGAACGCTCTGTATATCTTACGGGCGGCTCGGTAAAGTGCTTGGTAGGATCGATAGACACTGTGTTGAGCGGATCGCCCTCCTTAATAAGCGGCAAACGGATATTCTTCTGCTCGCTCACCTCGTCGGCATTCTGCTTAACATCGTCCTCGCTCTCCTCATAAACTGCCATATAGCCCTGGAAATCAACGGTATAACCGCTTGCGCGGAAAATATAAGAAGCACTTTCGCAGTCAGCCGTAACGGTAGAAAGAAGCGCAGACTCCATCTGGCTCGCGATAAAGCGCTCCCAGATAAGCTTATAAAGCTTGAACTGATCGTTGGTCAGATATTTCTTTATCTTCAACGGCTCAACGCCAACGCGTGAAGGACGAATAGCTTCGTGCGCATCCTGCGCAGACGCACGGGACTTATAAACACGCGAGGTAGAGGGATAATACTTATCTCCGTACTTTTCCTGAATATAATCCTTAGCCTCAGCTATTGCCTCGTTTGAAACTCTGAGCGAGTCGGTACGCATATAGGTGATAAGACCTTGAGCTCCACCGTTTTCACTTCCGATATTGATACCTTCATAAAGCTCCTGAGCGACCTTCATTATCTTTTGCGACTGGAATCCAAGCTTCTTTGAAGCCTCCTGAAGCAAAGTAGAAGTCGTAAAGGGCGGCGCGGGAAGTCTTTTCTTCTTTGCGGTTTTTACCGAGCTTACCTTAAAGGGAGATGCGCTTACGGCATCAATTACCTTTTTTGCATCCTCTTCGTTTGAAAGCTTTATTCTGCCCTTTTTATTTCCGTAAAAACGAACGTCGAAATCTTTACCCTCAACAGTTGCAAGCGTTGCATCGATAGTCCAATATTCGGTGGGAACGAATGCTCTTATCTCTTCTTCTCTTTCACAAATTATTCTCGTTGCTACAGACTGAACACGTCCTGCCGAAAGACCGCTTCTTACGTTCTTCCAAAGGAACGGAGAAAGCTTATAACCGACGATCCTGTCAAGAATTCTTCTCGCCTGCTGAGCATCAACGAGATCCATATCTATCTGTCTTGGAACCTTTATAGCCGCCTTGACCGCGTTCTTGGTGATCTCGTTAAAGGTTACTCTGAGAGTTTCCTCAACGGGAATACCGAGAGCCTGAGCAAGATGCCAGGATATAGCTTCTCCCTCACGGTCGTGGTCGGTTGCGAAGAATACTTTGTTTGCGTTTTTTGCTTCCTTGCGGATATCTTTAATAAGATCTCCCTTTCCGCGAATATTTATATAATGCGGTTCAAAACCGTTTTCAATGTCTACTCCAAGAGTACTCTTGGGAAGATCTCTTACGTGTCCCTTTGAAGCTATGACCTTGTAATTTGAACCGAGGTAGCTTTTTATAGTTGACGCCTTTGAAGGCGACTCCACGATAACCAGGTTTGCCATCTATGTCTTCCTTTCGTTAGTTGCTTATAATTTAATTATTGTTCGAAACCCAACGGTAAATACACCGCATATCAAGTCCTTATATAAAGTCCTCCGGGTAACGAGCTTACAAGTCCCATTATTTCGAGTACGGTAAGCGCGGTTATTGCCTCCTGCGCCGAAATTCCGTCGCCGACCAGACGGTCAACGCTTATCGGTGCTTTGCAGGGGATCGCCTCAAAGACCTTAGCGGTTTTCTCATCAAGACCGTAATCCTTTGCCGCCGATCTCGGCAGGCTTTTAGGCTCTGCGCTTTCTTCCTTTAATGTTATTTCTTTTGTTATTTCTTTTTCTGTTTTTTCCGCTGTCAGCGGGATCGTCATCTGCGAAGCAGTCTGCTGCGGCATTTTATAAGAATATCCCGCCTCGCTTCGCTGACCGACAAGAGGCGCTGAATTTATACGTTCATTCTCCTCGCATCTGTCGGGGATAGAGTACTTTGCAAGGCTTTGCAAAATATCGGGCATTCTGCTTCTTGCCTCGCCAAGCTTCTTTTGGTTTTTCTCTTTTTCTTTATCGGAAAAATAAAATTTATAATAATTTAAAATATCTTCTGTCGAAATAGCCGCATACGCGCCCGTTCGCAAAAGCTCGTTAGGTCCTTCGGCTGTCGGTTCGCCTACCTTTCCCGGAAAAGCAAAAAGCTCCTTTCCCTGACCGAGCGCAAGCCTTGCCGTTATCATCGCGCCGCTTTCCTTACGGCACTCGGTGACGAAAACACCCTGCGACATTCCGCTTATTATTCTGTTTCTCTGCGGGAAATAATATTTTTTCGGTTCTTCAAGAGGCGGATACTCGCTTATAAGCGTTCCGTTTTTTATTACCTCATTACGTAAGACCGAATGAGTTTTGGGATAAATAAAATTCACCCCGCACCCAAGCACCTGAACGGTAGGCGTTCCACCTTCAAGAGCGCCGCACGCCGCCGTCGCGTCAACGCCGAGAGCAAGACCGCTTACTACGCAAACTCCCATAGAAGAAAGCTCGTAAGAAAATTTATACGCGGCTTCTCTGCCGTATCTGCTCATTTTTCTCGTTCCGACGATGCCAACACAAAGTCTGTCATTAAAATCGATATTCCTGCCCTTGCAATAAAGAACTACGGGCGGATCCTCGATAAGTCTTAGCCTTTCGGGATAGCGGTTATCGCCAAAAGGAATGACCTCTATATTTTCCTGCACACAATATTCAAAGATCGCTCTTGCCTTTGCGAGATCTCGCTGACAGAGCTTATCCTTGAAAGAATAGGAAAAGCGCTTATCCAGCTGCATTACCTCTTCGTTTTCAAGCTCATATACCTCTACGGGGTTTTTATATAAGCTGTAAAGCTTTGTAAAATATTTCGATCCGTACCCGCACTGTTCCGCAAGCCAGATCCAATATATTCTGATGTCCATAGCAGCAAACTCCTTTCAGCTTATGCAGGGATATGTTCTATGAGGTGTTTTGTAGTTTTTCGTAGCTTTTTGTGAGAGAGGCTTGCTCCTCCCGTTTTGATCGTCAATTATCAATTATTAATTTATAACACCTCATCCGTCACCTAACGGTGACACCTTCTCCCACTGGAGAAGGCTGATTTATGTGTTACTTCAAATTGCTGACTGATAAAAAACATTTTTTGCTCTTTTTCAATCTGTGTTTTAAAGCTCGGTTTATGCCAAGCCTTCTCCAGCGGGAGAAGGTGGCGCGGAACGCGACGGATGAGGTGTTTTAACTTTATTGCGCCATCAAATGACGAAGCTAAAGTTCTTATCTCATAAAAATCGATTAACCGTCAGCACGGCGACGTTTGGGATCTAAGACGAGTCATAACCACCGGCTAAGCCAGTGGCTTGCTCAGCCCTATAAGGGCATGTTACTGACGGTGCTGAAAGCCCACCGAAACATTTGATACTTGCAAACTCGCCCTACTGCCACAGATGTGGCTACTATTTTCAGCCTCCCTTGTGTAAAGGGAGGTGGCACGGCTTGCCGTGACGGAGGGATTGTAA